>CBDVBX010000345.1:0-1589 GCA_965372335.1 uncultured bacterium | reverse complement strand
GAGTGAGCGCGGCTGCAGCGACTTTACGGCCGAGGAAGTCTACGGCAGGCGGCACATGACGGGTTACATAAGGCGCGAGTGAGCATCGAAGAGAGCGAACGTGACCAAACCGAGGCGGTAGGAGTACCGGAATAGCCATTGATTCGGCGGCGGGCTTTCTCTATTGTATACGTCGTTTTCAGCATCAACCCGCGCGTATGAAATGCAGACTATCTATCTAATCAGACACGGCGAAACGGATCACAATCGCGACGGGCGCGTTCAGGGACACACCGAATCCCAACTGAGCGAATTGGGCCGTGAACAGGCGCGGCGGTTAGGCACTCGGCTCGAAAAGGCCGGTATCAAGGCGGCCGTCAGCAGTCCTCTGGCTCGTGCTGTTGACACCGCCCGCATCGCGCTCGACGGCACCCTCCCATTCGTGACGCGCGACGGATTGCGGGAGATTCACCTGGGGGATTGGGAGGGAAAAATCGCGGCCGAGATCCGAAAGGCGTACCCCAATGAGGTCAAGCTGTGGTTCGAGCAGCCGAGCCGTCTACGAATCCCCGGGGGGGAGTCGATTCGGCAATTTCGACGCCGGGTGAGAGGAACAATGGACTCGGTCCGCGACGAGTTCGGAGACACGACCATCGCGGTGTTCGTCCACGGCGGAGTGATTTGCTGCTACCTCACCAGCCTTCTCGGTATGAAACTGGACGACATCTGGCGTTTTAAAATCCGCAACGGATCGATCACGCGTGTGACCTTCCCGATGAACAAGCCGCGTATCGACCTGCTCGGGGACGTCCACCACCTCGGAGACGCGCTGAGCAAGTTCGCGTCAAACGCACCGCGAATGTTTCCTTGAAGAAAAGCCGGTGCAGGGGTGGGGGCTGACTACGACCCGGAAGCCAAGATTTCGGCCAAGACGGCTTCGGTGGCGGGCAGCCGGCCGCTTCTTTCGATCCGCCGGGCGCGAATCATGGTTGCGAGCAAACTCAATGATGCCGGCGTGTCTACGTCGTACCACAGCGGCATGATCGAAAGCGTGAGCCCACTTTGGTATATGTGTTCGAGCGTCTGCTCGAACACGGTCGGTCCGCCCCAGTCGATGTCGTTGAACAGCTCCGGCGCGGGCGACTTGAGACCGACCATATAATAGCCGCCGTCGCAGGCCGGCCCCAGAACGACGTCTTTGTGCTTCAGTTTGAGAAAGGCCCTTTTGACATACTGGACAGGAATGTCCGGACTATCCGACCCGATAATCAACGCCAGCCGATCGTTGCCCTCGAGAAGCGTCTGGAATGCGGCCTGAAGCCGCTCGCCCAACGACCCGCCACGCTGCGGACAAACATTGTAACCATCAGGGATAACGTCTGCTAACTTATCCGGGGACTCTCCCGAATAGAATACCGTTCCGCGCACCCGCCTCAGTCGCCCCACACGGGCGAAAAGGTCGTCCAGAAACGCCGTATACAACCGGCACGCCTCCTCGGCAGTGAGCGGCGGAACCAGCCGCGTCTTGACCGTACCCGGTTCCGGCACCTTGACGAACACTCCCAGCCGCTTTTCGAACGCCATCGACTGATCCTTTCTTCACTTCCAGA
>CBDVBX010000344.1:0-1601 GCA_965372335.1 uncultured bacterium | reverse complement strand
GGGCGAATTTGCGCGCTTGTGGCTGTCATGATCGCTCTCTGGGCGATTGCTGCGCCCGCATCCGGCGCTCAGCGCGGGGGCGCTCTGATCGTATCGGATCGCCCGTCATCCGTCTCTCCCGACCGTCTGTCCCAGGCAGGGGCCATGATCGTCCGCGATATGGGTTCGTGGCAAATCGCGGTCGCCGACGCCGGTGCTTTGGAAAACCTCGATCGACTGGGCATCGACTACACCGTCGTGGACGGCACAATCGAGGGGAAATCTTACTACACCGTCTTCCCCTTGCGGCGCGTCCCCCCGCTTCGAACGCCGGGAACCGGCGAGTTATCAAGGTATGGCCGTATTCTTTACAGCGCCGGCTCGGTCTTTCTGGTCGAGTCGCCGGCCGCTGCGGCCGAGATGTTGCCGGGTGTGGGTTTTGATATCGCTCGCGTGTTTTTGCGGCCGGTGCGACTGTCACGGACCGTCGAACTGTTAGTTCCCCATCGCGCGCCTGCGCAGGCCGACTCGTTGATCCAGGCGATGGTGGATGCCGTGTCGGTTGCGGAGATCGACGCGACTGTCCAGCGTCTACAGGATTTCGTTACACGCACGGCACGTCACGACAGTTGTCAGGCCGCCGCCAATTGGATCTTCGCACAATTCCAATCCTTCGGCCTCGACAGCGTTTACTTTCAAAATTTTGACCCAATGAACAAGGACAACGTTGTAGCTGTAAGGCTGGGAGTGACCCAGCCGCAACAGTACGTAATTATTGGGGGCCACTACGATTCGGTGAGTAACGAAGCATTCATCGCTCCCGGTGCCGACGACAACGCGTCGGGGACCGCGTGCGTGCTGGAGTGCGCGCGGATTATGAGTAGCTACACTTTTGACAAGACGATCGTGTTTATTGCGTTCGGCGCCGAAGAACAGGGGCTCCAGGGCAGCGAATTCTACGCGTCGCAAGCGGCAGCCAACGGCGACGACATATTCGCCATGGTCAACGTCGATATGATCGGATACCTCGAGGGCGGAGATATACTGGATCTGGATATTGTCAAGAACGGTTCCTCGACGTGGATACGTGACCGGGCAATGGCAGCCGCCGCAGTTTATGTGCCTGGATTGCCGGTGGTGGACGGTAATTATCCGTTCGGCTCCGGGAGTGACCAGCAGTCGTTTTGGGACCACGGATTCGACGCCATCAGCTTGTACGAGGACACCGACCAGTATAGTCCGTGGGTCCACACCATAGCCGACACGATCGGATTGAGCTACAACAGCCCGCTTTTGGCCGAAAATTCGACCCGGGTGGCCGTCGCGCTGATGGCCGACTTGGCGGGTACCCGTGGATTCCCCATCGCCGTCGGAGGCGCCTTGCCGGCATCACTATCGCTCGAGCAAAACGTACCCAACCCGTTCAACCCGCGAACCATGATTCGGTTTTCCGTGCAGCCACCCGGCGGCGTGGCTTCCTTGGTGATTTACGATGTGGTGGGCAGAACAGTCGTGTCGCTATTGGATAACGAGAATGTCTCCGGAACCAAAACAGTGTGGTGGAACGGCAGGGGCGAACGCGGGCAGATTGTCCCCAGCGGTGTTTACTTCTACAGATTGAC
>CBDVBX010000343.1:0-1845 GCA_965372335.1 uncultured bacterium | reverse complement strand
GGTCGTCGGTGCGGAGGACGAGCTCGGTGCGGGGTTCGGCGAGGGCCGTGCGGACGTAGCCGAGCGAAAGCGGCTTCTGTAGTTTCGGCGAGAACACCGGTGAGGTGAGTCGTCCCGCCTGCTTGTCGAGATCGGGGGGGGCGAACAGCGGTGCGTTGACCGGGAGCGTATGGGAGACGTCCGGCCAGGTGTCTTGATGTGTCTCCAGGCCGGGGAGATCGGCGCGCGGCGTCAGCCCCACCAGCAGCCAGTTCGGGTGCCCGCGATGGTGCATGCGCGCCAGCGTCTCTTGTCCCAGGAAACACCCTTTCGTATAGCTCACCACGCCGTCCAGCCTGCATTCCTTGGGGAAGTTTTCCCCGCCGGTCACGTCGGCGTCCCACCATGGGAGGCCCGCTTCCACGCGGCGCGTGTTCCACGCGACGCGGCCGATTAGCGACATGTCATCCGCTCGTCCCGATTGTATCAGGTAGTCACGAACACGCCGGGCGTTGGCCGCAGGAACGATGAGATGATAGCCGCTCTCCCCGGCGACCGAATTGCGCACGATCGTGACCGGTGTACCCAGGCAGTCGTTGTCATCAAACCGTAAGCGCTCGTCGGGGATCGGTTGGCTGGGGAATAACCGCGACAGCACCGAGCGTGACTTCGGTCCTTCGACGGCGAAAACAGCGGTATCGGCCGACACATCCGCGACGTCGACGTCGTCGGCGATGATGTGCTTTTTGATCGTATCGGCTACCATGCGCGTGTCACCCTGTGCGACCAGGACAAGGAGCTCTTCTTCGCGCCGGAGGACGTACAGCTCGGCCAGCAGTTTACCCTTGAGGGTGGTGAGCGCCGAATGGCATCCGCCGCCGGTGCCCAATGACGCCGCGTCGTTGGTGGTAAGCGAGTTCAACAGCCGTACCGCATCATCGCCGGTGAGACGAAGGACACCCCAGTGACACAGGTCGATTAGGGCGGCCGTCGATGTGAGCGCGCGGTACTCGTCGGCCGGATGGATGAACGCTTCTGGGTACTGAACCCCGAACCAATTCTTCAGAACGACGCCGTCGGCTTTGTAGGTGTCGGCAAACATGCGGCAATCCCGTCGTCTGTTGGAACTGTCAATGGAAGTTGATGGGGAGAATACGTACGGGTAGCGATCCTGCTATACATCCGCCAGCGTGACCGAGTCGAAAAACTCGGCAAATTTCCGCTCGAGGGCCACCAGGCCGGATCGTACGGTGCAGCTGTCTTCCACCGTGCAACTGCCGTCGGCGCTTGAGCACATGATCATGTGTATCGGACCCTCGATCGACTCGAAGATCTGGGTCAGGGTCACCTCCGAAGGGTTTCTAACCATCCGGTATCCGCCCCCGCTGCCCTTTTGCGCCTCTATAATACCGCTTTGCGACAGGCTTTGTAGAATCTTCGCGAGCAGGTTGGGTGGTAAACTGAATTTGGTGGCCAGCTCCTTGGCGTTTACCAGACCGTTGCCCTGCTGCTTCGCCATGTGCTTCAGCGCGATCAATCCATAGTCGGTTTTCATCGAAATTCGCATCATGTTGCATCACCTTCTGTGGACGCCCCGCCCCGCGCGCGGCTCGTGTCTTCGGCCAAAGGTCCCTGGGTCGGGGTCAAGGGAAGTATATAAAGATTTATCCCGCATATCAACACGCACTATTTCGGTCCGTGCTGGCCCGGCCCACCCAACGCAGTTGCGCGGCGCCGTTATCGGATGGAAAGTTTGTGTCGGGTCACGGCTTTTCCACGTCCAATCTGGCTGAAACAGGCCGATGAGCCGTCACCCGTATGGGTGGACGCGGCCCGTCGTATCGTATATTATTGCTGCCAACGGGA
>CBDVBX010000342.1:0-1994 GCA_965372335.1 uncultured bacterium | reverse complement strand
GTGTGGGTTCGCTCGAGTACACCCACTACCTTCATTCGCAACGGGTAGACGCCTGCCAAATCAAAGACGTTTTCAGGCGACGAAACGACGTGCCCCCCGGGTCCGACGCCGATTTTACCGGCAACATCCGACCCCAGCACACATTCGCCCAAGACCGCCATAGCGCGTCCCTCTGCAATCTCGAGGCCGCGAAATTCGAAGTAGTCCAACGTCGTCCCGATAATCGGGTGACTACGTGCCCGGAAGCGAGTGTACACGGGTATCACCCACGCCAGGCCCGACTCCGCAACACGGGTAACCTCTTCGCTGCGCATCGGCGCTGGCACGTCCGACTCGAAGTAGAGCGTATTGAGTACCAGTTCGAGGGGACTCCCCTTTGCCCCAATCACCAACGGCGTGGCTTCCGCGCGTGTCGTCAGCTCCCTTTCGCTTTGGCCGACCAGCACCCTGAGCCCCACCGGCACATAGACGATCAATGTGATCGACACAATCAAAATCGTGGTCTTGATGCGATGGTAGGCCAGATATCGCCACGCAAGATACAGGATCTGCTTCAACGCGACGTCTCCCCCTTTTGATCCCCGTCCGGCTCTCCACCGACCGAATCGGTACCGTCCGCGTAAAATTCCTTGAACCGGATCACCCGTTGGAATCGATCCAGGAGGTCGTGATCGTGCGTAACGGTCACCAACGTAGTTCCGTTTTTGGTGACGTAGTCGAACAGAATGTCCAGCACCCGGTCCTTGTTCGACGGATCCAGGTTGCCGGTGGGTTCGTCCGCCAATATCAACGCGGGTTCGCTCACCAGTGCCCGACATACGGCGACGCGCTGACGCTCGCCTTGAGATAGCCGGTTGACGTTACGCTTAAGCTTGTCGCCGATGCCGACGACCTGGGCCAGTTCGATGGCGCGATCGCGAATAACCTCATTCAACTTCAACGCCGGATTGATTCGAAACGGGAGCAGAATGTTGTCGAGGACGTTTAGATATGCCAGCAATTCGAATTCTTGAAATACCAGACCGATGTTCTTGATGCGGAAATCTCTCCGGGCGGCGTCGGCCAGACCCGACACCTCTACATCGTTGGTTGTGATTCGTCCGACTCTAGGTGTGAGGACACCGGCGACCAGGTTGAGAAGCGTCGTTTTCCCTGTGCCGCTGGGACCTATGACGGCGACCGTCGATCCGCGATCGATCTTCAGTTTGGGAACGCGGAGGCAGAACTCCCCTTCTCCATACCGAAATTCCAAGCCGTGTATCTCGATCATAACGCCGTTACAACACTCGTTTTTCTTCGAGTAGTTCGAGTTCTGTGATCTTCCATACGCCATCGATTGCCTCGATCGTAAAAACAGCATCGTACCGGTTCTGGCGCGTATGTATGTGACCCCAGTGTCCGACGGACCCAGCCACCGTCCAGGCGCACTGAGCGACGAATCCTTTCTTGCCCTCGAGCGGCCTCGCCACCACGGAATCCACCCCGACCTCCTTGACTTTTACCCGTGCACCGCCCTGATTCTGCAGTTCCAGCGCCTGGCGAGTCTCCAAGTAAATCTTCGTCAGCAGGTCTCCGGTCGCGCTCCGTTCCAACGTGTCGTATATGGCGCTCTCGTCGCGATAATCGAACGCCCGATACACATTGGTGAGAAGACCACCCACGACCGCCTCCGTTTCTTCTTGCGACATCCCACCCGCACCGGGAATTGGCACGGCTACGCGCGCGACTGGCCGCAACAGAACAGCAGAAGCCATAAGAGCCGCGGTCAATAATACCGTCCGGGGGCTCCGCCGTGGGTCCTTTTTCACGAATCCTATCAAAAGAGCGATTGCCACTAGCCCGCACACTGCGCTGGCCAAAGGGACAGGGACGCCGGCACTCGGTGTCGCGATCGCGACCAGCGTTGGTATGGTCGGGTTGGTGAGAAAGTTCTGCCACGTCAAGATCGAGTCTCCCGGCGTCAGAAAATAAGGGAGTCCCCCCGCTTCATCTGT
>CBDVBX010000341.1:0-2062 GCA_965372335.1 uncultured bacterium | reverse complement strand
CTGGCGGCCGGAATCGCCCACGAGATCAACAATCCTTTGGGGTCGATATTAATGGCGGCGGACTCGGCGTTGTACTCCCTGGACAACTCGGTGGATGTCGAGGAGGCGCTGCGATCGATAAAATCCGACGCCAAACGCGCGGGACGTATCGTCAAAACAGTACTGCAGTTTTCGCGTCAGGAAGAGTCACACAAAAGACCGCACGCACTGGGCGACATCGCCCGTCGTGCTCGCGATCTAACGCGCGGGTACGCAGAAACGAACGAAGTGGCTGTCGAGCTAACCATCGTCTCAGACCTTCCGAAGGTAGTGATCAACCCGACGGAAATCGAACAGGTGCTGGTCAACATCATAAACAACGCGATCGAAGCGTCAGATCCCGGCCAAACTATCACCCTGTGTATCACAGCGGATGATAGTAACGTGCTCGCCGTGCTCGAAGACCGAGGTCGAGGCATTAAACCGGAAGAAATCGACCGGGTGTTCGATCCCTTCTATACCACGCGACACAACATGGGGGGGACCGGACTGGGTTTGAGTCTGACGCACTCGATCGTTCACCAGCATGGTGGGTCGATCGACATCGATTCCGTGCCCGAAGAGGGCACCCGCATTACGGTGAGCCTACCGCTAGGGGATGACCAAAACACACGGGTGGATGATTCAACGGATGAACGGTAAAAAGATCTTAGTCGTCGACGACGAAGCGCCGTTTCGGATCTTTCTGCGCAAGTTACTCGAACGGCTTGGCGCCAGCGTGGAAACGTCGGCCAGCGGGCTGGTAGCCCTCGAGATCGCCAACCGGGAACCGCCGGACGTGCTGATCATCGATTGGATGTTGAAGGACTCGCTCGACGGGTTGCAGATCGCCGCCGAACTACGCCGGAGAAACCCGAACCTTGCCACCGTGTTGATAACGGGATACCCGTCACCGGAGTTGGAACGACGAGTCAAACAGGAGCCCAGAACGATTCACTTGTTCAAACCGTTTGAAGCCGACGACATACTGAGTGCGATTCAAGCCGTTATAGAATTAGAAAATTAGCTGTGCCGAGCATTAGTCGCCAGCCCGCGCGACGTACAACTGCACGCTGAACAATTTGTCCTCATCGATCCACGCCGAGACCAGATCGAATCCAGCCCTCCCGGCCAGTGCGGCGAACTCTTCCAGGTCGTATTTGTAAGACGATTCCGTCCAAATACTTTCGCCTTCTTCAAAGCTAAACTCGAGGCCGTCGAGGAGAATGGTTTGGCGGGTGAGGCTCAACAGATGCATCTCAATCCTGCCCAGCGCCTCGTTGTAATAAGCGTGGTGTCGAAAAAGATCGGGGTCAAACCGGGTTCCCAGTTCGTTGTTAATCCGTAATAAGATGTTCAGATTGAACGCGGCCGTCACACCCTCGCTGTCGTTGTATGCGCGGTTGAGAATGTCGGGATCCTTTTTGAGGTCGACGCCGACGAGTAGTCGGCCGCCAGCCCCGACGTGTTTGGCGGTTCGCGCCAGAAAACGCCTGGCCTCGGGCGGGTGAAAATTGCCGATGGTGGAACCGGGATAGTACACCAAGCGGATCCGGGCCGGACGAATGGGGGGCGGTATTTCGAACGGTTGTTCGTAGTCAGCGCAAACGGGCATTACCTCCAACTGGGGATACTCGCGTGCGATCCGCCTCGATGACTCGAGCAGATGATCTTTGGATATGTCGATGGGGACGTACGCGACAGGATCTTCCAAATGGTCGAGGAGAACTTGGGTTTTCTCACTGGTCCCGCTTCCGTATTCGATGACCAGGCAATTGGCGCCGATCGCCGCTGCCATGTCGCTGCCGTGCGACAGCATGATCTTGGTTTCGGTTCGCGTTGGATAGTACTCCTCGAGGACGCAAATGCGCTCGAACAGCTCGGAGCCGCGCTGATCGTAGAAGAGTTTACAGGGCAGTTCTTTGTTGGCCTTACTCAGTCCAGCGATCACCTCGTCACGGAGACTCGCTGGCGCGGGATGGCAGTCGCGAAGCTGAATGGGACTAGACATTTCGTTGGGCTCTCGTTGCGCTGGTCTAAGGGC
>CBDVBX010000340.1:0-2112 GCA_965372335.1 uncultured bacterium | reverse complement strand
GTGATTGGTGGCGATCTCGGTGAGAACTTCTCGAAGGAGGTCGACGTCGGAACCGTAAGCCACGCCCACCTTAATCCGAATTCGCTGTTTCGCCGACGGCCCGCCCGTTTCGTTGATGATTTTGGCGTTGGCGATCACGGCGTTGGGAACCGTTATCTCGACATCGTCCCGCGTCAGCAGACGGGTACTCCTGAGCCCGATGTGGGTAACCTCGCCTCGCTCACCCGAATCGAGATTGATGTAGTCTCCGATCTTGTAAGGCGCATCGGCGAGGATGAATATGCCCGAAAACAGGTTGGCCAACGAGTCTTTGGCAGCGAACCCCAGGGCGAGCCCGATGATTCCGGCCGAGGCGAGCCAGGCGGACACGTTGATGTTCCAAGAAATAAAAACAAAATAGACCGCACCGGCGATCAAGACGATCTTCGCCAGGTTGTCGAATAACGGCCGGGTGCGGGTCTCGACCATGTCGACCCTATCCATACTACTGAGGGCTTTCAGAAGCAGGCTCACGAACCGGATGGCGAAAGCGGTCCACACCAGTATGCCGAGGGTCTTGAGTACCGACGCGACCATCGCTTGAGGTCGCTCGGGCAGGTCGAGCTGCGCCGCCGCCAACCACAATCCCACCAAGAGAATGGTAGTCCGTACCGGCCGGTGACTCAGGTCGATGAACCTATCATCGATGTCGGTCGATGTCCGGCGGGCGAGAACGCGGCACACGCGACTCACGACAAAATCCACGACCACCATCGCCACGAGTGAGACGAGGACGATTGCGGTCGCTCTGATGTATGGATTGTCGATCGCCGTCACGACAAGCTCGCGCACATCTTCCACGTTCAACCTCTCTTTCGCGGATCCCGCTGACCGGGGTAAAGCTTAGACGAGTTTGCCGCAGAAGCGCGCAAATCTCTCCAGGCCTTTTTCGATAGACACCATGTCGGTCGCATAAGAAAAGCGCAGGTAACCTTCGGCGCCGAAATCAATGCCCGGTACCAACGCGACCTGTTCATTTTCTAGCAGCGCGGTCGCAAAGTCGGCGGACGTGTTGATAGTACGTCCGTTCAAGTCTTTGCCAAGGTGCGTCGTGATATTGGGAAAGGCGTAAAAAGCGCCCCCGGGCATCGAACAAAATATGCCGTCGATGCTGTTTAGTGCACCGACCATGTGGTTTCTCCGTTTTTCGAACTCAACGCGCATCGCTTCCACTTCGGTGCTGCCCCCGGTCAAAGCCCCCACAGTGGCGTACTGCGAGATCGAAGTGGGGTTGCTGGTCGAGTGCGATTGCAGGTTGGCGATGGCTTTCATGATCGGCGCGGGCCCTACGGCGAAACCAATGCGCCAGCCCGTCATGGCAAAAGCTTTGGACACACCATTACAGGTAATCGTTCGTTCGGCCATGGCGGAGGAAAACGAAGCGATACTCACGTGTTCGGCATCGTCGTAAATCAGCTTCTCGTAAATTTCGTCGGAAATCACAAAAACGTTGTGCCTCTCGAGCACCGCCGCGAGCTTCTCGAGTTTTTCTCTGTGGTACACCACGCCGGTGGGATTGGACGGACTGCACAGGAAAAACAATTTCGTTTTGGGCGTGATCGCGCGCTCCAAAGCTTCCGGCGTAATCAGGAAACCGGCCTCCTCGGTCGTTTCAACGATGACGGGGTCGGCGCCCGCGATCTTGACCATCTCTGGGTAACTGACCCAGTAGGGAGCGGGAATTATTGCCTCGTCACCTGGGTCGAGTAGTGCCAAGCAGACATTGGTCATCGAGTGCTTGCCACCGCAGCTCACCACTACCCGAGAAGGATCCGCTGGGATGTTGTTTTCCAACTCGAACTTCCTGGCTACGGCTTCCCTGAGTTCCAGTATTCCAGACGTCGGTGTGTATTTTGTTTTGCCATCCCGAATGGCCGCGATTCCTGCTTGCTTGATGTAATCCGGGGTGTCGAAATCGGGCTCACCCGCGCCGAATCCAACGACGTCTATACCCTCGGCCCTCATCTGTTTGGCCTTGGCGGAGATGGCGAGGGTCGAAGACGGGTGGATGCTGGCCGCCCGTTTTGAAAGTTTTATGTGATTCACAAGATCTCCCGTGTATACGATGGGTCC
>CBDVBX010000339.1:0-2114 GCA_965372335.1 uncultured bacterium | reverse complement strand
GATTGCCGCCTTGGTCGGTTATCTCAAAAGCCTCACCAGCTCAGACATGCCCGCGCTACGGGCGGACGCGCGAAGCGTAGCAGTGGGTAACTGAACCGCAGGACTCACGCCGTCGTACGCGAGCGCCCAGATCTCGCCGGTGATGTAGACCGGTCCTGAATTGGCCGCAGGACGAATATCTCCTTACAGCACACTATCGAGGACATCAACGAGGCGATTCACTTCGTCGAGCGTATTGTAATGAACAAAGCTTGCGCGGACGACGCCGTTTTTCGGGCGCAAGCCCAGGGTGTCGATGAGGCGGGCGGCGTAGAAGTCGCCGTAGCGAATGCCGATCTTGTGCTTGTCGACAGCGAGCGTGATTTCGTCGCTGCGCTTGTCGTCGACGACGAACGAGATCGTTGGCATTCGCTGCGACCGGTCGGCGGTCGGCAAACCGATGATGCGCACCTTCGGTGTGGCCTTCAACAGGTCAATCAACGGTGAGGCGAGCACTTGTTCGTATTCGGCGATGGCGTCGAAAACGAAGGCGAGTTGGCCGGGCCGGTCGTCGTCTAGATCGTACCGCTGGTGCTCCAGCGCGAATCCCCTCAGGTAGTCCCACAAACCCATCAGACTATACGTCAGCTCGTAGTTTACGTTGCCGGGCTGGAATTTGTACGGCACCTCGTCCCTCAGGAAATAATGGTTGATGCCGGGTATACGCTCGAGGTGCTCCCGCTTGCCGTAAAGGAGCGCGTAGTGCGGTCCGTAGACCTTGTAGAAGCTGAAGCCGTAGAAATCGACGTCGAGATCGCGCACGTCGATTCGTGCGTGCGGCGCGTAGGCCACGCCGTCGATGCAGATCATCGCGCCGGCATCGTGAACAACGCGGGCAATCTCCTTGATCGGATTGATCGTCCCTACCACGTTGGAGGCGTGCGTGAGCGCGACCAGACGCGTGCGATCGGTTAGCAGTTGTTTCAGATCATCGATCTCGAGCGTCCACGAATCCGGATTGACGCGCCACGACTTCACCGTCATCCCGCGACTCTCCAGGTCGGACCACGGGCCGATATTGGCTTCGTGGTCGAGGTCTGTGTGAATCACTTCGTCGCCGAGCTCGAACGTTTCGGCGAGACAGAGCGAGAGGATACGCATATTCATCGACGTCGATGGGCCCAGCACGATCTCTGCGGGATCGGAGGCGTTTACGTAAGCAGCCATCGCCTCCACGGCGCCGGCGACGCGTTCTTCGGCCAGGCGCGAGGGGTCGTAGGACCCTCCGAATTGAACGTTGGACGTCTGATAGTACTCGCCGATACGGCGGATCACGGACCAGAGCGTCTGCGACCCGCCGGCGTTGTCGAAAAATACCCAGTCGGTGTCCAAGCCAGGAAACTGAGAGCGGATGTAGTCGAGGTTTAGGGGCACGGATATTCCTTCCGCTTTTCAAACCGCTGTTTTTGGACTCGTAATCATCGCGCCGGCGGCGAACTCGATGGCCACGGAACAATGGCTATGAGACAACTACCCTTGCCGCCGTGGGGCTGATACAAGGGTTCCGGTGTGCCCGCGTAGTCGCGCTGATAACAGATATCAAAAAACCCGTCGCACCCATCTTCGTAGAAGCCGCGACCGGGGCTTATAGTGGGGGGATCGTGGTCCCAACTGTTCCAGCGGAGGTCGATGAGCTGGTTGGTGCTCACGTATACGCCCCGTACGTTACACACGATTGTGTTCCCGTTGATTTCCGCCTGGCCGCCCGTTATCCATATCGCCGATGAACTCCCTTTGGAGATCGAATTGTTCTTGATCTTCACCAAATGTGTTTCCTCCTGCACGTTGACCGCTATCCCGTATCCACGTGACTCGGTTATCGTATTAAACACCACCTCCACGTCGTCCGCGTTGGTAAGACTCACGCCGTTACAACCAAAATTGGATATATAATTGTGAAAAATGAGCACGTCGCTGACAATATTGAACACGTGGCCAACAAGGATCCCGCCGCAAGTAATGTTTTCCAAGTTGCAGTGACTCACGGTCGTGTTCGATGCCTCCACGGTGATACCCATGGCGTTGTTAATCACCGTGTTCCCTTTGATCAACGCGCCGCCGGCGCCAAACACGAC
>CBDVBX010000338.1:0-2363 GCA_965372335.1 uncultured bacterium | reverse complement strand
CGCATATCAATGATTAAGGGCGGCTAGCGAGCACTGCCCGAGCGGGAGTGCCCCCGCAGCTATGCGCCCGGGAACCACGAAAGGAGCGGTCGGTTGGCCCCAAAGCACGAAAGATGAGTATGAAATTTGCGATAATTGCAGCTGTGATCACGTGCGTTGGTGGGGTGGTGATGGGAGGAGACGTGTTGGCCGGGTTGCAGGAGCCGATTTACATGGTGGACTCGCCGACGGCGGGGATATTGGGTCACGGCGAGTACTACATCCAGGGGCGCATCGGGCCCGAGAGCAGCATACTGCTCGGCCTGCGCGTCGGTATACGCAACCGCCTACACCTCGGCGTGTCGTTTGGTATGCAGGAGGTGTTCTCCTACGAGAGCATCAAGGTCAACGACCAGGTTGGATTTCAGTTCCGCCTCCGTTTGATCGAAGAGGAAAGCCACCCCGCGTTGGCCCTCGGTTTTAATTCCCAAGGGACTGGGCCCTACCTCGAGGACGACGAACGTTACGAGCGAAAATCCAAAGGCTTCTACGCAGTACTCAGCCGGAATTGGAAAATCCCCGTTGGGTACCTGTCCGTGCACGGTGGACTCAACTACACGCTGGAGACGCGAGACGACGACAAAGGCCCAAACGTGTTTGCCGCCATCGACTGGAACCTCATCCACGGTCTCGAGTTGATCCTAGATTTCGATGGTGCACTAGATGACAACACCGACATCGATTCTTTCGGTGGGGGCGGCATTTACCTCGATGGGGCCATTCGCGTAACCTATGGCGAAAACCTCGCAATGATGCTAATCTTTAGAGACCTGACTCGGAATTTCAGACCCCAACGGCGAGTCGGACGCGAGTTCGAGATCGCCTTCGTCGACTTCTTTTGACCGCAACGCGGGAGAGGACACTTGGCTGACGGAATCAATCCTGGGACCATGGCCGGGCGCCAGTACCTTGAGTTCGAGATGCCCGTGATCGAGATGGAGGACAAGATAGCCGAGCTCAAACACCTCGCGTCGGTTCAAAACGTCTCCGTCGACGACGAAGTCGACCGGCTCACCGACAAAGCCGACAAACTTCGCCGCGAGATCTTCTCCAAACTCTCCGCGTGGCAGAAGGTCCAACTCGCCAGGCACCCCCAGCGTCCATATTCATTGGATTACATCAACTACATGACCGATGACTTCACCGAATTGCGCGGCGATCGCTCGTTCGCCGACGACCCAGCCATAGTCGGCGGCTTGATGACGTTGGTAGACAAGCGCATTATGGTCATTGGACAGCAGAAGGGCCGGAACACCAAGGAGAACATCTACCGCAACTTTGGAATGGCGCACCCCGAGGGGTATCGGAAAGCACAACGGTTGATGCGTTTGGCGGAAAAGTTTCGATTGCCGGTGGTAACCCTTATCGACACGCCGGGTGCATATCCGGGAGTTGGCGCCGAGGAGCGCGGTCAGTTCCAGGCAATTGCGGAGAGTCTGAAACTCATGTCCGGTCTCGAGACCCCGATCGTTTCGGTAGTGATCGGGGAAGGGGGCAGCGGGGGCGCGCTGGCGCTTGGCGTAACCGACCGGATACTGATGTTGGAATACGCCGTATATTCCGTTATCACACCCGAGGGGTGTGCGGCGATCCTTTGGAAGAACCAAGAAAAAGTCAAAGAGGCAGCCGACGCGCTCAAGCTCACCTCGGATCACCTTCAGTCGCTCGGCATGATCGACAGAGTGATAAACGAACCTCCCGGTGGTGCGCATCGGAATCCGGAGACGATGGCCGACGAGCTCAAGCGGGTGCTGTACGAGGAGCTCGACTATCTCGAACACATCGATCCACGAACGCTGGTGGAGAATCGCTTCAACAAGTACAAGAAGATCGGCCATTTCCTCGAAGAATCGCCTTGACAGCGCGGGCGGGGCCGATGTATTATCTTGTTATCTTAGAACAGGTTTCTGAGTTATTGTATACGACCAGTATACGACCAGTATACGACCAGTATACGACGAGTATACGACCAGCCCGCCCCTGTAACCCCCTGCTCAGAGGAGCACACCAGTGATCAAGCCGGAACTGCTCGAGATTCTCGCTTGCCCCAAGTGCAAGGAAAAAATCGAGTTGGACAAGGCCGGCGATTATCTGGTCTGCCGCAACTGTAATCTGAAATACCCCATCAACGACCTGGGCATCCCTGTCATGACCATCGACAGGGCTGAACCGCTCGATTCATAGGAGCCCGCGATCGACGCTGTGTTATCGGTTTGAATCTTGCTGAATCGCCGGTTGACTGACCTTCAGAACAGAAAGGCCGTTTTCAGATGGTGGTGCGTTTGGTAACTGCTTCATCGGTGTTGGTGGCGATCGCCCTGGCC
>CBDVBX010000337.1:0-2386 GCA_965372335.1 uncultured bacterium | reverse complement strand
TCGGTTACAGAACCGCCACTCGGCCCTATCGTATTATTTTCTATTACCGGTGAAGTGGGTTTGTTTTTACTTTATATATGCGAGTGATTTCAATTTGTTTCACATTTCTTTACGCCGTTGCTGCTCTATGGCAAGTCACGAAAACTTGCTTGGGAAAAGGCAATTAATGATTGTCGATCCGGTCACCAAGGCGCCGGTCAAAATCGAGGACACCGTCGCGGTGCATGGGCTTCACCGGGATTATTTTTACTGTACCGTCGCGCAACATGATCTTGCGATTTCCCGGGGTCACGGGTTCCAGATCGTCTTCGTCGATACCGACTCGTGCAATTCCCTCGAGGACACAGACACAAGTTCCACCGGAGTCGCACTGGATTGAGAGTAACGTTCCCGTTACCTCTACAATACCGTCGGGCGTGTACACGCGCAGTACACTGCCCGCAAAGCGCGCGCCTGTCTTCAGGCGGAGTTCACCCACAAACACACTGCACTCAACCGCACGATTGAACCAACGGCCCGGCGTAGGCGGGATGGTCATTTGTGTTCCGCCGGTCACCTCATACAACGCAACACCTTGGGCGAGAAGACCGATTGTTTCACCTGCTGGAATGTCGATTCGGACACCTTGGCCAAGAACCTGCCCGCTCTCCAGTTCGGTCGTTTGTCCGTCGACCCGTACGATGCCGCTGCCTGTAGCGTCGATCAATCTCAATTGCGGTCCGCGATTGAGAAGGGTGATTGTAACGAAAGCTAAGGCCAAGGCTGCTGCAACAGCCGGCACTACCCAACGCAGCCGCCGGGGCCGCGGCCGTCTAGCGGTGGCATCCGCGTCTTCCGTGGCCCCACCGAGTTCTCCGTTGACGAACGCCACACGCAAACGCTCACGGAACGTTTTATCTGCGTCGGCATCCGGGAGCTGGCGAACCCATTTCGCCACCGTCTCCTCGTCCGGGTGATTATTTGGACGATCTGTCATTGTTTCAGTCCTCGTAAAAACTCCGCCATCCGCTCGAGCGCGCGAGAGTACCGTTTACGTACCGCGGCGTGGCTCGAATTGACTATCGCAGCAATCTCCTGGTGCGGTACGTCACAGTAGTCGTGAAGTATGACCACCGCCCTGGATTCCTCATCGAGTTCTCGCAGTGCTCGCTCGACGAGCCGTCTCCGTTCCTCGCTGAGGACGGTGCCTTCGGGCGTCTCCGTGCTCACGTGTCGCTCGCCGATAACGGTGGCGTCGACCGCGTGCTCTGGCCGGGCGCTGACGCGTCGGGCGGCGTCACGGCAAGCGTTATACGTGATGGTCGTGAGCCACGGTCTGGGATTGCGATCTACATCCAGGCGGTCGGCGGCGCGGTGGACTTTCAAAAACACGTCCTGTGCCACATCTTCGGCGGCGTGGTGGTCACCCGTGAGCCTGAATGCAATGCTATAGACGTGGGGAAACGCCACGTCGAAAAAGCGTCCCAGCGCGGCCGGATCACGACGTCGCACGCCTTCGAGCAGGGCACGATCCTCCCACACGCTCTCGGTGTGTTTCGAATCGCCGGAACCAACGTTACGGTCGGGATCGGTCACCCACGGTCTCCTCAGTATATACGCACCGCCGGGGGTGGCGGTGTCTGAGATTCTTCGAAGGAATACGGTCACACGTGGACGTGCCGTGCGTAATCAAGGCACAGATGATCGGCACCATCCCACAGGGACCGATCCAACATAGCAGTTTTGGACGCCTCAACAAAAGGAGAATTCGTATGAAACGGACGCTCGTACTGGGTATCGCGCTGCTCGCGATAATGGCCGGTGTAGCGACGGCGAGACCGGGTTTTGGCCAGTTGTACTATAACGGCACCATAGTTCGTACGGTGGTTCCGCCAGCCGCGGCCCCGCAAATGGGAACCGACAATCTCTACGTTATCATGGACGGCGCAGCCGGACAACTGCCCGTCGCGGCCGTAGCGCCCGGAGATCAGGGTTACCGAGGCGGAAAGTGGGCTTTTCACGCCGTGACCTGGAATACGACTCCGTATTTGGTTACGTCCGAGGCCGAAGTACGTGCCGCTGAAAGCGCAGGCGATGTGACTATCCAAAGGGTTGCCGCTAACGATTTCAAGTGTCCCATTCAGCCGTAGGACGGAGTCGCGTCGTCCGGCATCCCCGGGAACACGACCAGGCGAGAGTGGCTTCTTCAGAGAGGCCATTCTCGCTTGGTCCGGAGCGTCAATGATACATGAGCGTTATGAACTCGCGATACGGCCAAGTGCGATCGACAAGAGGGAAATTAAAGATGAAGGGACTCGACACACCCGAGTAGGTTCTACCGCAGCTCTTCGAACCAGTTGACCACGACGCGTAACTCCGGCGTGGTTGCGGGGAATATCCTGTGGAG
>CBDVBX010000336.1:0-2445 GCA_965372335.1 uncultured bacterium | reverse complement strand
CCGCAAGCGACGCGCCCGTTTCGTTCCACACGCCGTCGTTGTTGCTGGCGATCACTTGGAAATGGTACTCGCCCGGCGGCACGTTTGTGTAAAACGCCGTGCGCCGGTTCGACGCCTGAACCCAGTCGCTCTGGAAACCCTCCAGCCGATACTTGAAGCGCACATTCTCCGGTGCCATGAACGAGAGCGCCGTGTACACGATCTCGAAGTCACGCTGACTCGCCTGCAATTGAACGGCGCCTCCCAAGTGATCCACCAACGTCTCGTCGCTAGTAAGAGCCTCTATGACGACCGGCGGTGGTACCTTGTTGCGTTGAATGCGCGACGGATCGACAACGACGGCACCATCCTGCGTTGGCCACCACAGGCGGCCATCGGAAGCGCGGATACCCGCCGGCTGCATGCCGCCGTTGGCCTCGCGACTTCGCATGCCGTCGCGCTCGGTGTAGGAGGTCGACACGATGCGAGTCGCGCGGCCGTCCGCAAATGCATTCAACTGCTCGCGTGGTACCCAGAAGATTCCGCGGTTGGTGCTCATCCACAAGCGGCCATTGTCGTCCTCGAGAATCTGGTGGATCACTTCGTCGAACAGGCCGTCCTTTTGCCGGTAAACCGTGACGGTTATCGTCGACAGCTCGTCTGATCCGTGACGGTCGAGCCGACACAAACCGCGTCCCTCGGTACCCACCCACAAGTAGCCTTCCTGATCCTCGTAAACCGCGCGAATGAGGTTGCTCGACAGGCCGTCCTTCTCCGTGAATTTGTCGAAGCGCCCATCGCGGTGTCGTCCGAGGCCGCTGCCGTTCGTGCCCATCCACAGCGAGCCGTTTCGGGTCTCATGGAAGACTCGCACGTAGCTGGCCGGAACGCCGCCGCGCCCGGTCAACTGAATCAGGGAATCGTTTTCTACGCGATAGAGCCCTCGCTCCGCACCGATCCACATGGAGCCAGACCGATCCTGGTATATCGCAAAGACCGGACCCCCGACGATCGCGCGCCCGGTCTTTTCGAGCGAATCGCCGGTGATCCGATACGTATGGGCGCCATACATCGAGCCGACCCAAAGCCGCCCGGCACTGTCTTCACACAATGACAGGATGAGACCGTTGTCCAGCGGCGTGGTGATCTTACCACCTTCGATCCGGCTAACCCCCTTACCCCACGTTCCCAACCACATGCCGCCATCGCGGCCCTCGAGGATTGGATAGATGTTTTCGTACGCGACGCCCTCGGGCTTACTGTAAACGTTGAAAACGGACGGTTTCAGTCGGTGGAGCCCTTGCGTGCCACTTGCGATCCAGATACTACCCTCGTGATCGTGGAGCACCCCGCGAATCTCGAACAACGGTGGCGTCTCGGGGGGGAACTCGTGGACGATCTCACCGTTGCGAAAGAGCCGTCCACTCATATAGAAGCAAACGGTGCCGTCCTTATCAATCGCGAACGAATTGGGGAAGCGGAGAGAACCGTCGCTTCCTTCGATCCTGTGAAGCTCGTCCTTCTCGTAGTAGTAGATTTCGCGCGATGTGCCGATCCACAATACACTCGAACCTGGAGCCCGGAGAAATTCGGCGACCGCCAGGAGCCCTGGCTCGAGTATCCCGTCGAGCGACAGTATGCTCAGTTGTTCGTGCTGGAAGCGGTTGATGCCCTGGACGCTGCCGATCCAGATCACGCCGCGCTCGTCCTCGTGCAACGCCGTTACTTCGTTTCCGGCCAGGCCGTTGTTCGTGGTAAACGCCGTGATATCCCCGTCTTTGATCCGCCGCACGCCGTTCCAGCGAAGTCCGACCCACAAGGCCCCGTCGCGCGCACGCAGCAACGCCTCAACGGACTGGTCGAGCACGTCTACGGCGAATGGGATGAGTTCGCCGTTTTCGAAATAGCGAACGCCTTTTCGGGTGCCCACCCAGATGGTGCCCTGCTCGTCTTCGTAGAGTTTCGTGGCCCCGCCGCCCGGCCCTTCGTCGGGTCCATAACTTTCAAAGACGCCGCCTTGAAAACGCACGACGTGCCCCTGCTCGGTCAACATCCAAAGCGCTCCGTCCTTGGCTTCCATTATGTAGACAATTCGATTGCTGGGTAGCCCCGGCGTGTTGCCGGTGCTGAAGACTGTAAAGCGAACCCCATCGAAGCGGACGAGACCGTCGTACGTCGACATCCACAGGTAGCCATCGGTCCGCTGGATCAAATGTGTGATGCCATTCACCGGTAGTCCCTCGCGGACGGTCCAGGTTTCGTGCACAAAGTGAGCGGTCGGATCCGTCGGTTGGGCGGAACTCGCGGAGCTCAGGCACACAAACAGGGCGGTGACACGGAGCGTCCACAAGGCTGTTGATATGGGCTGAAGTCGGGGCACGGTGATAAACCTTGTTTCCAGACAAAGTAGGACTTAAGTAGCCCTAAGTATATCATGACGAGTCGACGTCCGAAATGGGATTTCTG
>CBDVBX010000335.1:0-2512 GCA_965372335.1 uncultured bacterium | reverse complement strand
CCCACTCGCACCTCGACCTGGGGCGCTATAAAATCGCTTTATAGATGAGAGCCCCTCTTTACCGGGACGCCGGGCGGGCGCTCGGATAAGTGTAAGGTCGACCCGGTTTCTTTCGTCTCACATCTATGACCCTGATGACCACCCGTCGGCATCTTGTGCAGAATCGCCTACTAACGGCGTCCGCCCGGTTGATCGCCATGGCGGCGGTGCTCGTATCGTGTGGCTGCACATCCGGAGACCGTCCTCTCGGAGAGGTTGATCCCGACGCCGTCCCCCAGACGACCACCTACGACCAGGTTTATTCCATTATCCAGCGCGAGTGTCTTCCCTGTCACGACGAGGGAGGCCAAGATCCACCTTTCGCTACATGCGACAACGTGGTCGAGAACTTCGGCAGCTTGTTCGAGCAGGTGATCGAGAAAAACCGGATGCCACCAGGTGCCTGGCCGCGTTTGTCTAGCGAGGAGCGGCTGGTCTTTCTCCGGTGGAATGGGGATGCGCCGTGCACTCAGTAAAAATCCTCGTCGTCGTCCTCTTGTTCGTTTTCGCCGGTGCAGCGCTTCTGGTCCCGGTGGCCGTGACCACCCCGATGTACGCGGCGCGCGCGGGACGCACGTGCGATAACTGCCACGTTACACCGAACAACTGGGTCGACCCCCAGCTCAGCGAGCGCAAGTGCACGCTGTCGTGTCAGGGGTGCCACGTCGATCCGGCCGGCGGCGGGATGCGAAACGTCGTCGGGCGATTCTACGGGCGCTCGACGCTACCAATGATCGCAACCAGCCCGCGGCCGACGGCCGACTGGGATCGGATCGCACCCTACCTGGGCCGCCGCGACCGCGCCACCACGTACACGCACACCTTGCCGTTGGGCCCTGACACATACGAACAGGTCTCTGCCTACGCAGACTCCGTCGACGATCGCTGGTCGTGGGGCACGCCCGCCGGCGAGCCAACGAGGTACGGATACTGGCAGGGCCGCTACGGCGGGTTGCGCGCCGACCCGGTGTTTCGCGTTGGTTTCGACATCCGGTTGGCAACGCTCCTTTCCGGCACCGCGCTCGTGTTTCCCATGCAGGCCGACGTGTCGTCGGTGCTCCACCCCGTCCGACACGTCACCCTGTTCGCCAACGTGGGCGCCAGGGGGCGACCCAGCGGCTACTCCGATACGTTTGACGACGACCACTCGCCGTACCTGAGGGAAGCCCTACTCATGTTGCACGAGGCTCCCTACCAGGCGTACGTCAAAGCGGGCCGATTTGTGCCCGCGTTTGGTCTGCGCTTGGACGACCACACCTCTCGCATCCGCCGTGAGTTCGAATTGGACGGGGCGCTACCGGAGTCGAGGGTAACCGGTGTGGAAGTGGGTGCGGCTCCGAATTACCCGGTGATCAATGTATCGTGGTTTCGGATGGCGTCGCGGACTCGGACGCCGGACGCGTGGGATATCTTCGACCACGACGACGGATGGGGAGCGGCGGCGAACCTCGGGTGGCGTGACATGGGGTGGTCGTTTGGGGGCAGCGGTCTTTGGCGGAGACGACCTGTCGACGAGGGCGGCAATACATCGACATTTGGTGTGTGGGGTTCGATCAACCCCTGGCACTATTTTCGCCGCATACCCATCGCATACCAGGCGGAATTCGACTACGGCACGTTTCAGCGGGCCAGCGGTCTGGAGTCGGAGAAGGCCGCCGCTTATCAGGAGCTCAACTGGCTGGCGTTCAACGGCATTAACTTCCTCATCGCCTACGACTGGGCCGATCCCGACCGTGAGGTCAAAGACGACGAATCCCATCGCATTCAAATCGGCGGACAGGTGATCGTCGTCCCCGGTGTAACCCTGGACGGGCGGCTTCGTGCGCTGATACCCACTACGAAAGAGGGCAGCGATACCGACTTATTCTTACAACTCCACCTCTGGTATTGAACCGGCCGGAAGCGGTGTAAGCGACGCTTTCGAGAAACGACAAATCCCTCGAGCCGAATTTTCGAAGGAGGATCGAATATGAACACACGACGAGAGTTCTTGAAGGGAACGTTTGCCACGTTGATTCTGATACCGCTGGTGGGATGCTCGGACGATGACTCGCCTACGTCCACGGGTAACGGGGGGAATACAGGAGCGTGTCAGGGGGTATCTTCCACCGGGAGCAACAGCGGCGGGCACGTCCACACCGTGTGTGTTCCCAACAGCGACCTGACCAATCCGCCCGCTGGCGGCCGTACTTACACCACGTCATCGGATGCCGGACACACGCACTCGGTGAGCCTGACGCAGCAACAGCTTCAGACGATCGAGGGCGGCGGTTCAGTACAGGTCAGGTCCACCGCGAGCGGCCATACGCATGACTTTGTCATTGAGAAGTCACCTTGACAGATGCGAGCAAGAAACTATCCAGCTGTCACTCGGCCATACTGGCCCCAGTGGTGGCGCTTTGAATCTCGGCCTCGGTTATGTGAGCTTTCTCAGTCTAGCAACGGTAACTCAGCGGCTATTTGAATCTCGATC
>CBDVBX010000334.1:0-2534 GCA_965372335.1 uncultured bacterium | reverse complement strand
TCGCCCGCCGCCGCGCGCGCCCGCTCTTGTATCCAGTCCACGACCGGGAGGTCCATCGCCGTGCGCACGGCCCGGTATCCCCCCCTCGGATTGACCCGGGCGATTCGCGGGTGCGCAAGACGCTCCGCCTGCGTCGGCTCGTCGCGGACGATGTAGTATCCCTGTTTGACGATGTGCGCCTCCGTGATTGCTTTCATGCGGTCGGGATCGTTCCCCTTGGTTAGGCGGATGTCAATTGAGACGGACGCGGTGGGCGGTATGACGTTACGCGCCCTCGCGCCCACGGCACCGCTCTCGAAACCGCGGACATTGAGCGACGGTAACATCATCCTATCGAGGTAGGGCGCATTGTTGGCCTCGGTGGCCGCCAAACCAAACGTCTCGCGCAGCTGGTCGTCAATGGGCGGTATCGTCTTCGCGGCTTCTACCACAGCTGGCTCGACGGGCGCTACGTTATCGTAGAAACCATCGATCGTCACTCGCCCGGTTTCATCCTTCATCGAAGCCAGTAGCTGCGACATCATCATCGCCGGGTTGGGCGCCCAGTTGCCATAGTGACCGCTGTGCAGATAGCGGTTGGCGCCGTACACGGTGATATCCAACCCAGTCACCCCGCGCACGCCGAACACCAACTGCGGGCGACCGCTCTGGTGCGTGGGCCCATCAAAGATGAGCCACACGTCTACGTCCAGTTTTTCGCGGTACCGGTCCATGAAGTCGCCCAGATGACGCGACCCCGCCTCTTCTTCTCCCTCCAGAAAGAACACGAGATTCGACCCGATTGCGATTCCGGCTTCCCGCAGCACATCTATCCCCGCCAACAACGACATGACCGACGCTTTGTCGTCGGAGACCGATCGCGCGTAGAGCCGCCACTCTCTGTCGAAGGGCTCGCCGTCCTTTGGAAACGGTCTCGGTTGCCCGCCGGCCTCCAACGCGCGCGTGTACAGCGTCGCCTCCCACGGAGACTGTTTCCATTTTTCCAACACAACGGGCTGGCCGTCGTAGTGCGCGTACACGCCGATTGTTCGATCGTGTCCGCCGGGGCTCGTTGCCTCGAGGACACCGTACACGATCGGCGGCGCACCGGCGACCTCGAGGAGCTCCACCCGCACTCCACGCCGATCGAGCGCGTCTCGTATCCACTCGGCGTTTCGGCGTATGTTTTTGTCGTCTGAGGCCCGATTGGGAATGGCGAGTAATTCGGCGTACTCTTCGAGGATGCTGCCGACGTTTGCCGCGAAAAAAGACTTCGCGGCGTCTGGGGCTTTTGGTGCCGTTTGTGAGAACGCGTCGACCACTCCACCCAAACCGATGATCGTCGCCGCTATAGCCACAACGCCGATCCCCACACGCTCAAACGTCACGCGAAAACGTGTCGCTTCCATTGTTATTCTCCTCGTCGAGATCATCCAACGGCGTCATACACCGCCGTTGCGATCTTGATATCCTGTACGGCCACGCCGGTGAGATCAGCCACCGTGATCTGATTGTCCGATGTCCGCCCGGCGGCGCGGCCGGCGATCACATCGCCCAGCTCGACCAGCTCTTCACCTACGATCCCGCCTGTCTGAAGCGCCTTGAAAATCTCTCCTCGCGCAACGCACTGCGCGATGCTGTCGGCAACCACCGCGTCCGCGCGCGTAAGTATCTCTGATTCCAGCTCTTGTTTGTGGGGCGTGTCGGACCCAACGGCGGTGATGTGTGTGCCCGGGCGGAGGGTTGCCACACCAAGAATGGGCTTCTCGGCCGGCGTCGTCGTGACGACCAGATTGCACTCCTGTAGTATGCTCGCTGCGTCCTGCGTGGTCTCTATCTCGAAACGGTCCAAAGACGCATCGCCGTGATACGACTCCAACTGCCCCTCTCCACGTCCCCACACCAGCACACTTCGACACTCGGTGACGCCCGCCAGATACCGGAGCTGCAGGCGCGCTTGCACACCGGTGCCCACGATACCGATACGATCGACAGTTTTTGGCGCGAGGTACTTGGCCGCGATGGCGCCTGCGATCGCCGTGCGGATATCGGTGAGCCAGCCTTCGTCCAAAAGCGTACACACCGGCTCGCCAGTGTCCTGGCGAAACAGCAACATCATCCCGTTTCCCGAGGCAAGCCCCAGCGCAGGATTTCCGTAAAATCCGGATGCAATTTTGATCACGTAGTACGGTTCTTCTTTGATATAGCCATACTTGATGTGCACGTCTCCCCTGTCGAGTATCAACTCGCCCACCGGTGGCACCACCGCACGTCCTTGTGAATAGTCGACAAATCCGGACTCGATCGCGTCCATCAAGTCGAGCGCCGGTAATTCCTTTTTTATTTGCTCCAGTGTAATTGTTTTCATGGTGTTCCGTTTGTGGCGCGGTGTTAGAGGATCTGCTTGAGCGTATCCAGGCTGATGTTGGCGCCGCACAAGACGATGACCACGTTTTTGCCCGCCAGTCCAGCGCGTAACTTCTCGAACGCGGCGATCGCCACCGCCGCCGACCCCTCGATCATCATGTGGTGAATACCCATGTACTCGCGTAAGG
>CBDVBX010000333.1:0-2553 GCA_965372335.1 uncultured bacterium | reverse complement strand
TCGAGAGCGACCAACCCTGCCCGGTGTTCCTGGACCAGGTGCCGTTACGCGGCGACGGGATGCCCTCGATGTTCACAATCTCGGCGATCGCCTTGTATCCCCGGCCCTGCCGGACGTACATGTCGAAGATTCGATTGACCAGCGCAACTCGTTCCGAAGAACTGTGGACGAGCTTTGCCTTATCCGTCTCGGCCTTGGGCAGCTTCTCGCCTCTACCGAGTGTTCGCGTCACCTCCCCACAGTTGTCGAGCACTTGTTTCTCCCCGGTTTCAAGGAACCGAACCGAGAATTGAGGAATGCCTCGACCGTCGAAGTAATGCAGGTCGTATCCATACGGAGGGGTCCCGCCGTTCCAATAGCCGCTTCTCAGATTGGAAAGCTGTCCTCGGATGGTCACCTTCGAGAGATCTTTCGATTCTTGTCGCGCGAGGTACTGTTTGACCGAGCGAACGATGTCGTCTGAGTCGTTCCCCACAAGACCCTCGGTGACGTATGTCACTTCGATGCCGCTCTCGCGGAGAAGATGCCGATAGTATCCGGCCTCATCGGTGTCGACCCGGCCGAACCGCTTGATGTCATAGGTGAGGATGTGGCGAAACGAGCAGTCGTGCCTTTGAGCAGTCTCGATCATTTCCGTGAACGCCTTACGGCCGTTCACGCTGGCCCCACTGATCGCGTCGTCGGCGAACTCCATGATGATCTCGAAACCGTTCTCACCGGCGTACCGCTCAATCTCCCGGCGCTGATCCTCGATAGAATGCTCCTGCTTGTCGGTGGAGCAGCGAAGATAGGTCGCGGCGGGTTTCATATCCCTGACCGTCATTACCATAAGCCTTTATCCCTTCATCACTTGGACATGTTACCTCTCGTCCGAAAGGTAGCAAGTCCTTTCTTCCCGTCGTCTAGGCTATAACTATTTGATTGCTATAGAGTTAGCCTCCCCAGCGACCACCTCCCCTCGCTCGGCCCGTCTGAGCGCCCACTTGGCCAAAAGGCCGAGGGCCCGGGCTACAGCCTCCGACGGCAGAAAACCGGTCAGAGGCACTTCGTCGAAAATGAGATTTTGCTGACTGGATGGTTCTTGCACCTGCATACACATCTACCCCCAAAGAAAACATCCCTACCCCATGCATACGCCAAAGGATGCAATGACAAGATGTTAGTAAAACGTGGGAAATGAGATTGGATGAACCGCACCGCCCCACCCATCCACACATCCATTGTGGTAGGACCTCATGCGGAGAATTGACGGGGGAGGTTCAGGACCCTCCTCCCTCTACAACAGTATACGAGTCAAATGCCCAAAACGTGACGCACTAATTTCAAGAAACGGAGTGAATTCTATAATTTTCTCCGCTGAACACAAACAACGCCCAAGCTCGTCGATACGACTCCCAATACAGTCTCATGTAGCGCCGACTAGTGACGAGATTGGGCTCGCCTTGGCGAATGTTGTCGACCTCTCGATGCCACTGCCGAATCTGGCTTTCGGTCCTCGCCGCCCAGCATGCTTTGGCACTCTTGCGCCCCAGCTGTATGGCCCGGTAGAGCCTTGGGGGACGGAGTCCGCAGAAGCCCTCCCAGGGCATGTTGAAATCACGCTCTGGATCGAACTCACTAAAAGGACTCGACGGCACGTCATGGACGAATGTGAAGGATTGATTACCGGGGAACGAGTCGGGAAACGTGAGGTCAGCATACCGGTACAGATAGACACTATCTCCGCCCAGCGTGCCCCTTCTCAGACCATCCCAGATCAGTTTCTTCTTCGTGGTCTGGAACTGCCGGGCGTCCGGCGTTCCTGGGTCTACCGTTTTCCCGCCCTTTGCCACGTAAAAACTGCTCGAAAGCTGGAGTATCTTATCCAACATACACTGCCGCCAGTACGGCGACGCCTCCAGCAAATCTGCGGTTTCTCGGAGTCGAGCAATCAGTTCTGCTGGCGTTTTTATGATTCCACTTCTGGCGAGATCGACGCGACCGATCACTCGAGTCGAAATATCGTACTTCCGCTTCGACGGATCGAAATCAATACTGGCCTTTTCGAGACCTTTCTCCGTGTCGGCCTCCATGTCCGGCCGAACGACTACCACATACTCCTCAGCGTCGTAGTCTTGAACAGACGGCGTGCTAACCCTCTTGGCCATTCGTCTCCACCGGCCGGCTTCCTGGCTGTACTCATGACGAATCTCCTCCCGGCTGAAGCCCCGGAAGGCACACGTCGCACTTGGTTTGGGGGTTGGGTTTTCCTCAAAGAACGGGTCGCGGACAACACTTTTCCTCAACCGTTTCAGAGCACGGCGCTGCAGTGAGCGTACGGCGGCTTCGTTTTTGGCACTTCCAGTTCCATACATCATCCGTGCTGTCTCGCGCGCCCTAAGCCCCGCCAGAAAACGATGGCTGATCACTTCGCGATGTTTCGGCGTGAGCCCGTCGATGTGTTTGTTCAGTCGTGTTCTTCTCGCCTCCAGCACCTTTCTCAGATAGGAGTCTTCTGCCACTTCTTCAGTCAGCAAGTGGTGGGCATCGAATCTCGTTCCTTGCTGGGTTTCG
>CBDVBX010000332.1:0-2584 GCA_965372335.1 uncultured bacterium | reverse complement strand
GGTGCGGGAGGATTTCGAGGGTAAGTGCTCGTTCTTTACGAATGAGCTGCCGAAGCCGGCCGATGAGTTCGTTGTCCGAAAGACTTTTCAACGACTTCATGCTGCTTGCGTCCTGCGCGCTACGATATTATGCGCGCGGGAACCGCACCTCCCTTTGTTGTTTGTATTATAACATGCCTTTTTTTGACGCTCAGAAGAGGCCATAAGAAAGCGTAACGAAGGCAAGGTGTTCAAAAATGTTTCGTTTTGATTTTAAGCGTGTGTAAGGAGTCAGTGGTGAAGTCGTGAGGCGAGTTTGAAAAATGTAAAATGCGTTAAGAAAAACACGTGCAAAAGCCTGTCAAGAACATTCTGTCTTTCAAAGAGTAAAATATTTTAACGCGCACAATAAAACAAAAGCGATACAGAAGCGACCAGATCGAAACCAAAAATCTAATTGGGAGTGAGAACTCGTATCGAGTCGCCGACAATCTCGAGCACCTGAATCCTGCCGCCGTAGTATGCCGACATGCCCACGTCGATGCACCACACCCGGCCGTCGCAGTATGAAGTGATGCCGTCTTCCTGCACGGTGTGGCCGACGATCATCCGTTTGGCATCGAGGGTTTCGAGAACGTCTTGCAGCATCTCGCAGTCGTCGGCGTCAACTTCGTCGGAGTACGAACGAGTCCAGGTTGGACTTGTACGCTCGTGGATGCCCTCCGGACAGGCCGCGTCGCCTCGTAGCCACTCCTGCACTTCCTCGTTTATGCGTTCGATACCGTAGTCTACGTGATCCGGCAGTACACCGCCGTGAACAAATACATTGTCTCCAACGACCATTATGATATTCCGTCGTGCCAGTACCCGGGCGTACGGTCCGCCTGGCCGGAACGCTACCGCGCGTCCCCTTTGTTCCAAGGAAAGATCTGCCAGAAGCGTATCTTCGTCATTCCCAACAGTGTCGAATTCTGCAAAATCTGCGAGACTGGCTGGGGAAGCATATCTTAAATCGAGGGCGCCGTTCATCAATTCGTGATTGCCATTGAGGGCGTACAACGCGCCCCCAGCGCGAGACGCCTCGTCGGCCAGGCGCGTTAGCAAATCTAGAACCTCGCGGTCATCGTCGCCTCGGTCGATTTGATCACCGGTTTGCACCACCACCAGGTTGCCGCCGATCCATCGGTCCTCGTCGTCGATGGCACCGGCAAGCTTCAACGCGCCGCGCGCGGCAACAATGTCTCCGTGTAAATCCCCGATGGCGACAATTCTCGCCGCGGGGGTGGTCTGATTCGATGGGTCACCGTCTGCGAGGACGTTGTGAACTAACCCCGCCGCCAAAAACACTAAAACTGCCACGTGAGATCGTTTGTACATTCACCACTCCTTAGTGACCCTTTGGGTGCCAGGTTGAATTCGGATGTGAGTATATCGTAAGCGGAGAGTCATTGTAAGGCACGACTCGTCAAGTCGACCAACCGATACCACAGTTGACCGTCATCGTGCAAATCTCGGCCGCTCCCGCAACGGACCCACACATCTACTGTCGGCGGAGATTGAACTTCTACCCTGAGAGGAGATCCCGCTATGAAACTGCTGACCGTATTGTCCGTTGTCATTTTTCTTGCCAGCTGGATGGCGGCGCCCGCGCAAGCGACGTTTCATCTTATGCAAATCCAACAGGTCATCGCCGGAGTAGACGGGGACGACTCTATCCAGGCCATCCAGCTCAGGATGCGAGGCTCTTTGCAAAACTTGGTGCAAAACTCGCGATTGGTCGTATGGGACGCGTCCGGCGCCAACCCGATAATTGTTAGCAGCCCTGGAACGAGTGTTCCGAATCACGGCGCGGGGGTGACCGTTCTCATAGCAAGCGCAGGCTTCGCGGGCGCCACCAGCCCGCCTGCCGTCCCAGATTTTACTATGGGCAACTTGATCCCGAACTCGTACTTTGCGGCGGGCAGTCTCACCTTCGAGAACAGTGCCGGGACAATCGTCTATTGGAGACTCAGTTGGGGTGGTGCGAGTTACACGGGCGCAACAACGGGCGCGTTGACCAATGATGCCGACGGCGAATTCGGCCCGCCGTTTGCGGGGCCGGTGCCGTCTGCGAACACAAAGGCGCTGCTTTTTCAGGGCGCGGCTACCGCGATGAGCACCGCAAATTCCACCGACTACGCGCTTACTGGCGGCGATGCCGTGTTCACCAACAACGCCGGCGTAAGTTTCACCGTCCAATCCACTGTGACGGCTGTCGGCCCAAACGGTCAGGGAGATCAACTTCAACAGAACTACCCGAATCCGTTCAATCCCTCAACGGAAATTGCCTTCACCGTCGCCCGTGGAGGAAGTGCGACACTGCGGATTTACGATGTCGAGGGAAAGCTGGTGACAACGCTGGTAGATCGAAACGTCGAGGCAGGGCAACACCGAATCCAATGGAGCGGAATTGACGCACAGGGCCGGCGCGTTGGGTCAGGCATTTACTTCTACCGGTTGTTAACGCCAGACTTCACGCAAACTCGCAAAATGGTTCTAATCAAATAGGTAACAATAATGACATATAATGCACCTACACCCCGAGGGAGTCGCGGCGAGAGCCGTG
>CBDVBX010000331.1:0-2591 GCA_965372335.1 uncultured bacterium | reverse complement strand
ATCTGACCGTCGAGCGGATCTACGGCAAGCGGTCGCTGCTGTCCGACCTGCCCTCGGGTATCCACTGGGTCGGCAACAGCAAAGGGGTCTCTTACCTCGAGAAGCTGGGTGACGACGACGAGTCACAGAAAGCGTTCATCATCCGGTCGGTCCCCAAGGGCGAACGACGCGTCGTGTGCGTGCCCGATACGGTAGCGATCCCCGAGGACCTCCGAAAATCGGACGACGCCAAGTTCAAGATCGGGTCTTACTCGTGGGACAAAAAGGGCGAGCGGATCGTGTTTACGTTCGGCGGCGACCTGTTCACCATGGAGGGCAAATCCGGCCAGATCGCGCGCCGTACGCAGACCGAGGGCAAAGAGCGCAACCCCGTCTTTTCTCCCGACAGGAAGAAGGTCGCTTACACACGCGACAACGACCTGTACGTCATGAGTCTCGATACCGACGATGAGATCCGGCTGACCGAAACCGGCTGCGACTCAGTCCTCAACGGCATCCTCGACTGGGTCTACATGGAGGAGCTGTACACGCGGGGCAACAAACGGTCGTTCTATTGGTCGCCGGATAGCGAGCGCCTGGCGTTTTTGCAGATGCGCGAGAGCCCCGTCCCCCAGTTCCCCATCGTCGACTGGATGGAGATCAATCCCGAGCTCGAGATGCAGCGCTATCCCAAGCCCGGGGAGGCCAACCCCATCGTCAAGGTTGGCATCGTGAGTGCCGGTGGCGGCGACGTGGTGTGGGCCGACACCGACACGCGCGACGACTCGTACATCGCCCGGCTGAACTGGCTGGGTGGCAGCCGCGGGGTGGCGATCGAGAAGCTCAACCGCGCGCAGGACGAGTTAACGCTATTGTTCGTCGACGCGCGCAACGGCGGGATCAGCGTCGTCTTCGAAGAGACCGACAAAACGTGGGTCAATTTGAATTACCTGAAGCACTACTACGAGAAGCACCGGCAGTTTTTGTGGGGATCCGAACGTAGCGGTCACCAGCACCTCTACCTGTACAACATGGACGGTAGCCTCATCCGGCCGATCACCTCGGGCAATTGGGAGGTCACCTCGCTCGACGGTGTAAACGAATCCAAGCGCCGTTTGTACTTCACCGCCAATAAATCCAACGTGATGGAGCGGCAGTTGTACGAGGTGTCCGAAAAGGGCGGCGAGGTGCGGCAAATCACCTCCGAAGAGGGGCACCACAGCGTGACCATGTCGCCCGACAACAAATACTTCATCGACAAATTCACCAGCGAGAAGCGCCCCACGGTCGTCTCCGTCCACGACATCAAAGGAAAGAAGCTGTTCGAGATCGCCGACCGGATGACGCCCGAACTGGCGGCGATGGAGCGGCCGGTACCCGAGTTCATCAAGTTCAAGTCGGGAGCCGGCATCGATTATTACTGTGCCATCACCAAACCGGCGAATTTTAACCGTCTGCAGAAATACCCGGTGATCGTGTACGTCTACGGCGGGCCCCACGCCCAGCTGGTGCGCCGCGGCTGGTCGGGCTCGAGTCTGTGGCACAGCATGATGGCGGCCAAGGGGTATATCATTTTCACCCTCGACAACCGGGGCTCGTACGGGCGGGGCAAGCAGTGGGAGGACCCCATCCTCGAGAACCTCGGGCGCGTCGAACTGGAAGATCAACTGGCCGGCGTGGAGTACCTGCGCTCACTTCCCTACGTCGACGCCGATCGCATCGGAATTTGGGGATGGAGTTACGGCGGTTTTATGACGCTGACGGCGTTGTTCAAGGCACCAGACGTGTTCAAGGCTGGAACGGCGGTGGCGCCGGTGACGGACTGGCGCCTGTACGATTCGATCTACACCGAGCGATACATGAAATCTCCTGCGGACAACGAGGAGGGCTACGAGACGGCATCGCCGATCAACTTCGTCGACGATTTTCAGGGGAAACTCCTGGTGATGCACGGCGATGCAGACGACAACGTCCACGCACAAAACTCTTTTCAGCTGCTCGAAAAGTTGATCGACGCCGGCAAGAGCGTCGACTTTATGGTGTACCCGCAGAAGACACACGGCATCAGAGGCGAGGAAGCCCGGGTATTTCTATTTACGAAGATGACCGAGTTCTTCGACCGCCACCTTCTCGACATCGCAGACTAACCGCTCCATAGTACTTTTTGTTCCAGTCCGTCAATTAGTGATCCATTAGAAATTGACCTGACCCTCTCATGCTCGGTTGGATTTCGGCACCTCCCCGACGACTAGATCAACACCCCGGCTCAGTCCTACCCGGGATTTTATTATCACTCCAACAAAAAAGCCCGGCTGTCGAGCCTCCATTCACTCGACAACCGGGCACTTTAACCAAAAGAGACGCGGACTATACCACTTCGGGTCTTTCGACCCTCAGGGTACAAGGCGCATTATATGACATTAAGGTGCTTCATATCATTTCAGCAAGATCATCTTGCGTGTGTCAACAAAAGCACCGACTTCAATTCGACAGAAGTAGACGCCGCTTGGCTGCCCTTTCGCGTCCCACTCAACCACGTGCTCGCCGGCACCCTGCGTTTGCGAAACGAGTCGCGTAACCAGCTTCCCGGTAACATCATGTACCGAAAGCGT
>CBDVBX010000330.1:0-2637 GCA_965372335.1 uncultured bacterium | reverse complement strand
AGGCGACCCGGCCGAATGTGTCGGCGGTGACGACGTGGACCTCAACGCGCTCGGCGAGTCGCCGCAGACGTTCGAGGCAGCCGGACAGGGGATCTCCGCCAACCGCCAAAGTCCCGTTGTAGTCCACAACGAGGTGTTCGATTCGAATAATCTCTTTTCCAGGTATCTGTAGTTCTATCATGGTTTATCAAGGACTCCCGTTGTATGGCGGGCGCCGGTGGCCCGCGCGCCCAAGCGTCTAAACAACGATAATACCACAATCGAGGCCGGTTGTGCGCCGGCGCGACGCGGGCGGCCACCACAGACACAACGATATTAATCACAACATGTTATGAATTTTCCTCTTTTTGACCTTGCTCTCCTAATAGTCATATAGTAGCTTTACTATAACTATAGTAGCCCCCACCACGACAGGAGCAAACCATGACCAACAAGCCCAAGCTGACACCCGCCGAGTGGGAAATCATGAAAACGGTATGGGCGCTGGACCGCCCCGTGTCGGTCCGCGACGTCCTGGGGCACGCGTTCCCGGACGGCGAAAAAGCGTACACCACCGTCCAAACGGTGATGAACACGCTGGAGAAGAAAGCACTTCTCCGGCGGGAAAAAACGGGGCTGGTCAACTTCTACTCCCCCACGCGCACGCAGGAAGAGGTCCTCAAAGCGGAGATGGCGTCGCTGGTCTCACGGATGTTCGGCGGCTCGATTCCCGCCCTGGCCAACTCGCTCCTGTCGCTCGAAGACCTGAGTCTCGAAGAGATCGGGACGATCAAGGCACTCATCGATAAAAAGGAACAAGAACTGAAGGGCGGCGAGTCATGATAGAGACGCTAAACGAAACCGGTCGCGTGTGGGCGAACTACTTCGTGTGGGCAATCGTGCAGAACACGCTGTTTCTGGGACTGGTGTTTTTGGTTCTCCGCTGGCTGCGAAACGCGCCGGCAAATGTCCGCTACGCGGTCGCCGCCGTCGGGTTGGTCAAGCTGCTTCTGCCGCCGTTCGTTCCCGCACGGCTGTTTTCGACGGGAGTGACCGGTGAGCTGAGCATTCCGTCGTCGTATCTTTTTTCGTTTACCGAATCGACGGCGGTACCGGCGATTCCTGCCGCCGCCCCTGTCCGCCTGGACGTGCTCGGCGTTCTTTTGGTGTTATGGGCGGCCACAGCTTTGTTCATTCTGGCACGCTCTATAATATTGACGGCGCGTCTCACATCGGCCGTCAAAGACGCCGTACCCATGGCCGACGACTCGGCGATCGGCAGTGCCAGAGACCATCGCGTCGAGCTATATAAGTCGGACCGAATCGGCATGCCCCTGACGATCGGTCTAATCCCCCACCGGATCTTCGTCCCCACCGCCTGGGACGAGTGGACGCCGGAGTGCCGGGACGTCGTCGTCAAGCACGAGATGGCGCACATCCGCAGGCGCGACGGCCTGTTTCAGTTCCTCGAGGTCGTGGTCCAGGCACTGTATTTCTTCCATCCGTTAGCAATGATTCTCAATCGGCGACTGCGCGAATACCGTGAAATGGCATGCGACGACGCCTCTGTCGGCCGCGAGCAATCATCCCGCATCGACTATTCGAAATTTCTGCTCGTGCTGGCCGAGACGGCGCTGCGTCCACCCATCGCCTGCGAATCCGCGTCCGCGCTGATGCGCAAGAAGAACGAGCTGCTCAAGCGCGTCGCCTATCAAGTCAAGGAGGGCACCATGCATCGTTTGTCCCCAAAAACAGTTGCTGTGGTTCTGGCGGCGTTGATCCTGGCCGTCGTTCCGTTTTCGTTCTACCAGGGCGGCAGCACGGCGACGGGGCCGCAAGTGGCCCACGCCGGCACCGAAAAGGCATCCGAGTCCAAGACCCACAATCTCAAAATCAGTACCGTCGTGGTGACGGTCAAAGAAGACAAGGTCCTCATCGACGGCCAGAAGACGACGCTCGAGAAGTTCACGCCCGCGATGGAGAAGTTGACCAACGGTGAGCCGGACAACTACGTGGTCAAAATCGAGTGCGCCGGCGACGTACCCATGGCCTCTCTGTTCAAAGTCCAGAAGCAGATGGTGGACATGGGCCTGTACAAGGTTGCCTACGACGACAACATGGGGAACGGTCTTCCGATCATACTTCCGAACGACGATGTCAAAAAGAAGCTCAAGAGTATTTCGCCAGAAAACATCACCTACTTGAGGATCGATTCTTCGGGGTCGATTTTTCTCGACAAGAAAGAAGTCAGCGTCGAAAAGGCGACCAAGCTCCTCGAGTATCGTATCGACGAAAACCCGAAACTCATCGTGTCCATTCACATGGACGGAAAGACCTCTTACGACGACTTTGTAAGGGTCCTGGCCAACGTCAAAAAGTCGGGCGCCGACAAAGTCGTCATCAACAACCCCATCAGCTAGAGAGGAGTGAGCGCCGCACGCAGATATTCCACCTTCGGGCTGGACACCGCCCGTCATCGCGCGATGCCCCGGGAAGCCAAAAATCAGGCAAAATCCGGGGCATTGCCCTCTATGAATCAAAAATCCGGGGCATTGTGCATACTTTTTGCTGTACGAAAGGTTAAAACGCGGCTAGATTAGTACCATAAGGATTCGCACCGATGTGCGGCGGCTTCGGCGACCTGGGCGGTCGATGGGG
>CBDVBX010000329.1:0-2664 GCA_965372335.1 uncultured bacterium | reverse complement strand
AAAAAACAAAATATTTTTTTTTTTTATAAATTTTTTTGGGTTCTTTTTTTGGGCTCGTTTGCTTTTTTTTTTGGGCGCGCGCCGGGCCGCGCCCCCAAAAACCGCCGACAGCTCGATAGCCCAGTCATAATTAGACTTAACTTTTTCCCGCCAGTATATATATTTCGCAGTATGACCTTTCGTTTCTGGATCCCCATAATCGCCATAATTCTGGTCGCCGTCGCCTATTTGGCGTACGACCGCACGACACCCCGCGTGCTGGGCCGCAGGCGCTGGGCCCTCACCGCGTTGCGGACAGCGGCGTTCCTGTGCCTGATACTGATCTTCTTCGACCCTCGCTGCGTTCGCACCGTCGACCAACAGGAGCAGGCCAAAGTGATCGTACTCGTCGACCGTTCGACCAGCATGGGCTTGCCGACGGGCGCTTGGGATGACCCCGATACGCCGACCAGATTTGACTCCGCTACCAAGCTGTCTGGCGCTTTGGGCTCGTCGGTTATCGATGCCGGTGGCGAGTTGGAGACCGTGTATTTTGCCAACGGCCTGTCGAAGGCCTCCGTCGATTCCGTTGGCCCCGACGGGCAGGGAACCGACATCATTCGCTCGCTGCAAGACGTCTTGTGGCGCCACGAGGGCGAACACATCGCCGCTATTGTACTGTTCTCCGACGGTGTAGAGACCGAAGAGCGCCTGGTGCGACCGCCGTTGCCGGGTATACCCGTGTTCACCGTGGGTTTTGGCGACACCACGCCTCCGGAGGACGTGCGCATCAAGGAAGTCGACTACAATAGCGTTGTACGAGTGCCCTCTCGATCGTCGATTCGCGCCACGGTGAGCTACACCGGGTCACGCGAGAAGCACGCCGTGCTCGAACTTACCGAACAGGGCCGCGTTATTTTCGAGCAAGAGTTGACTCTATCGCCGGCAAAAAACGAGATCACACAGGAAATACCCGTCAATTACCGCGAGACCGGCCGACGGCAGTTCACCCTGTCGGTCGACGTCGATGGGTACGATGCCGAAAAAGACAACAACAGCCGCGACATAGTAGTGGAAGCGGAAAAAGCAAAGGCCAAGATTCTCGTCGTCGATTTGAAACCCCAGTGGGAACTCCACTTTCTGACCGATCTGCTGAGACGGGATCAGGCGTATGACTTCGAGGTCTTCTCGCTGCCCGAGCGGCAGACAACGACCGTCGACAAAATCAAAGACCCGCAGTCATTCGTGTCGAGCCTCGGCGAATGCGACGCCGTCATACTAGCGTCTGTCGATGAGTCGTTCTTCACCGGCGAGATCGTCGGCGGTCTCAAGCGTTTTGTCAGGGAGCGTGGTGGGGGGTTGCTGGTGTTGCCGGGCAACGAATCGCTGTTCGAGCGCCCCGGCGCGTGGAGCCGTCTCGGTGACATACTGCCCATTAGAGGCACGCCGCCGTTTCGTTGGAATTTACAGTACACCAGCGTATTGCCGGGGGCGCAATCCGCATCCAACCCGATCACCACACACCTGCTGCCCCTTCTGAGCCAGACCGATTGGCAGGAGCGAAGCCCGCTTCTGGGATACTACGGGGGTCTCTCGCCGACAAATGTCGGCGAAGTCCTCCTTCACGTCAAGGGCCGCGGCGTCCCCGCCATTACCTACCAAACGTTGGGAAAGGGTCGAGTGGCTGTCGTGAGCGCGGGTCCGCTGTGGCGGTGGAAGTTCCTGTCCGACAACAATTCCGTCTACGACGAGATAATGTCCCGGATGATGGAGGTGCTCTCGCGCGGAGAAGAAACCGATCGGTTCGTCGTGTCAGTCAAGAAAAACGTGTTCGACGCCGGCGAGCGGGCAGTCGTCTTCGCCGAGTTGTTCAACGAAAAGATGGAGCCCGTGACCAACGCTCCCGTCAGTTTGGAAGTTTCTCGCATCGACAACCGCGGAAAAGAAACGCCGCTGGAACAGTTGTCCATGCGGCGTGATGCCGCGGAAAACACGCGCTTCACCGCGGTGGTGCCGCCGCTCCCTCCGGGGAGATATCTGGTGCGTGGCCAGGCCGACCTGCCCGGCCGGACTATCACGTCCAAAGCGCACGAAATTCAAATATCGGAAACGTCCGTCGAATACCGCCGCGTGCATCAAGACCGCGCCGCCCTGTTAGGGATCGCACTCCGAACGGGCGGCCGTTACGCCCCCTCGTCCGTCGACGACCTCGTCCGCCACATCGATCTAGAACCGCGGCAGACACAGTCCATGTCAGAAGTCACCCTGCGCACAAGCCTGCTCCTGTTTCTTCTCATACTCGTTTTGCTCAGCGCCGAATGGATCATCCGCAAACGATCCGGAATGATATAATACTCACTCTAGTTTATTGAATTTGGCCATGTGCGCTTTGCCGTAAACTCTCGCCGCATCCAGCTTGTTGTGCGCGGCGCACAGGAGCCTCGCACGTTTTATTCGCGATGATAATACTTCTCCATATGCCGCTTACCGTACACCCGCTCCGCCTCATGTTTATTATGGGCTCTGCATAGCAATCGCAGATTACTCACTGAGTGAGCGCCGCCGCGTCCAAACGGCGTCCCGTAGTGGTCGATCTCCAAGTCCCACGCCGACTCGCAACGCTTCCCGGTCGGTCCAACAAACGAGCACTGTCCCTTGTCCCTCACCCACACCTTGTCCTGTTCT
>CBDVBX010000328.1:0-2703 GCA_965372335.1 uncultured bacterium | reverse complement strand
ATCGGCTCGGGTTCGTCGGGGGACCCAGCCGGTTGTGGCGGTGTCGGTCCCTCATGCGCGGCGGATTCCTCCGAACTCTCCGCCTCTTCCGAGAATTTTGATGGGTCGATATGCTGGCGCGGCGAAGGCGCGGCCGGGTCGATGAAGGGATCGTCATCGGGCTCTTCGGCCTCTTCGGCGTTCGTGGCACCTTCGCCTTCGGCTTCGGCTTCGTCGGTGGATTCGGGTTCTTTTGCCTCTTCCTCCGGCTCGGTGGTTTCTTCGGTGCTCTCCTGCGCCAGCCGCTCCCCGGCTTCGACGGCGGACTCTGTCTCGATCTGCTCCACCGGTTTTTCGAGCGGTTTGACCTCGCAGCTGATCAGTCCTTCGATCAACGGTTCTTTTCTGGATCTCTTCTTTTCACCCTCGGTGTCCGCGGTATCTTCCTCAGATTTGCCGAAGGCCGCCTCGCTTATTGACTGGGTCTTGATTTTGCTCGATTTGTCACCCTTGAGTTTTGGGGACTTGCCATTGCGGTCTGGATCGTCGCCCACGGACATTTGGCCGTTGACGGGCTTCCCGTTGTCTTCTCGCTTCACAGTTTTTGTTTCCGCAAGGTCGTCGGGGTGGACCACGTCGGGCTCGAGCGCGTACGACCCCGCGGGTTCCGGCACCGCGGCCTCCTCCGGCTCTCGCTCTTTTGGGGGTTGGCCTTCGCGGATCGCGTCGAAGTTTTCCGTGCAAATGTCGCAGTCGTCCAGGTGACGCCAAATTTCCTCGACGGTATCCTCGTCGACGTCATCCGGGTGGGCGGCGTATTCGGTCAGTAGCTGCTGATCGATGTGACCATTGACCATAATATCTTGCTCGACGGACATAACGTACGGCGTCGTTGCAAGATCCTTGCCCGTTGCCTATAGGCGGAGCTTAAAATATACTATTACAGCAAGTTATGACGCTCGAAGAGGGGTAGGTAGGTCTCGCGGAACGCCATACGGGCGTGGTATTCTACGTGACACCGGCCGCCATGATGGCGGCTGGGAAGGAGCCATTCCGGTGTCGAGTAAACCTTTCATGATCGCTATTGCCGGCGGATCCTGTTCGGGAAAAACGTCCATCGCGCGGGGCGTTGCGGAAATGGTGGAGGGGCGGACGTTGGTACTCGGGCTCGACTCTTACTACAACGATTTTTCGGGAGTGCCGGAAACGAACATCGAAGTCGACGTGCCGGACGCGCTGGACCATCGGCTGCTGGTTGAGCAGCTCACGTTCTTGGCGGGAGGCGCGCCGGTCGAACGGCCGGACTACGATTTTGCCACGCACTCGCGCAGGAAAATTGGCCGTCGGATTGAACCGGGCGACAACGTGATCGTCGAGGGTCTGTTTGCGCTGTACTGGCCGGAGGCCCGAGAGTTGATCGACCTGGCCATTTTTGTCACCATCGATCACGACACGGCGCTGGCCCGTCGGGTCGAACGCGACGTTCGCGAGCGCGGCCGCTCGAAATCGTCGGTCGTCTTTCAGTATCAATACAAAGTCCGGCCCAATTTCGAACGGTACGTCCTGCCGACGATGAACGAGGCCGACTTGATTGTGGATGGCAACGACGCGGTGGAGGATTCGGCAAAAAAGATCGTCGCGCGGTTCCCTTAGAAACGGTGAACTGGCCTACGAGCGGCGCATTCTCGCGATGATCTTGGGAATCTCGGTGATTGCGTAGTCGATTTCCTCGTCGCTAGTCCAAGCGCTCAAAGAAAAGCGAATCGACGCCCCCGCGTCTTCAGGCGCCAGCCCCATCGCCATGAGCACCGCAGATACCTGCCCCGCCCGGCTCTTGCACGCGCTACCCGCTGACGCGCATATGCCCACCTCGTCCATCAACACCAACATCGCGTGGGCGTCCACGCCGCGAAACAGCACGTTCGACGTGTTGGGGATACGCGGGCTGTTGGCGCCGTTGACAATCGCGTCTGGTATCGCGTCCAGGAGACCGGCCTCGAACCGGTCGCGCAAGCGGCGGACGTCGGTGTCGTAGGTTTTCAGTTTTTGGGCGGCCATCTCGCACGCCATGCCCATGGCGACAATGCCGGGAACATTTTCGGTGCCGGGGCGGCGGCCGCTTTCCTGCCCGGCACCGAGCATCTGCGGTTCGAGTGGCGTGCCGCTACGGCAGTACAGGACGCCGACGCCCTTGGGCGCGTGGATCTTGTGGCCGGAAATGGCGAGCAAATCGACGGGGAATTTCGAAAGGTCGATAGGTACTTTCCCGACGGCCGTTACGGCATCGACGTGAAGTGGGATGCCGCGTTGCTTTACGATGGATGTGATTTCTTCCATGGGAAACAATACGCCGGTTTCGTTGTTGGCAAACATCACCGACACCAGGGCGGTGTCGTCGGTGAGGCTATTGGCGAGCTGGGCGGTGTCGATCATGCCGTCATGATCGACGGCGATGTAAGTGGCTTGGTATCCCTTCGATTCCAACCGCGCGAAGACCTTGGTGACGGCGGAATGCTCGACGGCGGTGGTGACGATGTGTCTCTTGTCCGGCGTGGCGTCGAGCACGCCTTGTATGGCCAGGTTGTCGGACTCGGTGCCGCAACTGGTGAATATGATCTCTCCGTCGGCACATCCGATGAGGCTGGCGATCGACCGGCGCGCGGCGCGGATGGCGCCGGCCGGTCTTGCGCCCAACCGGTGGACGCTAGACGGATTGCCGTAAAA
>CBDVBX010000327.1:0-2763 GCA_965372335.1 uncultured bacterium | reverse complement strand
AGGAAAGACCAGTTCTCGATGTAGTGAATATCCAACTTTACCATCTCGTCAAACGGGACCGTGCTGCGGCCGCTGACCTGCCACAATCCCGTGAGCCCTGGCTTCACGGTGAGGCGCCGCTTGTGCCACTCCTGGTAGTGAGGGAGCTCATACACAAGAGGCGGACGGGGACCGACCAACGTCATCTCCCCGTTGAGAACGTTGAGAAACTGCGGCAACTCGTCCAGACTCGTACGCCGCAGAAACCTGCCGATAGACGTGATTCGCGGGTCGGCCGTAATCTTGAACATCTGTTTGCCGTTGCCTTTGTCCACATGCGTTTTCCCATTTCCGTTGATGAATTCCTTGGCGAACTCGCGGTGAACGGCATCGCTGTTATCGACTGCCATAGTCCTGAACTTGTACAGCCGAAACGGACGTTCGTCCTTGCCGACGCGGTCCTGAACGTAGAGAACGGACCCGTGAGACGTAAGCTTGATCATAGCGGCGATAAACAGATAGAAAGGAAGGCCAAAAACAATAACGAAAAGCGAAAACAAAATGTCCACGACGCGCTTGCAGCACAGGGCGAATGAGGCAGTCTGCAACGCGCTTACTCCGCCCCCTCCCGCAATCGCTTCCAGGTGGGGAAACGGGATGACCTTTTCCTCGGCAATTCTGAATTCGGCGAAGTTCTTCTTCACAGCTGCTCGTCCTTTGGGGTTGTAGGTACTCTCAAACCGATATTTCAACTCTGCCCAAGACATCCACCACGTAGTCTACCTGGTCGTCGGTCAGCTCTGCATACACGGGAAGTGAAATCAGTTCCCGCGAGAGTGCCTCGCAAACCGGAAAACGTTCGCCGTTTCTGACCAGGTGCCGGTATGCCGGCTGCTCGTAAACAGGCGGTACGATGTGTCTCCCCCAACCGACGCCTGCGTTATCTAGAAACTCGTGTACAACTTGCCGTCTCGGGTGTCGTACCGTCAAGATGTGGTAAGCCGGCACAGCTCCCGCTACGGTGCTTTGAAACTTGTAATCACTCCCCTTTAGTTTGGATTTGTACCGATTGGCGATCGCCAGTCGACGCTGGTTCCATTTGTCGAGGCAGCGCAGCTTTACTCCCAGTACAGCGCTTTGAATCGTGTCCAGTCGGTAGTTGTGGCCTACCGCGGTAAAGACATTCGGCTCGTACTGCGCGTGGTGCCGGAGCGCACGCAGTGTACGGGCGAGCTCTCCGTCGTTCGTCGTAATCGCTCCCCCGTCGCCGATTGCGGCCAGGTTTTTCGTCGGATAGAACGAGAACGCCGCCGCCCGGCCAAAGGAACCGACTTTGCGTCCCATGAACGTGGCGCCGTGCGCCTGACAAGCGTCTTCCACCACCTCCAAGCCGTGCTTCTTGGCAACCGCCATTATCGACTCCATGTCGCACGGTTGACCAAAAATATGAACGGGGATGATCGCCTTCGTTCTGGGTGTGACGGCTCGTTCGATCGCGTCGGAATCGATGCAATATGTACTCTCGTCGACGTCGGCAAATACAGGGGTCGCACCGGTGTATAGGATCGCCTCGACCGTGGCGACGAACGTGTTCGGCACGGTAATCACTTCGTCGCCGGGTCCGATCCCCAACCCGGTCAAAATGAGGTGCAGCGCGGCGGTTCCCGAACTCACACCGATTCCGTGCTGACAGTCGCAATAAGATGCGAATTCAGATTCGAACTCGCGGACCTGTTCGCCCAGAATAAAATCGGTGGAATCGAGTGTACGTTTAATCGCCGCGTCTATTTCGCTCCGCAGACCTTGAAGCTGTGGCTTCAGGTCCACGAAAGGTACTCTTCGGTTGTGTCCCATTGCTGACGCCTTGAGATGTACGAGTATCCTCCCCCTGACGCGAGTAATCGATTGTAACACAAGCGTAAGTCGTTTGCCAGTGAATTCTTTACGGGCGGAAATCCGAACGCCGGGGTGTTCAAAAACGGGTGTCGGCGGGCCCCAATCGACATCATTGGCTATTTAAGATATGTCGGAATAGCACCAATGTGCGGTCCGATTGCACGCTGGACGCGTAGCGTTCGACCACGGCCGTCCGGGCGTTGCGGGCGATTTCGAGCCCCAATGACGGATCGTCAAGGAGGCGTTTGACTTGGGCGGCCGTGTCGCGAGGGGTGTCCGCCAGCAGGTATTCTCTTTCACCCTGAAAATCCATGCCGGCGATCGCCACCGAACTGCATACGATCGGCGTGCCCGCCATCATCGCTTCGAGGATCCGGATCCTCAGTCCCCCTCCAAACCGCAGCGGCACCACCAGACACGCCGCCCGGTCGAGGTAGGGACGCACATCGGGAACGCGGCCGGTCACCTCCACGCGCCGATCCAGCCCGAAGTGCCCCAGGTGGCGGGGCAGTTCCCCTCCGACCACGGTGACCGAGAGGTCGGCGACGTCGTCCAAGTGGGGAAAAATATTGAGGACGAAATAGTCGAGCGCGTCGCGGTTGAAACTGGCCCCCAGCGCCCCCATGAACAGGACCTCGCGTGGGTTCCGTTCGCCCGTCGGTGTGGCGTAGGCCTCCACGTCCAGCCCGAAGGGTAGCACATCGACGGTGTCGTCTCCGTCGTCTACTCCGGTCTCGGCCGCCTGCCTCGACCGGCGGAGCTTGCGCACGGCCAGCGCGTCTCGCGCCGTCAGCGCCAACACCCGGCGCGCTTTTCGGTACGCGCCGATCTCCTCCCGTTGTTCGACCAGCCACCGCCTGACCTTGGACAGTTTCCGAAACAGATTTC
>CBDVBX010000326.1:0-2795 GCA_965372335.1 uncultured bacterium | reverse complement strand
GGCGAGAGGTACGTCATGTCATGTTCGGTGGCAAAGCGGCGCGCTTGTGCCTCGGCTACCGCGCAATCGTCACCGAAGTATCGAACCTCGGCACCCAATCGTTTCACCGCTTCGACTTTTTGTGGTGACGCATTCTCCGGCACGAACACCAAGCCCGGCACGCCCAGCTTTCCCAACGCAAATGCCACCGCCGCCCCGTGGTTGCCGGTGGAGGCAGCCACCACGCCGCGCTCCAGTTCGTCTCGCGGCAGCGAGAGCACCTTGTTCAACGCGCCGCGAACTTTGAACGACCCGGTGTGCTGGAGATTTTCCAGTTTGAAGAAGACTTCTGTTCCATCGTCGCCGCTGTAGAACGGTGAGTGTTCTACGGGGGTCTCCCGCACGTGGGGACGGATACGCTTCTCCGCCGCCAGGACTTCGCTTGGAACTTCCTCCGGTTTGAGCAACACGTTTTCTTCCTCGTGATTGGGTCCGTCACCCATGGAGCTCAGTCACCAGCTCGTAGATGCGGTCGAGGCCGGCGGTGAGATAATCGTGCGGCAGTCCGAAACTCACACGCACGAAGCGGTCCATGCCGAAGTGATCGCCGGGAACGATTAGTACGCTTTTCTCTTTACGCAGCCGTTCGGTAAAATCAGTCGAGTTGATGTCCATGCGGTAACGGATGAACGCGATCGCCGCGGCCTGCGGGGGCGTTGTCTCTAAGATCCCCTGGCGCCGGTTCATCCACTCCTCCAGTACCGGGTAACCTCTGCGGATGTAACCGCGCGTTCGCTCGATGATCCGCGGGCGGACATCCGAAGAGAGCGCGATCGTTGCTAACTTGTTGGAGAGCATCGTCGCCGCGATGGTGGTGTACTCGTGCCGCGCCCACACCTGGCCGACGATGTCCGAAGGACCGACGACCCAGCCTATTCTCAGTCCCGGCAGGCCGTACGCTTTGCTGATGCTGCCGGTAGCGATCACCTTGTGGTAGCGGCCGTAAAACGACGGTGTTTGTTCGTCCGTTTCGCGCTCGGCACCCGCGTACACTTCGTCCGCCAAAATCCACGCCCCTACTCGGTCAGCGGCGGCAATGATCTGTTCCATTTCCTTCTCTGACAAAATGTGGCCAGTGGGGTTGTTCGGATTGCACACGGCGACGAGACGCGTGTTGTCGCCTACGGCTTCATCCAACTCGCCGGCGTCTATCGACCACCCCGTCTGTTCGTGGAGTCGAAACGTATCGAGCGAGAGGCCGTGGTTCTTGGCCAATCCCCACACCTGCATATAATTGGGCAGCATGATGGCGATTCCATCGCCGGGCGATAGCAGTGTGCGGACGGTGTTGTAGTTGGCTTCGATTGCGCCGGTGGTGACCAAAACGTTGTCCGCAGTTGCGCCTGGGTAGAGCGCGGCGATACGCTGGCGAAGTTCGGGGATGCCGTTGGCGTGTGGATAGTTCAGTTCGGTGTCGAGGAGTTCATCGACGATGGCGGGATCGTCGGAAATCAATTCCCGGAGTGGCATTGGGTGGACGCCGCTTTCCGAGAGGTTGTACGCGACATCCTGCTCATGCCGAGACATCATGCGTTCCATGGCGAAAGGCTGAAATTCACTCATTATTTGACTTCCTTCCTGGCTGCCGACGGAGCGGTAAGTGCTGTCATTGTACAATGACCGGGGTCAAACCGGATACGAAAACCGCTCATGTTATTTGTTTTCAACATGATATGGTTTGATTAGCGGCGCCGAGACGCCCCCCTCAACGCTCGAAAAAGACTGAAAATTGCCCATTGACATACCAGACAACCGTCTGCTATAGTATAGATGTTATGACTCCTCGCACCCCCCCCGGGCAGACCCGGGAACAGATTTTTAAGTTCGTTCGGCAGCGACTCTTGGAAGGCTTTCCGCCCACTGTGCGGGAAATCCAGGAGCATTTCGGCTTTTCTGCCGTCCAAACCGCTCAAGCGCACCTCCGTCGTTTGGTCGACGAGGGGCGCCTTCTCAAGCAGAAGGGTAAAGCGCGCGGATACGCGCTGCCGAAATCGGATCTACCGGTGGCACCCCCCACGATGCTCGTCCCGCTGTTGGGGCGCGTTCAAGCCGGCGAGCTGAACACCGCCATCGAGGAATGCGAGGGGTACATCCCCGTCCAGATCGGAAAGGGATTGCGAGATACACTAACCGAAGATCAATTGGCAAGGGCGGGAATTGCCGCACCGCATGGGGCAGCCGGTGACAGTGGCCACGCCGGCGGCTCCACGTGGGGCGGTCCGCCGTCGAGAGCTTCGGGCGCCGGACCATCCACCATGACACCAGCCGGGGGTTCGGTCAGCCCTATGTCCGCAGGTGGGAGTTCCCACCTGCGGGCCACCTCGCCCTTGAGTGGCGATACCACTGGCCAGCTGTTCGCGCTTCGCATCCAGGGAGAAAGTATGACGGGCGCCGGCATCATGCCCGGCGACATTGTGGTCGTCCGCTCTCAGCCGACGGCCGACTCGGGCGAGATTGTCGTCGCCTTGGTCGACGACGAAGCCACCGTCAAGCGGCTCCGTCTTCGCCCCGGATCTATCGAGCTCCACCCGGAAAATCCAGACTTCGAACCCCTCATTTTCTCACCCAACGAATGCGTCATTCTCGGCAAAGTCATCGAAGTCCGCCGCTACGTCGAACCCCTCTCCCTTTGATTTCAATTCTGTACTTCTCGAGCCAATCGCTACGTTGTTGTTGCAAGGTTTTGGGGCGCCACGGTGTTATGCTTTGCGACATTTTTTCAGTAGTCCGATGTAAATGGGTTCGCCAGAATCGAT
>CBDVBX010000325.1:0-2798 GCA_965372335.1 uncultured bacterium | reverse complement strand
GTCTCTCGCCCCTTGCTAAACTGTTAATCTGCGTGGGAAACAATGCGTGTTTAGCGGGGGAGCGTTCGGTTTGATTGATTCCACAATTGCTCATTACAGAATTCTCGACAAGCTGGGCGAGGGCGGGATGGGCGAAGTGTATCTGGCCGAGGATACCCGCTTGGAGCGCAAGGTCGCCCTCAAGTTCCTCCCACCGCATATCGCTCGCCAACCAGACGCACTCGAACGTTTCAAACGCGAGGCCAAAGCGACAGCCGCATTGCGACACCCCAACATCGTCACCATCCACGAAATCGGTGTCCACGAAGACCGTCACTTCATCGTGATGGCTTACATCGAGGGTGAACTTCTCAGCGATATGGTCCTCGGCAATGAAATCACCATTGATAAAGCCCTCGACATCACACTCGAATTGTGTGACGCGCTCGGAGAAGCTCACGGTGCTGGGATCGTCCACCGAGATCTCAAGCCGGCGAATATCGTTGTGGACCCAAAGGGGCACCCCCACGTTCTCGACTTTGGGCTTGCGTTGAAGATCGGCACGACAAAACTCACTCAGGATGGGACGACCGTCGGCAGCGTGCATTACATGTCACCGGAGCAATCGCGCGGCGAATCGGTGGATGCGCGAACGGACATCTTTTCCCTCGGTGCGATTCTCTATGAGATGATCGCCGGCCAACCCGCTTTTCCAGGCGAACATGCCGCCGCAATTCAGTATTCGATAGCCAACGAAGATCCTCAGCCACTCGCCCGTTTCAACAATCAGGCGACCCCCGAATTAGAACGTATCGTGGCAAAGGCGCTCTCGAAGGGTCGGGACATCCGGTATCAAACGATGGGCGGGCTGGCCGCCGCGCTCAAGCCGCTCGCAGCCGGAAGAGCAGACGACGGCAGACCAGAGAAATCCGCGATGGAGGTACTTCGCCTGGTTGCCGCCGCGGCGGTTTCTTTGTTGCTGCGGCCGGCGGTCATTAGCGGTGTGTTGTTGGGCGTGATTGGTTTCACTACGGGTATGTGGTTGACGAATCGTGCGGTCCAAAGCACCAAAGACATTGAACGAGTGTCTCAACCTCTGGCGCGTTACTCCATTCCGGTATCCGCCGAGTTGCCCATCGTTCCCCGCCCTGATTGCTCGGCAGTTGCGATCAACCCCGATGGGCAATACCTCGTCTACGTGACGTCTATGAGACCGGACAAAAACGTCATCTTTGGCGATACGCCATCACTGCAAACGTATTTGTGCGGCCGTGCCATCGACGGGTTTGAGATCGTACCAATAGACGGAACGGCGGGTGGGGCGGCGCCGTTCTTCTCGCCCGACGGTAAGTGGATCGGGTTTGTGGACTATGACCACGGCAAACTCAAGAAAGTGGCTATCGGTGGGGGCGCTCCAGTAGAATTGTGCGACGTCTCTTACTATTTTCGGCAAGCGGACTGGGGCGATGACGGTCGAATCTATTTCGGTTCGGATGATGGCATCTACGTCGTGCCCGACGGTGGAGGAACCCCAACTCCGGTAACAACGCCCGATCCCGACGCCAACGAGAAAACTCGACGGTTCCCCCACGTGCTTCCGGGGTCGCGCGCGCTTTTGTTCACGATCGGCCAGCCAGATATACTGTCCTATGACGACGCCGAGGTCGCGCTGTTCATATTCGAGACTGGCGAAACGCGGGTTTTGGTGCCGGGGGGTACCAGTCCTTCCTATGTCCGCACCGGCCACATAGTTTTCGGTCGCGGGGGTAAGATTTACGCCGTGCGTTTCGATCCAGAAACATATGAAGTACTGGGTTCTCCCTTCGCCGTTCTCGACGGCCTTATCACCTCCGATGGATACGGATCCGCACACTATGCATTTTCGCAGAACGGCACGTTGGTTTATGTACCCGGCGGCCCCGAACACTACTATTCGGAACTCTCAACGATCGATCTGGACGGAAAAGTAGAGTATCTGCCGATCCCTCCCAATCTATACGGAGGCGCGAACATCTCGCCCGACGGAGACCGATTATTGGTGTCGATTCTCGGGGCCAACGCAAGCATATGGATATATGAATTCCACCGAGGGACAATGACGCGGCTGACGAGGGAGTGGGACAACTACGCCGCCGCATGGCACCCTTCCGGAAGCAGTATAACGTTCGCTTCCAATCGCGGAGGTAGCGTCGGCGTCTGGCAGACCGCCGCCGACGGGGCTGGACAGCCCGAGAAACTGGCGGGCGCGAGTGTAGGCGCCACGGTGGGGTCGTGGTCTGGTGATGGAAAATGGCTTTGTTACTCGCCAATCTCGCCCGAGAACAGCGCCGACATTTGGGTGCTTTCGGGCGATGAGAACCGGGTCTCCGAACCGATAATCGAGTCGCCTTTTCAGGAGTTCAATCCATCATTTTCCCCCGATGGTCGTTGGATTGCCTATGTGTCGGACGAATCCGGCCAGCCGGAGATCTACGTACAACCCTTCCCGGTCACCGGACAGAAATGGAGACTTTCGCAGAACGGAGGCGATACCCCCAAGTGGTCGGCCGACAGTCGAACGGTATACTTTTTGAGTGGAAGCAAAATCATGTCTGTCTCGATCGATACCGAATCCGAATTTGTTCCGGGTCGAGCCGAGATCCTTCTGGAAATTGAACACGTCGATATCCAGTATTTTGACGTGTTTCCTGATGGGAAGCGATTCGTTGTGATCGGTCCCAAGCGTGCCGCAGAACAACGGGGCGCGATGATCAACCCCGGTACACTCCACAGGATATTCCCCGCAACCACGCCGGAGTTACGCGTCGTGGTCAACTGGT
>CBDVBX010000324.1:0-2948 GCA_965372335.1 uncultured bacterium | reverse complement strand
ATGAAGCGATCGACGCCACCGTACACACCCGAAATGCGTTGCCAATAAGCCTCCACAGCCAGCAGTGCGCTCCTGCCAAACGAACCCCCGTTACACCTGGTCAACGCGGCTTGGTGAAACCGGCCGCCGCGGCAGCGGTAACAGTACTCGGTTCCATCGAAGTGGTCGTAGTTGGGGCAGGTGAGCTTGTAGTCGTGGAGCGTCATGACGACCGGCACGCCGGCTTCGCGCAACGCGACGATGATCGACGGCGTCAACTGGTGGTAAATGTTGTGGAGGTGGGCAACGTCGGGGCGGTGGTCACGTACCAGCGAGCGGATGTTGCGCGCAGCTTCGCGAGACCGAATAAACGAGAATCCTCGAGCGAGCGCCGAGCGCGCCCCGCCAGAATCCTCGTAATCTTTGCGAGAGACAAAATAGTCGGCGTAAGGTGACGGCCGGTTGTTGGGGTGTTCCATTGAGAACTGGATCACCTGGTGGCCCCGTGATTCCAGCTCGTCGGAAACCATGAAGAAGTAGCGCTCCGAGCCACCCTTTAGCCAAAAGAACTTGTTGATTTGAAGTACGACCATGTGGCGCGCCGACTCCCCAGCCAATACCGCGGCTCAATCTTTACTGTTTCACCAACGACTCGAACAACGCCGCGTATCCTTCGACCATGGTTTCGACCGAATACCGACCGGCGACCACTTCTCTCGCCCGGTCCGCCATCGCGCGTGACCGTGCGGAATCGTCTATCACCGCCGCGATCGCACCGGCCAAAGCGGGGGGGTCCCCCGGGTCGATCAAAAGCCCGGTGTGACCGTCGGTTATCACCTCGGGCACCGAACCGACACGCGTGGCCACCACCGGTACTCCGGCCGCCATCGCCTCCAGCACCGAAAGCGGTAGCGTCTCCACCGCCGGGTGCGAGGGCAGAGCGAGCACGTCGGCCAGTTGCAGCAATTGGGCCACGTCGCGCCGCACCCCCAAAAATTGAACGAATCGATCCAACCCCAGGTACGATCGCATCGACTCCAGTTCGGCGCGCCGTTCTCCGTCGCCCACCACCAGGAACCTCATGTCACCGCGGGAGGCGGCGAGCAACTTCGCCGCTTCCAAAAACACCTCGTGCGCCTTTTCAGGACGGAGCGCCGCTACCATCATTACGACGTGGTCTTGGGGACGAAGCCCCAGTTCACTTCGCAGCGAAGTGGATGCCTCGCCACCGGTGCCGTGATACTCGGCGACTGGTATTCCGTTCTCGATCACGACGATTTTGCCCGGTTCGACCCCTTCGGTTTCGATCAGATAACGCGCGTGCGCGCGGCTCAACGCCACGACACGGTCGGTAAACTCCATCAGCCAGCGGTCAGCGGGACGAAAGTTGCGCTTGCCGCCAAAGAGACCGGTCGCGTGCGAGGCGACCACCGTTTTCGGCACCCTCTCCAAAATCCCGGCGATTCGTCCCCACATCATCGCGTTGTGGTGGTCGAGGGCGAACAAAATGTCGGGTCGATCACGTTTGAAGTAATGCGCCAAGCGGAGTGCCGCACCCGGGTCGAAACGGTGACGCTGCAGACGTTCGGCGCCATCGATGCCGTCGTCAAAGAGAGCGCGACCGAGCTTGCCGGATTCGCGGAGGAAGTACAACCGTACGCGGTACCGATCGGTGGGCAGACGGGTGATGAGATGGGACAAGACGCGCTCGGAGCCGCCGACGGTAAACGTAGAAGCAACGAACGATACAGCTATTTGTTTCACAGGATAGACCGGACGCTCGGAAAACGGTACTACGCTGGCGACTCGACGGCGTCTATCGCAATCATCTTGCCCTCTTCTTTGATCGAACCGATCGCGGCTTCGAGCACTTTGACGACCTCGTGCCCTCTGGCACCCGAACTACGCGACGGCTCGTTGTTCGCCACACACTTCATGAAGTGTTGACAAGCGACCTTCAACGGTTCACTGTCGTCAAGCTTGGGGATAAAGATGTCTCCAAAGCGGTACGCCAGTTGGAACTCACCAAACGTGTCGTAATGGGGCTGAACCGTAACACCCTTGTCGTAGATGCGGATCTTCTCCAAAGAGCTGATGTCGTCGTACACGAGCATCTTCTTGCTCCCGACGACCGTGGTGCGCCGGATCTTGTCGGGGTCGAGCCAGCTGACGTGAACGTGCGCCAAAACCCCGTTGGGATAACCAAAGGTAAGAAACGCCACGTCCTCGACGCCGTCTCGAATGTAGGAGTGTCCGACCGCCGACACACGTTCGGGCATCGAATCGAGAATATAGTTGAGAATCGAGACATCGTGCGGGGCGAGGTCCCACACGACGTTGATGTTCTCCTGAAACAAACCCAGATTCACGCGAGTCGTGCTGATGTAAAAAATGTCACCCAGCTCTCCCGATTCGATGACTTCCTTGATCTTGTTGACCGCTGCGGTGAAAACAAAGGTGTGACCCGCCATCAGCGTGAGCCCCAGTTCCGCCGCACGCGCAACCATCTCGCCGCTCTGGGCGCTATCGACGGCCAGCGGTTTTTCCACATATACGTGTTTACCCGCGTTGAGCGCCGCCATGGTGATCGCATGGTGCGTGACCGGCGGCGTGGCTACCACGACGGCATCGAGGTCGTTTCGCGCAAGAAGGTCCTTGTAGTCGGTGGTGACCTCTAAGTGCGGATACAGCCTCTTCATGTGATCCAGCCGGTCCTGGGATAGGTCGGCGCAAATCGACACCACCGAATTTTGACTCTGGGTAAAGTTTCTTATCAGGTTGGGGCCCCAGTAGCCACAACCAATCACACCAACTTTAAGCAATGTTAATCGATACCTCCGGTAGACGTGATCAATAACCCCCGAAACCAAACAGCATCACGGGAATCGTCCGTAGAATTATCTTGAGGTCAAGAAGGAAAGACCAGTTCTCGATGTAGTGAATATCCAACTTTACCATCTCGTCAAACG
>CBDVBX010000323.1:0-2963 GCA_965372335.1 uncultured bacterium | reverse complement strand
CAGCGGGGACCACTCGCGAAGCGAGTTAGCCGAGCGTAGCGGGCGCCGGCGAGGAAAAGGAGCTCACGGTCCGCCCCAGAACTGCGGAAGATCCGAGGGGAGTGATCCAGTATGATGTAATGGAGAATAGAGAGAGTGGAACACCGCCTTCGAGCGGCGGTGTTCCGTGTGGGCCGTTTCAATACCCCGGTGGAGAAATTTACGGTCTGTCCGATCCCGAACTGGATGAACCCGGCGGCCCGGCCAAACTGGAACCCGGTTCCCCACCCGGCGTCTGGTAGTTTGTCAAAGCGCCGTTCTTGGCGAAATGCCGGTCCAGCTTCCAATCAATCAACGCCCCCTGTTCAAACACAAACGTATACCGCGTCCAGTCCCCCGAAAGTTCATCCTTGCCAAAGAAAGTCCAGTACTCCTGCTTTTTGTCTTTCGATAGCCTACGTGTTTCCGGAAGGCCCCACGAGGCCGATACCTGGACGAAGTTCATGCCCCTGATCACTTCCCCCCGTTCGATATACTTGTTGAACTGTTCGTTCGGGTGCTTGTCGACATAATCTTCTCTCGACTGTACAAGCCGTAGGTCGTCGTTCCACGAGTTGGGTACGGTAGTGCATGCGGAGTAACCGAGTAGAAGCAGAAGCGAGAGCGACATTGTGAGGCGTCTCGTCCAGCGCATGGCTGCCTCCTTGTGTTGTCGTGTCAACCTCAGGTGCAAATCGCGTCACAAAAAAGCCACAGCCGTGCTGTGGACGTTATCCCGGAGTTTCACGGCATGATCCTTCACCCTGACCTCCTATCTCTCGTATGCACAATTCGGCCCAACTACACGTCAATTCCCCGCATTTTTTGGTTCGAAGTGGAGCAATTCAACGCCATTGAAATGAATAAGTTGCGTTTGCCGGTAGCGGTCCGTCAGCCGCCCGAGGACGTAGCCGTCGGGGTCATCGACCCAAGGGCGTGCACGTATGTACCACAACGATTTGCACCCTGCGAATAATGGCCGGAGCCGTTTGTCCGTCTCGCGCTCTGGCAGTCCATCGGGATTGTAGACAGAGTGAACCTCCTCTATCCCCCGATAGTAGTGGTAAACGATCCCCCTAACCGTGGGCGCGAAGATGCACTCACCCGGTTCGATCCGTTCGTCGACGTACCTTACCGCACCTCGAACGTCCTCGCGCGCGTAGCGCCCGTCGAAGTAGTAGTTGAAGTCAGAGACCAGAAGCGTCGCTACCACCAACCCGGTGGCAATCAGTCCGACTCGTCGCGGCATGTCCGCTACACCTATCGCCAGTATACAAATGAACGCGCCATACCCCGTCAACACGTACCTGACGTTGAACGCTTTTGCGTTTTGCCAATTGAGGACAAACGTGATGACGATCGGAACCAAAAGATAGAGCAACAAGCCCTTCCACGGCGCGCTGCTGCGTTTCGCCCTCCATAGCCCCCACACGAACAATCCGCCGAACAGAAACATCGCCCACGCCATAGCGGCAGCATGACGCCGTAACACATAGCTTACCCGGCTGTCGGTGTGCAACTCGCGCGTAGACGGTCCCAGTGAAAACCCCACGCAGTACGTGTAGATGGCGTACGGAAGCGCCTCCCAGGCTACGGTCGTCTGGCCCCGCAACCGATCGGCGTCGTCGAGTTGACCGGGCACAACCGGCGTCACCAAATCAGAGACATCTATAAAAGTATAGATCCGATACACCCACGGTGAGATGAGGGCGAGTATCAGCAGAGAGACGACGGCCCAGCGTTTGACCGACAACCACCGGAACTTGTTCCGAGTGAAATAAATTATCGTGTGACTAACAAACAGATATGCCGCCGTAAAATTGGACAGCGCAGCGCAAGCCATCACCAGAATGTAGCCGATCCGGTCGCTCCGCCTGCCGTGTTGGTTCGCGCGTTCGAAGTAGTAACACGCCATCATGCCGAAAAACAAAAGGAACGAATAGTTGCGCAGCTCGTGCGAGTAGTAGACGAGAAGCGGATGAACAGCAATCAGAACGGCGCCAATCTGGGCTACGTAGCGTCCCACCCACATCCGGATCCACAGATAAAAGTACACCACGGCGCCTACTCCAGCCAGGGCGCTGGGAAGCCTCAGCCAGGCGTCGTCGCGGCTCACCAACTGGAACAGGTAGACCACGAATGAGTGCAGGGGACCGTGGATGTTGAATTTGACGTAGCTCCAGATGTTGAGCCCGTCTTTGGGGATGCTCACCGACACCGTGAGCATCTCGTCGATCCACAAACTTTGGGCGCCAATGCGGTAAAATCGGAACAGGGCCGCAACGACGATCAACGCGGCTATAAAAACGCGTTCATTCCGTACGAGACTGCGGTCGGGAGCCCACGTCATTTGGTTCGATCGTGTGATATAATATGCTCTTCCGGAGGATGTAGCTTGCGGACACCTATTTATATCGGACCCGCCGGTTGGTCGTATCCCGACTGGGCCGGGTCTGTGTATCCGCCAAAAAAACAGCGTGATTTCGATCCGCTCGAGTTCATTTCATCTTACTTTAACCTGATTGAAATCAACAGCACATTCTATCGAGTGCCGGCGCCAGAAATATCACGACGTTGGGCGCAGCGCGTGATCGGCAATCCAGACTTTCGATTTACACTCAAAGCGCACAGAGATTTTACGCACTCGAAAACCAATCCCACCTCGGCGGCGATCGACGCTTTCAAGCGCTCTATCGCACCGCTCCTCGATGCCGACCGGCTGTTGCGCGTCCTACTTCAATTCCCCTGGTCCTTCAAAAACACCGGTGCGAATCGACGGCGGATCGACCAACTGGTCTCTTCGTTTCGCCCATTTTCCGTAGCCGTGGAATTACGGCACGGTGGCTGGGAACGCGACGGCGGGTTGGAGGCGGTCGCGCAATCGGGAGCAACGGTGTGCGCCGTCGACCAGCCCGTCATCGGCGACTCGCTTCCCTTCCGCCCCC
>CBDVBX010000322.1:0-2978 GCA_965372335.1 uncultured bacterium | reverse complement strand
CATAAGGATTCGCACCGATGTGCGGCGGCTTCGGCGACCTGGGCGGTCGATGGGGCCGGGTGAGTTGGGCCTCACCGATCTTGGGTTCGCCCAGCAAGGAGGTGATCCAGTGAATTCTGACAGATGCGGCTTAGTGGAGGTGGCGTCCCCGTAGAGAGGGGCCTCCCTAGCGCGTGGCGCTTGTCAGGGATCACCCCCAAGAGGGGGAACCCAACGCCACCGATACTGAAGCTAACCTGGCCCCACCGCCATATCGGCGGTGGGGCCTCTCAGTTGTGCGCTCCTGCACCCGGGGCAACGGGTTTCTGGCGGGGGAAAACCAGCGTTACTCTTCCATGATTTCCCGGGACTTCTCGACCAGGCGGACAAACTCGTGGCGATACCCACCCTCGTCATCCCCGGTTGCTTTCTTGGCGGTTTTGAGCACGTGGTCAAAACTGGACTCGCCCGCAAACTGCGAACCCCGCAGCAACATGCCAAATTCGGCCACCGCGGCGGCAAACCGAAAGTCTACCGACGCATCTTCGAATCGATCTCCGTCGTCGGTCAATGTCTCTACGAGTAGCGTGCTGGTGTCCTCGTCGGGCGCCTTGTACCGAAAACGAACGGTCAGAATCTCGGAGGTTTCGAACGCGCTGGGTTCAACGCTCACAGTCGTGTAAGTCGCACGGCGCTGGGTGTCCGCGGCCAGCGTTTGGTCGGCGGGTACGATCTCGTACAACGCTGTCACCGAGTGGCCAGCGCCAATCTCCCCCGCGTCCTTCTTGTCGTCGTCGAAGTCCTTCTTCTTGAGCACACGGTTTTCGTAGCCGATGAGCCGGTACTCTTTGACCTTCGCGGGGTTGAACTCGACCTGGATCTTGACGTCCTTGGCGATGGTAAACAAGGTCGCACCCAGTTCGTTCACCAGTACCTTGCGCGCCTCGAAGATCCCGTCGATGTAAGCGTAGTGGCCGTTACCGTGGTCGGCGATTTGTTCCATCTTGGAGTCCTTGAGATTTCCCACGCCAAATCCCAGGACGGTGATGAACACGCCGCTCTCTCGCTTTTCTTCGATCAACCGCACCATCTCGGCATTGCTGGATACGCCGGTGTTAAAGTCACCGTCGGTGGCCAGAATCACGCGGTTGTTACCGCCCTCGATGAAGTTCTCTTCGGCGATCTTGTACGCCAGCTTGATACCCGCGCCGCCCGCCGTCGAACCACCGGCATGCATGCGCTCGATCGCGCGGAGGATCGTCTTTTTGTTATCGCCGGGCGTCGACTCGAGCACCAGTCCCTCCGAACTGGCGTAGACGACAATCGCGACTCTGTCCTTTGCTCGCATCTGCTCGGCCAATAACTTGAACGACTTCTTGAGCAGCGGCAGCTTGTTCGGCGGTTGCATCGACCCCGACACGTCGATCAAGAAGACGAGGTTACTGGGTGGGGCGTCCTCGAGATCGAGTCGTTTCCCCTGCAGTCCGATGTGGACCAGCCGGTTGCCCTCGTTCCAGGGGCAGCCCGTCACTTCGGCGGTGATCGAAAACGGCGCCTCGTCCCCGGGGTCGAGGTAGTCGTAGGTGAAGTAGTTGATCATCTCCTCGATGCGCACCGCGTCAGCAGGCGGTAGTCTCCCAGTATTGATGAAACGGCGAGTGTTGCTGTACGAGGCCGCGTCTACGTCGACCGAAAACGTAGAAAACGGCTTTTCTAACGCGTCGTGAAACTCGTTCTCCTGTATGATGTCGTAACTTTCGGTATTCCACACCTCGCGCGGCCGGCGGATTGATTGCCGCTCGGCGGGCGGGCGCGCCTGGCAACTCGAACCCCCGCCGAGGGGATCGTCGACAGCAACGCCGTCGATCTGAACCCTGATCTCACCGCGGCGACCGCCGCGCACGTGCATCTGGTCGCCCTGCTTGACGATGCCAGCTTTCAAAGCAACCGCCGCGAGCACGTCGTCCACGGGCATCTCCACCAACTGCTCGGAGCTTATCTCGGAGGTTATCGGGCCGTGCGCATCGGACGCCGTCACCTCGACCATCTTCTTCTCAGCCGTGACGACGATCTCCTGTGTTTTCAATACGATCGTCTCGTCGAGCGCAAACAACAGCTCGGTGACCTCACCCGCTCTCACCGCGATGTTCTTCTTCTCCACGGCCTTAAACCCCATCATCATCGCTTTCACCGTGTACTTTCCCACGGGCACATCCTTGATATTGTAGCTGCCGTCCTGTAGCGACATCGAACCGAGAGCGGTCCCCATCACGATCACATTGGCGTAGGCGAGTGGATGTCCGTCTTTTGCACTCGTCACCTTGCCGACAATACTGCCGGTTGATTGCTGCGCGTGAATCATTTGGTTGCTACCAGCAGCGCACAGGACAATTGCCGCGGACAACACGAATAGTAATTTAGCAATCTTCATGGCGTTCCCCCTTCGTGTGATGCGTCGTCATTGCGGGGTAGTATGTCCGGACATTTCCGGAAAGACAGAGCGCACTTCTCCATCGGTCCGGTAGACGACACACGAACATCTCTGTGCACCGTCGTGCACGTCCGGCTAAATCGGTGAGGATTTTGTGGGGAATCAGTTTTTGCTGTGCGGGTCTGCGCGTGGGGGTGTCTGTCAATAACATGTGATGCGAAACGGCAAATGTCAAGTCGACAATGCGCTCCACATTGTGTGCGTCCGCTACCAGGTATTTCTCGGTTACGTCTCCATGAATCTCACTTATTACCCGCCCGCCTTGGCGATCGTGACATCGGGTTCGAATACAACATCGAAGGTGGTGGCTTTTTGCAGAGGACCAGAAGTTCGGCGACGCCGAGACGGGTATAGCGTCGGGGCCGGGATTCGCTATCTACTTGCGCGGCAATATAATCTCTACAGCGGTGTCGACATCGCCCGCGGGCCGGAAGAATGGGCGTTCTATATTACCATGGGCCAGTACTGGAACCGGTTGTAGAAACAGAGCTTTTGAGCCCACGCGGGC
>CBDVBX010000321.1:0-3042 GCA_965372335.1 uncultured bacterium | reverse complement strand
CGATTTTGGGGCCCCCCCCCCCCCGGGGGGGCTATTTTTTGTTTGTCCCCATAACCCCGGGGGGGGCGGGGGGCGCCCCCCCCCCCCCGCCCCTCGGGGTGTAGGCGCATTATATGACACTATTGTTACCTATACCCATCGGGTCTGGCGTCCCTCTGGGCATGAGAGTCACTATATGACATTAATGTCTCTCTATTTGAGCAACACCGCCTTTTGGATCTTCCGGAAATTGTCCGTACGCATTTCGATGAAATACACACCCGAGGCCACCGACTGACCGTGATCGTTGCGGCCGTGCCAGGCGACCTTTTGTACGCCCGCGGGCCGGTCTTCGTCGACCAGAGTACGTACCAGGTGTCCCGCCACATCGTATATCCGAATCGACACCCGTTGCCGTTCTTTGAGCGAGTAGCGAATTGAGGTCGTCGGGTTGAACGGGTTGGGAGCGTTGGGATACAACGCCGTTACCGTTCTCGGCGTGTCGTCGGCTCCGGTCGGATCGAGCACCAGACTGGTAAAGTCCGACACCATCGTCACCGGCGGCGCCTTGCCCTGGATAACCCAAGAGTCGTACAGGTCCTGACCCAACGTGTTGGTCACGTTTTCGTCGCGCAGGAACTCTATGTACTCCTTGGAGGTCGTTTGGTACAACAACGCCACTTCGACAAAATTCGCCTCGGGGGGCAGCACGTACAACGACTCATCCCAATACTGGCTGTCGGGATACGTGTACGCCACCGGAGGTGACTGGATCGCTTCGAAGTTGGCATACGTGTAACCGCGGCAGGGAATTCTATTGTCGCCATAGACCGTGTCGTTGAGAACGAAGTGAAAGGACACGCCTGCCTGCACCCCGAGTGCGTTCCCGAGGCTCGAGGATATTCCCGGCTTGATCTCGTAAACCTTGATATCGGCGTCCTTGGTGAGCACTCCGGATGCAGCGTCGTAGGCACCCGATTCGTACACCAGATTGTTGCCAATGTCGTACGCCTTGACGTTTATCCAGATCCGGCGCCCTTCGGGATAACCCGAGGGAAGCTTGTGGCCGGTCTCGTTGGTGATCGTCACCCTGACCGCCGGTCGGTTGCCCGCCTGTGCGGGCGCGAGCGCCATCGAGGCCGCTTTCTGGAGCATCGAGATGACCCGCTGTTTTCCGGCGTTGAGGCGGAGCGAGTCGACCTCGCCGGGGAACCATGCCGGGAGGATGTCCGGGATGAAATAGTTGCCGCCGGTTAGATCGTGAAGCGGCAGGTCGGAGCGAACGGGCGCACCAGGTTCGCTGCAGCCGACACCGCTAACGTCGCGCATGTGGCAGTCCTGGCAGCTCGAAACGATACCGTCGGGCTTGTTGCCGGCAAATTGGGGCGCGAAGACGCCGACGTTGGCGTAGTCGCTCACCGACCATTCGCTGTACGTCCGCTCGACGGGGACCATGTTTCGCAGGTCACCGTCGGGGTGGGGAGTGTCGAACGCGTTGGGGACGTAGTCGCCGGGGGTGGCGCCGGCGCTGAAGACCGGATTGCTCACGTCGTGACAGGTCGCGCAGATATCGCTCTCGCGGTGAAAAGGCGACTCCAGAAACGCGTGACTGGCGATGGCGTCCGCGTACGGTCCGCGACGCATCGCCGACGGGTCGTTGACGAACTGCCCGTTGGCCGACGTTGGCGGCGGTCCGGTGGACAACGAGTCGAGGATTGCCTGGTCTTCCGCCGGACTGATGCCAGGCTTGTACACGGGGTCGACCAGACGGTGACAGAAGTCACACTGGACGCCCTGGCGGTCGATCGCGTTTAACAATCCACCGTCCGTGTCGACCGAACGGCCCTCGAGCCAGCCGGTCGGCGTGTGGCACTTCAGGCACATATCGCCCACGGATGGCGCATCCTGTTCGGCAATTGCCAGTGTCGCCAGATACAGCGGATCCCGCATCGCTTGCGCCATCATGCTGCCTTTCCACTGGTACCACGGCTCGACCAGATAGTTGTATTCACCGTGGCAGGTTTTACAGTTGACGTCCGGGTCGTCGAACGTGTTCGCCTCGAACGGCTGCGAACCGGCGAAGTCGACGTCACGCATCGTTGTCGGCACGGCGCCCGGAGGCAATCCCGTTACCGAAAAAGTGCCGCTCGAGCCCGAGCCGTAGTTGGCGGCGTTGTCACGAGCAACCACTTTTATAATGTTGGAGCCGCCCGGGCGGTTGGGGATGAACCAGTCGAACGTGCCCGTGTCGGGCTCTTTGGCCCCAACCTGCTTGAATGTCAGTCCACCGTCGTCGGACTGCCAGATGTCGATGTAGTCAATACCGCTGGCGTCACTCGCCGTCCACGTGACGGGATGCGTCGTATTGGCATCCCAGATTTCGCCGCCGGCAGGGAGGTGGACGATTACGGTTGGGGGCGTCGTGTCGGATCCACCGGAGGGTGTGAGGTGGTCGCGGATGTCAGCGAGATCGACATTCGATACCAGCGACGTATCGGACGGCGCCAAACCGGGAAAGGTTGGCGTGTTGTCGAAGAGCAGCGAAGTGATTTCGGTCAGGTTCGAAAACCCGTCGCCGTCGGAATCTTCGTTCTCTATCGACAGGATCGCCGTCTCTTGGTCGGGGAAAATGCCGATGGCCACCTCGACGGCCGCGCCGTACCAGTTGCGCGTGCCCCCGCCATCGAAGTCGTAGTGGCACACGCCGCAGTGGCCGGCGTTGCTGGGAAGGTTGTCCAGAGTTGTGTCTTGGGCCGACGGATAAGTGTTGAAAAACGACTTACGAATCGGATTGCGGGCGTCCGCCGATGACGCGATCAGCAGGACCAGCACCAACGAGAAGATAACTTTTACTATGGTAGACGTTGTTCGCATTGCGGGGCTCCTTTGCAAACGTGAAAAGCGCGTGGATGTGTATCGCCGTACCAGAGATTAACGGATCGAAAACTCCGATATAGTGTACCATGTCAAGACCGGGTTTTGAACGTCTAAATCCGATATTATGACACGATCAAGGTGTTTGAGTAGATGTGGATAGGGAAGTTCAAAACCGGGTGTCAACGC
>CBDVBX010000320.1:0-3064 GCA_965372335.1 uncultured bacterium | reverse complement strand
TGGCGCCTGTGGTGTAGACGTGGTTGATGTAGACCTGTACCAGACCTCCGGTATCGACCATGTTACAGTTGGTTCCACCCGCATCGGAGAACACACCGACTGAGCCAGCCTGCGCGAAGACCATGCTGGCACCTAAGACTAAGCAAAACGCGATTAGCAGTGAACGCTTCATGTCACCCTCCTACAAATGGTGGTAAACGTGCGTAAGCGTGAACTAAGATTTAAGGGGGCGTGTACAGCGGGACGCGTTAACCCAACGGACGGACCGTGCTGTCACACTCAGTTGAACCTATAACTTCTGGGTCCGGGAACCATTATACACCATCTGGTATGCTTTTGAAAAGGTGAATTTTCGGCGAATAGCCCGGTAATGGCGCCATCTAGGGCCCCCTTGAAAAAGGACAAAATGCGGAGTCGACGAAGGCAATTGGGAGTCTTGGGTATACTTGCGTGCACTCACGTGCACTTGCGCGCAGTTATAGTTGACAAAATCCGACTTCCATGATACGAAAAGCGCTTGTCGAGCCACATTCGGTAATGACTCGGAGCCACGTCCCGCAGTGCCGGTCGACAAACAAGTCTTTCCAGTGTTCCGTGGATATGCTAAGTGTGTGAAAAGGGGGTAGATGCCAATGGAAACCAAGCCTAGTCAGTATCAAGGGGCGCTCAAAATGCTCGGCGCTGCTGTGGACGCTTTGCAACACTCGATATCGGGAGTGAGGCGCCAAGACGAACCCAGCGTGATTCGCCGCCGTATCGAGGAAGTCGAAGGCTTCCTGAAAAAGGCCAAAAGGGAACTACGAATCGGCTAGCAGTTTTGCCGGCGGGCAAACGCGGCGTATCGTGTGTACGGGTGTTTGGCCGCCGGCGTCGACTTCAGATGAATACGCTCGCGGGAAAGGCTCTCACCGGGGCCGGAAGGCTGGCTCCTCGAGATCGCTCGGCAGTATGACGCTGAACACCGACCCCTTGCCCACTTCGCTTTCCACCTCGACCCTCCCCTTATGCTGCTGCAAGATTTGGTAGCAGATCGACAGCCCCAAACCGGTGCCTACGCGGACGCCCTTGGTGGTGAATCCGGGGTCGAAGATGGACTTTAGGTCTTTCTGCGGGATTCCCTTGCCGGTGTCTCCAATCGCCACGTGAATTTCGTTTCCCGTCTTGGACGTCGTAATGGTTATTTTTCCTTCGCTCTCTATCGCCTGCGATGCGTTTACCAGAATATTGAGGAAAACCTGGTTGAGCTTGCCCGGGTAACACATAATGGGTTCCAGGTCGGCGTAATGGCGTTCGATCTCGACGCGCCCTTTGAGGTCGTGTTGAACCAGCGTGACGGCGCCCTCGATTCCCTCGTGGATGTCTGCTTTCTTCAACTCTCCTTCGTCCAGTCGGGCGAAGCGGCGTAGGCCCGTGACGATCTCGGTCACCCTCGCGGCGCCCATTCCGATCACGCGATCGGCATCGACCATGGCCCCGAGTGCCGCGCGGATCTCGCGGTTCTCATCGAGCAACTGGGGTGCCGCCTCGATCAATGCCTTCTGGAGCTTGTCGATTGCGATCGACAGTGTGTTTTGCATACTGCTGATCGCGCCCACGGGAGAGTTGATATCATGGGCGATGCCCGCCACCAGATTGCCCAGCGCGGCCATTTTCTCCGACTGCACCAAGTGCACCTGGGCCTCTTTCAACTCCCTATGCGCCTTCTCCAGCGCCAACCTGTCCTCCTTCATCTCGGTGACGTCGCGCGCGATGCCGATGAACGCCTCGACATTGCCATTGGGGTCCTTGAGAGCCGACGCGTTTGACGTGTGCCAGCGCCACGAACCGTCCTTGTGCTTGACGCGGTACTCGATGCCGCTTTTCCGTTCCCCGGTTTCGAGGACCTCATTCAAGAATTCCAAGCACGCCGGGAGGTCGTCGGGATGGATCATGGGCATAAACGGCTGGCCGACAACCTCGGCTAGATCGTGTCCGAGGATGGAAGTCCAGTTCGGCGAGACATAGGTGAAGATCCCGTCGGGTGTGAGCATGTAGATGATGTCGTTGGCGTTTTCGACCAGTACACGGAACCGCTTCTCGCTCTCCGCCAGCGCCAGTTGGGCCAATTTGCGACCGGTGATGTCGTTGAGGCCGGCGACGATTACCGCCTCGCCTCTGAGCTCGATGGCGACCACCGACGCGACCGCCCAGCGCTCGCCCCCGTCCACGTGCTTCAGGCGCAGCTCGTAGCCGGTCACCTGGCCGTGCTTTTCGAGGGCTGCGACCAGTGCCCTGCGGTCTTCGGGATCCGCATAGTAGTCCGGAGTCATCTGCCCGACCAGTTCGCTTGGCCTCAACCCGACGAGAGAACCAAGAGGCGGGTTGGCGTAGAGGACGGTTCCGTCGGACACGCGGCTGACGATGAGCGGAAGCGGGGCAGCGTCCAGTACGGTCCAAACCTCGTCGCAGTCACCTGTGAACCACTTTTCCGTCATATAAACACCGTCGCTGGAACGAAACCGCAGGGTCCGGCCAAGGTAACGGGCAAATGTCCTTGATGGCTAATTATTCGAAGCCCGGATAGCCGATGTGTGCTAACATCCATCTCTGTTTCCATGATCATACAGCGGTTTTGCCCAATATTCTAAAACAATTTTAAGATATCCTAGAGAGAATTTCTCTTTCGCCATTCTTACCCGCCCAAGTGAGGCGCTGAAGTGCAGACTCGCAAATATTTCATAATCGATTTCGACAGCACGTTTACAAAAGTGGAGGCGCTCGATGTTCTGGGGGAGATATCACTTGCAGACGATCCCCAGAAAAGCGAGAAACTAGAGAAGATAAAGGAGATTACAGATCATGGGATGGAAGGGGGGATGTCCTTCCGTGAATCTCTCGAGAAAAGAATCGCCTTATTATCGGCTCACAAAGACCACCTGTCTGAACTGATAGAAAAACTCAGAGAAGAAGTCTCGGATTCATTTAAAAGAAACACCGAGTTCTTCGATACACACGCCGACAGTATTTTTATCCTGTCCAGCGGATTCAGGGAGTTTATAGAACCCGTTGTCTCCGATTATGGGGT
>CBDVBX010000319.1:0-3074 GCA_965372335.1 uncultured bacterium | reverse complement strand
AGCCCTTTGAGACGGTGAGGCAGTGGTGGCCGATCGTAACAAGGAGTCAAGCGACTTTCAAAGCTCGCTGCTACCGTCCGAGGGCGTCTTAAGCCGTAGGCATAACTCTTTGGGAACGGATCGCTTGTTGCCCCCGAAGGGGTCCGAACGTCCTACGCGCTATAATATTCCACGCGTAGGGCTGGCTGCGTCGTATGCGCTACAAAAAAATGCGATACGGTCGAATCCCTTCGGCGACACTCGGTTTAGGAAGGCGATTAAAGATGAAAACGCAAATGATTGATATGTCGGTTATTGAAGGAGCGGCTGTTTGTTATCGAGTCTGCGCGTCGTCTAATCAGTTTTCTTCTGTCTAATGAAACCCCGACAGACCCGATCTGTAGTGACGGATAAAGTGGCAGATGACTTTGTCATCTGGCCAGCCGCAATGAGGGGATTCGCGTTGTCAAAGTACCTTGATGACGACCACCGTGATGTCATCGTCTTGCGTGCTTTGACACTGCGCGAAAATTTCATCGCGAATCGACTTGACGATTTCCGCGGCGTTTTTGCGACTGTTGGCGCTCACTGTTTCCAAAGCCCGCCGCTCGCCGAATGGTTCTCCGTCGACGCACTCCGCTTCGATTACGCCGTCTGTCATAAGGACGATGGTATCGCCCCGCTCCAGATCGAATTTCGGCGCTCCCCCGAAATTCGCCTCGGAAACCACGCCCAACGGAGTACCCGTACTGGCCAGGTTCGATTTGACGTTATTCAGTGAATCCAGTATATAACACGTCGTATGTCCCGCGCTCGCATACTCAAGCGTGCGGGCCACCGGATCTATATTGACCAGAATCAAAGTCACGAAGTCTTCCGGGGCCGTGTCATTCGCAATCAGGCGATTGACGATCTCCAGCGTTTTCGGCACCTCGGTATCGGATAAAAGCAGGGCATGCAAGTACGCCCTCGTCGACGCCATGAGCAACGCCGGTCCGAAGCCGTGGCCGCTTACGTCTCCTATCAACGCGACCAGCCGGCCATCGGGCATAACCATATAGTCGAAATAGTCGCCGCCAGTCGCCACGGCCGGATATGTAGCCCCCGCCATGTCGTAGCCGTCAATGTCGGGCGCGGCGTCGGGGAACAACTTTTTCTGGATTTTCTTCGCGGCCGCGAGCTCAGCCTTGTTGGCTTCGAGTTCCCTTTCCGCCGCCTCTATGCGTTTTCGCTCCGAAATATCCCGTGTCACGATCAGGCCGCCGATTCCATCACCTGACTCGTCTCTCAAGGGCCGCCCGCTCACGGACAGCCATACGCCTTCGGCTTTCTCCGGATTACGGATGAACATTTCCACGTTCTCGGTATCCTCCCCCTTCAACGCGCGGATCAGGGGGAGATCTTCTGCGGGAAATATATCGAGGGTTTCCGATGAATACACTCCATGCCGGGCCGTCCACTGGTTGGGACTCGAGTCGGTGGAACCGATACCGATCATCTGTTCCGCCGAGCGGTTGAACAATACGAACTGACCCTTCTCGTCTGCCACCACCACGCCTTCCTTCATGCTATTCAGGACGGACTCCAGAATCTTGTTCTGTCTGATCAACGCCGATTCGGAAGCCAACAACTGTTCATAGGCTCGTCCCAGAGACTCGGTAGTGGTTTGCAGTTCAGACTCCACTTCCTTGACATCCGTGATGTCTTTGCCGAGAGACAAGAGATGTGTGACTCTGCCAATATCGTCCCTGATCGGCGTTATCGTCTTCAGTTCATAAAACAGATCTCCGTTCTTCTTCCGATTGACCACCACACCACTGTACACATGGCCCGACAGTACGGTGGTCCACATGTTCTTGAAAAACGAATCGTCGTGTTCGCCGGATTTCAGTATGTCCGGTTTCTTGCCCAGTACTTCCTCGGCCGAATAGCCGGTGGTTTTCTCGAAACTCGGGTTGACGTCCCGTATGATCCCATCGAGGTCCGTCAGCATCCAGTGGTCGGCCGTCTGGAGGGACGCTGTCTTGTAACGGAACAAATTCCGCTCGACGCGCCGGCGGTGGGCGATATCAGTGGATAGAGTCAAAGTCGTTACGGCGGCGACCCCCACAAACCCCTGGAAGAGCAAAATTCCCTGGGCAGTGTATCCGCTTCCGAACGGTGCGTGTCCACTCACCATACCCCAGTATGCAATGGCCGAAACCAGAAACACCGCTATCGCCGTCTCTCGCTGGGTAAACCGGAACGCCGGCCAAATCAGAACCGGAATCACAAGGTAAGCCAGCCCAAGCCTGCCTCCCGTCGCGAAGAGCGTGTTGCCGAACAGCAGAAAACCGACGATAAAAACCAGAGCGAAGAGGACAACGGCTTCGACGATCCTTCCTCTCGACCACAGAATCGTTGAATTCACCCGCAACGTCATGATAAGGGGCGTGACCAGCAGCACGCCCGTGGTATCGCCGAGCCACCACGTCAGCCATGTCATTCCCACGTTGCTCCACTCCAGAAAACCGCCCGAAAGGAGACTTCCCACTCCGACCGTCGCCCCGACCGTACAACTGAGCGCTCCGGAACAAACGGCGAAGGTGATAACGGCTTTCCCGCTCTGGCAAATCGTCCTGTCGCCGGTCAGGCGGTGCAGAAGATACGCAGCGAGGAGTATTTCGAGTGTGGAACCGGACGCGATCGCCGACCCGATAATGAGAGAGTACGCCGCCGCGCCCGAGCGAGCCGGCTCGAGCGCTTGTAGAGTACTGAACAGAAAGCTCGCGTTGAGGACCAGCGATCCGATCCAGATGCCGGGCCACAAACGGTATCCGAAGATCAGCACGGCCGCCAGCGCTATCCCCGACGGCAGCCATACCGCCGTTACATTTCCCGGCGGAACGGCCAACAGAAAGCCGAGCTGGGCGGTCACATAGTAAGCCACGCAAACGCCCGCTATCAAAAAAAGGTCGACCGCGCGTGGTTGAAACAGACGATTGGTGTTCGGTGCCGTCACTTCGCCGAGCCGGGTATGCGCCATTGAATCTCCCATCTGCGTACGATCGGAATTAAGCTCGGCTTAGCACGACAAACTTATGATCGGAGGTATT
>CBDVBX010000318.1:0-3077 GCA_965372335.1 uncultured bacterium | reverse complement strand
TGGCAGATTGATCTGTGGGGACGGATCCGGCGGACGAAAGAAGCGGCCCTGCAAGAGCTCCTCGCCACTGAGGAGGTCTACCGTGGAGTAACGATCTCGCTCGTCGCCGAGGTTGCCAGTTCCTACCTGCTGCTGCGCGACCTCGACAACCGTTTGGTCATATCCGAACGGACACTCGAATTGTGGAAGCAGAGGCTGGAGGTCGTCCAGACGCGATTCGACGCGGGTATGGTCACCGAAGTCGATCTCAATCAAGCCCAGATACAGGTATTCGAGGCCGAAGTCCAGGTCCAAACCTTCGAGCGCTTGAGAGCGCAGACCGAAAACGCGATCAGCGTGCTCATGGGACAACCACCCGACGCTATCGAGCGCGGCCTCTCTCTGCAGGATCAGGTGTTCCCGCCCGATATTCCGACGGGGCTCCCGTCTGAACTACTCCGGCGACGCCCGGACATTTTACAAGCCGAGCGTCAACTCCACGCGCAAACGGCGCGTATAGGAGCGTCTAAAGCGCTCCGGTTTCCGCAATTCAACCTCAACGCCGATTTGGGCGCGCAGTTTTCCGATCAGACAACTGGTATCTTCGGTCTGGGCGCGCAGTTGTTCGGGCCGATCTACAACGCCGGTGAGATCAGCAACAAGATAGAAGTCGAAATTGCACGCACCGAGCAGCTCCTCAATCGTTACGAACAGACGATCCTCAATGCCTACCGCGAAGTCGACGACGCTTTGGTAGCGGTTCGTACGTACCGGGCTGAGTTCGACGCTCGCCGCCGGCAGATGGAAGCAGCTCAGAATGCCTCCGAACTCTCGTGGGTGCGCTACGACGGCGGCAGGACCAATTACCTCGAGGTCCTCGACCTGCAGCGGTCGCTGTTTTCGTCGCAGCTCAAGGCGTCGGAGACCATGCAACTCCAGTTGACATCGATCGTGAGGCTGTATCAGGCGCTCGGTGGGGGTTGGGTAGCGGAACAGGATTCGATCACCGTTTCGGCCGACATGTCCGAAGAAGAATAGGAGTCACCCGTGCGTAGACGTCTCACCCATTTTCTGTTTGCTCTTTGTGCACTACTGGTAATTGCGGGGGCCGGATCACCGGTGGCGCAGGAAACAGGCGAAGAGCAGACCGCCGCGCTACAAGACACAATACCCCCCGACCTCGTGCGCGCCCAAGATCTCATGAACAATCTCGAGGCCTCCTTGGACAGCATTTTCGTCCTCGAGGACAAGTCAAAAGGGAAGGACCGAGAGGCCCAGAAGGTGCTCATTGTTCAGGCTAGACGGTACGCGGAAAAGATGCAGGAAGATCAACCCAAACTCCTGGATCTCATCCCCAAACTGGATGCCGATGGAATTCCGACAGAGGACATCAAGCGGCGATTCAAGGAATTCCTCGCCGCGGAGGCTGATCTTTACGACCGTACCTACAATAAATGGTCGAGAGAGATCGACGACCTGCGTGACCAAAGGTCGTCCGCCACCACCGACGAATTGGGCGACATCGAGGCGAGTATTAACAAATCGAGAGACAGACTCGATGACCTATTGACCGCCAAAATCAACACGCTCACAACGGCCGATTCACTCGGGTTGAGCACCGGCGAGGAATGGGATCGACTGGAAAGGATATTGACCAACCGCGCCGAAAACTTGGTGGGAAGACTCCAGATCGCGGTTAACGAGCGTAATCGACTACAAACAAGAATCAAGGACGCCGAGCGCGCCGGCGCGCCGGAAGCAGACATGGCCGCCGATCGCACTCGGCTCCAATACGCGAACCGCCGTGTGGAGGGTATAGCGAACAGTCTCGGAAGAAAAGTTGATCTGCTGGCCAAGAGGGGAGTCAACGTCACTCAGTACCGCCAGTTCATTATCCAGACGACCGGAAAAGTCACCGAAAGGGTCCTCGACCCTAGAGTTCTCGTCGGGTTGGTTCACGATTTCCTGAAAGACTCCTGGAAGTGGATCAAGGAAAGTACGCCGGCATTCCTGGTAAAAGTGCTCATCATACTGGCCTTCATCTTCTCTTTTAGGCTCGGATTTCGGCTTGGCTGGCGTTTGGCGCGTTTGTTGGGGCTGTCCAAACTGTCGCGGCTCATGGCCGACCTGGTTAATCGGATGATCTATCCCTTCGCCAACGTTCTCGGGTTGATTGCCGGTTTGTGGTTTCTCGGCGTCAACCCGACGACTCTCCTGGCCGGCGTGGGGGTTGCCGGCATCATTCTCGGGCTTGCCCTCCAGGAGTCCCTGTCCAATCTCGCGGCGGGGTTTTTCATCTTGCTGACACGCCCTTACGATGTTGACGACATCATCACTGTTTCCGGTGGCGTCGTGGGGACAGTGAGGGCGATGGGGCTGGCAAACACCACTGTGGTTACATTCGACAACCGTCGGCTTCTCGTTCCCAACCGCAAAATTTGGGGAGAAGTCATCGAGAATCGGTCGGCAGAGGCCGTCCGGCGCGTCGAGATCAAGGTCCGTATCGGATACGCCGAAGATGTCGATCGGGCGCTGGAGATAATCCGAGATTTGTTGACCAACAACGAGCGAGTGCTTAGTAAACCAGAGCCGTTGATCTTTGTTTCCGATCTGGCGGATTCATGGATCAAGATCGACGTCAGACCGTGGACACGAAACGCCGATTGGTGGCCGCTGCTCACCGAGCTTCCCCGGTTGGTCAGACTCCGCTTTGCCGAAGAGGGCATCGAGATACCGCTTCCTCAAACCGAGATCACCATGCGTTCGGATGAAAAGAAGGAACCCCCGCGGCTCCCCTCGGATTGAGCGGGTGCGCAAAACGACTCGGCCGACTCGAGTCGGCGTATTCATATTTGGTTCGCGATGGGATACAATAGAAGGTGAGCAGGGTCAGATTGCGTTTCGCGAGATTCTTGGCGCCATAATTGAAGGTGCCGTTACTACGTGAGGTTCCTCGAATTACGTTATTCTTTCGGGTACAGATTTTGCGTATTTAAGGAGGATTTTCCCAAGAAGCGAACAACCAACTGAATAGGTGGGATCCCTGTAATGAAAACGCGCAACTTTAATAATGTTAATAGGTTATATGTGTTTTTTGC
>CBDVBX010000317.1:0-3103 GCA_965372335.1 uncultured bacterium | reverse complement strand
GCTTTATACCTGGAGGGGCCGCAGCCCCGACGGGTATGAGAGACCTTAGTGTCATACAATGCGCTTTATACCTGGAGGGGCCGCAGCCCCGACGGGTATGAGAGACCTTAGTGTCATGAAACCACTTCTATGTTCTTCATCGTGATCTGCGGCGTTGACACCCACGCCAAGTGAGGAACTCGAATGCTTGGAGAAAAGATAGACTATCTGATCCTGCGTTCGTTATCGCATAGCCGCAATATAGCTACAGAAGAGGACCTGAACGATCGCGCAAGATCCGAGTCCTCATTCAGTATTGACGAAGCGGAATTCCGTCTCAGAAAGCTTCTGCGCCGTTTTGAAGGCCATTTCCCGATAAACGAAGAGTTTCGCTATTTGGATATTGGATGCGGCACGGGTGACATCACCATAGCGCTAGCACGGGCTGGGGCGAAGTACGTAACAGGCATCGACATAATGCCGCGCAATATTGTGACGGCTGAGGTGTACGCGAAGCAGACGCAAGTACAGAACACTGTGCGCTTCATTTGTGACGATATACATCGTTGGAAACCGCCGGACCGATATGACGTCATCCTATCCCATGAAGCCTTGGAGCATATCGAGGATCCTAAAGGGTTTCTTCAAAGACTAGGTCAGCTGGTCGAGCCGAACGGTGTGGCAGTGCTTGCCTTTGGCCCGCTTTTTCATTCTCCGTTCGGTGACCACATGCGTAACTTTTTTCGAGTGCAGATACCGTGGCGTGGCGTTATATACTCAGAAAAGGCCATGCTGCGACTTCGAAAAGAACGATTCAGACCCACCGATTCAGCGACTTGCTATCAAGAGATAGTAGGCGGTCTCAACCTGATGCGATATTCGGAGTTCTTGGAGTATGTTGATGATGCTGGATGGGAGTTCGATTTCCTCACAGTCAATCCACAGCTCAAGCGATTTGGTCCCGCCATCCACTTGTCGAATCTTCTGATGAGGATGCCACTGTTGAAGGATTACTTCGCATTATCCGTTTACGCCAAATTGCGCCGCCGTGAAGCTGTTTTTACACTGCCACAACGAGGCTCGGAGACACGACCGGCAAAATGACACTCATACCTCCCCGAGCGGGGCCGGTAGGCCCGACGGGTATAAGGCCGCGCGATCTCAGCTCGGCGAAACCCGGTCAAACTCATAAATGAGCAAGCGCCCGCTCCAACGGAGAGGGCGCTTGCTTTTTCGACCACGGTGACGGCTGTCGACCGCCTGCGTCCGCGTCCTACGAGCTATAACATCCGGCGAGTCGGGCTGCGTCCGCGTCCTACGAGCTATAACATCCGGCGAGTCGGGGTCAATCGTGGTAGTAGATATCGGTGTTTTCGGTGACCTCTACCAAGACACCGAGAACCACGATCGCCTCCAAACGGCCGTCGGGCTCAGAGAGCCGTTCGACTTTGCCGAACACCTTCTCCGGCGTACCGTTCCATTCTTTGAAGCGGTAACCGTACAGTTTTCCGTCGCTCGGATGACGGAATACGCGTGCCCGTATTCGGTCGCCGATTTCGACGTCATCGAAATCGATCCAAGGGCCCCAGTGATCTCCGTCCAACCTCGCCACCGATAACTCCGGTTTGTCACCGTCACACATAGTGTCACACAGCGCGAAGCTCACCCAAGATCCCATGATCTCGACCATGCAATCGTCGCGATTGATGTCGGTCACGGGTCCGCGAAGCTCGTTTTTCAAGCCCCAACAGGCGAAATCATGACAGCCGTCCCAATCGTCCCAATCGTGGTCCCAATCATGGTCCCAATCGTCGCAGTCGTCCCAGCGATCGCCGTGGCCAGACAGCGTCCGCAATGTGTCTGGCGGCGGCGGTGTTTCGCATCTTAGGACCTCTATACTGCGTGCCACGATCCGGTAATCTGGATCGTCGGTGAACTCCCCGTTGACCGCGACGTAATCGCCGACCTCGATATGAGCCGGAGGGGGCGGTTCTTCTCCAAACACACAACCGAAGTCTGCCATCAAGAAATCGCTGACTTTGCCATCTGTCTGGACGAGGATCACGTCGATCATCGTCGGTGTCGTCGGTTTCCAGTGTCGGTCGGAAACGTCCTTGATGACCCGGTAGTGTCCAGATTCCAGCCCTTCGAAACGGTAGCTGCCGTCGCGACCGGTTTCGGTGCGCCACCTGTCGCCGGCGTTTGCCAGCGTTACCTCGGGATCGCCGTTGGCAACGAGATACACTGTCGCCCCACCAATTCCCGGCTCGTCGTCATCGATTTCGCCGTTTTCGTTCAGGTCGTTCCACACCACGCCGCCAATCGCTCCCAGCGTGGTATCCACTGGAATACTGACGTGACCTATGAAACCGATCGACGTACCCTCATCGACGCCGAATTGGACGGCGCGAGGAAGACTCTTCTCGCCCGGCGTCCACTTACCGTCGTCGTTTTCGAACTCGAACAGGATCCCAGCGCCGGGGCCGTGTTCGTCGTTGTCCGGGTTTTTTACCGTCACGTTTTTGGGAAGAAAGTTGACAAAAGTGAGCCCGATTGGTTCGGGATGAGACACTGCACCGTTGTTTTCAATGGAAAAATCGACCGATAGTGACATCAAGCTGTCTACATAGTGGATGTTATTACCCCGGAGAATGAACGGGCCGGTACCCGGATCACGTCCACCGGACGGCTCGATTTCGTATTCGAACGACCCGCCGCCAGGGTCGATCTCACCCCGGACCAGAGCTGTGATGTTGCTCTGCTCATTATCGGTGGGGACGATTGACTCGTCGCTGCAGCCGACCAACGTGGCCGCCAGCGCGACACTCACAAGTAGTACTGCGAGCTTGTTGAACATGCGGAATCTCCTCCCAATGCGCGCCTGGTGAAAACTCTCAGAAGATTTAGGAAGCGTATCCAGTAATTATAAGAGGAAAAGCCCGCGGATACAGCACAATCTTGGTGTGGCTACTGAAAAATCTTGTAACTGTCGAATTGACAATGCGATATCATTAGGGTTGTTATTGGGAAGTAAGCGCATATGGGGTATCTTCGACCAACACACGTGCCAGGAGAGGTTGTGAAACACGAGTACGAGCTGCGTCTGCGTCCTACGAGCTATAAT
>CBDVBX010000316.1:0-3179 GCA_965372335.1 uncultured bacterium | reverse complement strand
CGGTTCGAGCTAGCCGCCTCCGATCGCGTCGGGCTCAGGGTGTATGATGTGGCCGGTCGGCTCGTGGGTTCACGCGCCCCGCAAGCATACCCCGCTGGGGGTGAGTACACCCTGCAATGGAATGCCGGCAGCTTGGCCTCGGGCGTGTATTTTGTAAAGCTCGTGACCGAAGCCGGTCTGACGGCGCAGACCAAACTGGCGATCGTGCGCTAGCCGGATATTCTCCCACGTAGGGATCTCCGGCCGTCCGTCTTATGCCGCCAGCAGGGCGGCGACAAAGGATCGAGCAAAATCCTGGTGGGCCCACGCAGCCGGGGCAGATCTCGGTAACAGTGTCGGTAGGGGTGAGTTTTCTCTTGCTCGACTGACGGTAAACCCGGACCAAACGTGTAGCCGATCTCGGAGTTCTTAAAACGACGTTCCCGGGTTTCAGGCCTTGACTTCGGTGGCGAGTCGGTCTATTGTACAATGCCTGATGACTGTCCGAGCGAAAATATTGCGAAACCCGGGAGCGCAGGCTCAGTGCGCGTCCGTGAGCGTTTGAAAAGCTCCTCCATACGGAGGGGCTTTTTTTATTCCCAGAACGGAGCTAATCGAAGATGGCCGATTTGAAGCACGATCTCAACGTATTGGTCGCGGTAGCGAAGGTCGATTCGACATTGACCGAAAGCCGTGGGGAATTGACGAGATTGCCCGAAAAACTGTTGTGGGCAGAGCAGGCGCTTGCCAAGATCGAAGATGCGGAACGGAAATCCATTTCGAATTTCGAGGAGAAGCAAAAAGAACGCCGGAACTTGGAGGCGTCTCTTCAGGACCACGAAGCGAAAATCAAGAAATTCCAAGGTGATTTGATGCAAGCGACGTCGAACAAGGAATACCAGGCGTGTCTCAAAGAGATCGACACGATGAAGTCTGAGATCGACGTTGAGGAGGAACGGCTGTTGTGGCTCATGGACGAGTTGGACGATCATCGCGCCGACCACGACGCCGAATTGAAAAAGCTCTCAGAAGAAAAAGCGGCGAAGCAAAAAGATATTGACCAAATAAAAGAGCGAATGAGGTTTTTGGAGGACGAAATCAAGAACCTCGAAACGCAAAAGCCCGGGTATTTAAAAGAAATCGATCCAGCGCTCACAAAGCGATACGATAGAATTCTTGCCAAACTCGGCACAGTGGCCGTCACGCGCGTCGAAGGTGAGGGGTGTGGCGGGTGCGGTGCACAGCAACCACCGCAATTGATCGTCGAGATAAGAAGAAACGACAAAGTCATCACGTGCCAGGCCTGCGGGCGGATATTGATTCATTATGCCGATTGATCCCGAAGTAGCGGCACGTGTGGCCGTCGCCCTTCACGCGATTTCGCATGGCGAATCGCCCGGCGAGGCAATGCGTCAGGCCGGCGTAACAGCGGCGGAAGCGGAATTGTTGTTCCGAGAACTGGCGCCTGCCCTTCGGGCACTTCGCAGCGAAGTGCCCGGCAAAAAGAGGAAGAAACGCCAGGCCAAGGTTGGATCGCTCGAGGATGCGGTCGCGTACAGCGACGGCGGGTCTCGCGGCAATCCCGGTGAAGCCGCCTGCGCCGTGATCCTCTTCGATGGTTCGGGCAGCGAACTGCTCCGGCGGGCAAAACGACTCGGTAAGGCCACGAACAATCAGGCCGAGTACGAAGGCGTGATATATGCTCTGGAACTTGCGAGCCAGCTAGGAGCCAAGAAGCTGGAAGTAAAATCAGACAGCGAACTGGTAGTCCGGCAGCTCGAAGGTACCTACAAAGTAAAAAACGAAGGCCTCAAGCCGTACTACGCCCGCGCCAACAGTCTGGTCGATGATTTTAGATCGGTCGCCGTTACCCACATCCCGCGCAAAGAGAATAAACTCGCCGACAAATTGGTAAATGCCTGCCTCGACGACAAAGACCTCCCGGAAGATTGAGGTCAGTGCCGCGCGATCGACGCCGCTAGCCCGCGCCTTTTTGGCCAGCGCGGCCAGACGGCGGGCCCCAGAATTGGGTGAAATTCCCCCTCGCTGCGAGGGGGAATTTCACCCACCCCCCGGGGCTTGCGGATGTCGGGGCACAGGTATAGAATATAACCAGCGTTGAGTAGCCTAGATGATCGCGAGCGGCCTCGAGCCGTTCGAGGAAAGTCCGAGCACCGCGGGGCGGGATGCTGGGTAACGCCCAGTGGAAGCGATTCCAAGGAAAGTGCCACAGAAAGCAAACCGCCGAACCCCTCCGGGGGTGGCAAGGGTGAAAAGGTGAGGTAAGAGCTCACCAGTTCCGCCGGAGACGGCGGAAGCTAGGTAAACCCCATTCGGTGCAAGACCAAATAGGACGGGAGAAGACGCCTCGCTTCGTTTGACCGTCGGGTTGGTCGCTCGAGGCTCTCCGCAAGGAGAGCCCTAGATAAATGATCATCGCCCCTCTTTGGGGGGAACAGAACTCGGCTTACGGGCTGCTCGGCGCTTTTTTATATCACCCAACGGAGATTTGTTCTGAACAAGTACGACTGGCAAGAGAAAAACATCGACGACGGTCTCGCGGTGAAGATCGCCAACGAACTACACCTCCCACGCGCCGCCGCCAGATTCCTGGTTTCGCGCGGCATCGGTGACCTAGAAGACATCGCCCGGTATCTAAAACCATCTGAGGCCGACGCGGGAGACCCATTCGCGTTTGACAACATGCGCGAGGCCGTGTCGATGGTGGAAAAAGCGGCCGGCACGAATAAGACGTTGATGATCCACGGCGACTACGACGTGGATGGGATTTCGGGCACGGCACTCATGTATCACTATCTAAGAGACGTCTTCGAGAAGGTGTACCGGTTTTTGCCCGACCGGCGCAAAGACGGATACGGTCTGGCCGAACGCGCCGTCGATTGGGCGATCGAAAACGGCGTCGGTTTGATGATTGCCGTCGATTGCGGAACTTCGGATGCCGACCTGATCGCCAGGCTCGAAAACAACGGTATCGATGTGATCGTGTGCGACCACCACGAGTTTCCGGCCGACGGTAAGACGGCCGGCGTGATGCTCAACCCGGTTCGCCCTGGCGAATCATACCCGCATAAATCACTGTGCGGTGCCGGCGTGGCTTTCAAACTCGCGGAAGCACTGCACAAAAGCGGTGTCGGGGGCGATCGGACACCGGAGTCGCAGATGGATCTTTTAGCACTCGC
>CBDVBX010000315.1:0-3182 GCA_965372335.1 uncultured bacterium | reverse complement strand
GTACAATATCTCACAATAAGTCCTGGAAACCCGCCATCTTATGCAGTATCTTAAGGAGTTTCAAAGAGTCAGCGATGAACAACTTCATTCGAGATATCGTGGGCGGAATCGTCATTATCGCCCTGGCCACCCTGGTCGGCGTCCTTCACAACGCCGTAAGGAGCCAATCCATGCCGCTTATTCAGCACATCAAGCCCGTTTCCACGGCCCGCGACGGGGCGGACCCGACCCAGTCCAGCCACGGTGGAGCCGAAGCGGCGACACTATCCCAGACGGGGATCCCCGAGGGATCGGTGACGGTGGGTCAAGTCAAGGCGATGATGGATAGTGGGGACGTCTACATCATAGACGCCCGCGCCCCGGAAGCGTTCGACGACGGTCACATCCCCGGTGCGATTAACATACCGTACGACCGGTTGCCGGAATACTACGACGGACTGACCGAGTTGGTACCCACCGATGTCACCGTTATTTGTTACTGCTGGAGTCCCACTTGCGACTTCAGCGATCAATTGGCAACCGAGCTCAAAATCCTGGGCTACACCGATGTGGTGGTCTTCACGGGTGGGATGGAAGACTGGCAAAACGCGGGTCATAAATCCGAAAGCGCGGACAACGAAGGCTAGCCAATGGGATTCCTCAGGAGAAAAGAGATCATACTGCTTCTGCGCCTGATAGTCGGTGTGACTTTTGTGTACGCCTCGTTCGAAAAGATCCTCCATCCGAATCAATTCGCCATTGCTGTCCGGTCGTACCAGATCATACCGGTCAGTCTTTCTAACCTTTTCGCGCTGTCGGTAGTGTGGGCGGAGGCAGTGGCGGCAACCTTCCTGATTGTCGGATTGTTCACCCGTCAAGCGGCCGCGGCGATATTGCTTTTGACGTCGATGTTCACCGTAGCGATCGGGATTGTTCTGGTCAAAGGCATGGTCATCGACTGCGGCTGCTTCGGCTCAGACGGTGGCACACCCGTCGACCTGATCAGCTTGATCCGTAATATTCTCCTGATCGCCGCGTGCGTACTGATCATGCGGTACGACCGTGGTTTCCTCTCTCTCAACAGTCTGATCCCCGCCCGCAGCAACTGACCTTTGGACTATCAGACGTGACCGCGCCGCGGCGGCCTACACGGAGTTAGATTCCGAGAGGCGTTTGCCGAGGAGTGATCTGATGTCGTCCAAAGTGAGCAGGCGGAACACCCAGCACAGCGCTAAATAACCGGCGAAGTACGACACACCCGCCACGACGTAGTGGAGAACTGAGTAGTCGTGATTTTGCGCGTAGATAAAATACAAGATGACGCCCGGCACCGCGGCGGCCACCAGGCGCGCGAGCAGCCCCCGCCACGGCACCGTTTGCCAGAACGATAGACTCAACAACTGGCCGCCTTTTCGCACCGCCAGCACCGCCACCACGAAGAACCAAAACACCGTCGACAGAGGCACCCCCAGCCGTCCCCACACGTGAAACAACGCAATACTCGTAATCACGTGGGCGACGAACGCCACCAGTAATACCTTGAACAGATAGGCCTGCTTTTTGAACGCCGTCAACACGCCGGCATAATCAGTGGTCGCTTTCAGAAACAAAATCAGGTAGATCCGGAACACCGGTATCGCGTCCGCATAGGTTTCCGTGAATAAAATGATAATGAACTGCTCCGCCGTTATCATGAAGAACACAAAAATCGGAAAAAACAACACCGCTGTCTTCAGCCATGCACGTTTCCACAGCCCACCGAATTCCGATAACAAACCATCCTTTTGGAACCTCGCCATGATCGGAAATGCGACGTTGGCCACCGACCCAGCGATGATCGCGACAAAGGGCAGCTGGAACGCACCCACCGAGTAGATAGCAAACGCTTCCCTGCCCAAAAAGCGGTTGATGATGAACTTATCCGTTTGCGTGAGGAGCAAGGTGGCGATCGCCATCATCCCCAGCGGCAAAGCGAACGAGAGTTGTTCGCGAATCGACGAAAACGACACCAGCGACAGCGATGGCTTGTAGACCGCCCGGGTATATACCAACGCGAATGCCACTTTTGCAACCGACATGATCGCCAATCCCCAAATGATGGCGCTCACGTCGCGCACGTACCACGACACGGCGATGACCACGCCAGCCCTTACTAAAGCCGTGACCACGTAGTATACCGCCTGCCGTCCGACCTGCTTCTCGGCCACGAACAGCTCTTCCATGTGCCGCGACATCATCATGAAGACGGTGAAAAAGCACAACCGCCAGTAAAACGCACGAACCATCGCGCCCATGCCGCCGCCGAGGACCCACCCCATCAGCGTGTAAACGATTACGGCAACCACTGACACGGCGAACAGGAACACCACCGTTTGGGTGACGTAGACAGATTTCTCGCGAGCGCTTTCACTGCGCGGGAAGAAGTACAGCAGGCTTCGAGGAAAACCCAGAATGAGGATCGGCGTGAGCGTCTCGAACAACAACCAGAACTGGCGGTAGTAGCCGTACTCCTCTACGCTGAGCGTGCGTACGTTGACGATGGGAACGAAAACCATGGCCGCGAAGGCGACGACGCGGCCAAGCGTGAGGATTCCGACCTGGTGGCTGAGGGACTTGGGTGACAACTCGAATCCTTTTTGGGCGCGGGAGATCCTACCGTGTGGTAGTCAGAGGGGCTAACCCCTATTAATCGTTGATGATAACACCATTTACGCCCGCCTGGCAATAACAAAGCGATAAGCCCGGGATCTCTGAGATCCCGGGCTTATCGAGAAACTGCTGTCGCCGGCCGGTTACCGGTGGAGTAGGCTTTACCCACAGCCCGGAGTGATGACCCGGGAGGAAGTCAAATCCGTGCTCGGCCGGCTGACCGGCCACACATTTCGCCATTCATTTGCGACACATTTGCTGGAAGATGGGTACGATATTCGTACGGTGCAGGAACTGTTGGGGCACAAAGATGTCAAGACAACGTTGATTCGCACAACAGAGGACAGACGATGACAGTGAGCGTTTTTGATGACAAGTCGAAAGAACCTACTTCATCGGAGCTGGACAAGTCTCTCGGGGAAACCGCCACCTTGCTAAAGAACATCGAGCAACACCTACTTGACCAGTTTGGAGAACTAACTCACGAATGGAAGTTCTATAGCAAGAAGGCTGGCTGGACTCTTGCCCTAGCACACAAAGGCCGCAGGGTGCTT
>CBDVBX010000314.1:0-3211 GCA_965372335.1 uncultured bacterium | reverse complement strand
CCGTTCCATCCAGCGCAATCTCTTCCGGTGCCAGGCGCGTATGGATCTGGAGTACGAGGCCCCGTTGCTCGAGCATACCTTTGAATTTGCCCTTGGCTGGATCGACGGCGATTTCGATCCGGTCGCCGCCCGCCATTACCGCGATGCGCTGGAGGCTGAACTCACCGTCGCGGTACGCGCGCGTATTGCCGTCGTCCTCGTAGAGCACGAACTCGGATTCGCCGAAGGGATACACGTCGAGGGTGAGGGGGTCGGCCGGTCCCTGGCCGTCGTACAGAGACTCCGGATACATAGGGATGATCGCGCCGGCGCGCACCAGCACCGGCAAGGTGGCCAGGTCCACCGGGATGTTTAGGAGCCCACCGTCGGGACCGGCGTCGACGACCTTGCCATTCCAGTAGTCGATCCAGCGGCCTTCGGGTAGGTACACGTCCTCGCGCCAGCCGCCGCTCGCCGCCTGGCTGCGGTAGACCGGGGCGACCAGGAGATCGCGGCCCAGGAAGAACTGATAAGGATAATCGTAAGCGTGGGGATCATCGGGGTGGTCCCACATCACGCCGCGCACCATGGGCGCGCCGGTGGTTTCGGTTTCGCGGGCGAGCGTGTAGATGTAAGGCATCAGTCGTTGGCGCAGCTTCAGGTAACGACGATTGATCGAGCGATATGGCTCATCGAACCACCAGGGATGTTTGCGCTCGGTCTTGGACCAGCCGGACATCCCCATCAGCACCGGTGTGAAGCACTTCCATTGTAGGTCGCGGGTAAAGGTCTCGGGCGAACCGCCGAAGATGCCGTCCACGTCGCCGGTGGAGTAGTTCATCCCCGACAAGCCCGAGCCGATCAGTGTGGGTACGTGCCAGCGGATATAGTCCCAACTGCCAGACTGGTCGCCGGTCCAGGTGACAGCGTAGCGCTGGATACCGGCCCAGCCCATGACGGTCCAGATGAAGGGGCGCGAATCAGAGTTGTCCATGAAGCCTCGCGCGGCGTCATGATTGGCATCGAGGGCCCACTGGTATCCCTTGCCGGTCCAGGCTACGTCGAGTTTCTGCACACGTGTACCGGCAGTGCCGACCTCCCAGGCGATCTTCTCCACGCCGTTTTCTGTCCACAGGCCGGTACGAAAACCGAGCTCGCCCAGCCGGCGCACCACGTCGGGTAGGTCGGCATAGCCGCAACCGTAGCCGTCGTTGGGCAGGATCCAGCCGCCCGGCATGTCGTGTTCGCGGTACTTCTCGGCGACGGAGGTCACCACGTCGGGGGTGGTGCCGGTTGGGCCGTCACTCCAACCCTCGGGCACCGTACCCGGCTTGTCGATGTTGTCGCCGTCATTATAGCAGTCGGCGTCGCCGTACCCGAACGCCCAGCGGGGCAGCAGGCCGGCGCGCCCGGTGAGCCGGGTGTACCGGTCTAGCACTTCGTGGATCGACTCGCCCACCATGTAGTAGGCGTCAAAGCGGTGCTCGGCGTGGGTGGTGGTGATGTAGCCGTCGGAGCGAAAGTCATAGACCCCATCGGCCCAGGTGTTGCGCAGTACGCCGTAGCCGCGGTCGCTCATGTAGAACGGCGCCGGGTTGGGACGGTCGCCCTCCTCCCAGCCTCCCGAGTAGGAGATCTCCATGAGGCGTCCCTTGAATTCGAATGTGCCGTTCTGCTGGCCGCCGCCGAACACACGTTCTTCGGGATCGCTCGCGAGCGTCTGAGTGCTGCCGTCCTCTGACAGAATCAGGGGCTTGAGCTCACGCCACAGGACTTGTCCGTCGCCGGTCCGCCGGAGTTCCAACCGCAGAGGTGAGGGATGCACGAGGAGCTCGAGCGCCGAAGTCGCGAACGTGTGGTGGGTGCGGTGATCTTGGATCTGCACGGAGACGTCGATCCGCTCGATCTCGAGAACAATGGGCGCCTTTCCGCTTCCCTCGTCTGTTGGTTCGTCTCCCGCGGTCGCCTGGACCCGGATCAGGTCCTCGTCAAGAAATGAGATGCGAACCAGGGTTCCTTCGGCGGTACGCAGATCCACGACGCTTCCGTTCACGGCGAGGGAGACGAGGTCCGCGGGTTCGACGGCTGCAGCCCAAGACCAGAACCCCGGCAGTATGAAAACGAAAAACGGCAACAGGTGTCGGAGCCAGGGCACAACAATCTCCTCCAAACGGGTCCCTTTGGTAATGCGCAAAACATAATACCATGTGTGCCTGTTGCCTGACTATCACGGTGGTCTCGTCCTTGGGATTATCATGATGTGGCGGGCGCAGATGCCCCTTTGCCCCCACCAAAAACTTCATCGCGACGACGACCGGTTAGCGTTCGGCGTGTTCTTTGCTTAACCGGAAGCAGGCCCAAGACCATGAGGTAAAACCATGAATCTCAGACAATTCATCATCTTCTCGATATTGACCTCCGTGTTGGCATTCGGTTGCGCCAAACGCGTTACGATCGAGATTCCACCGCAGGTGGACCTCCAGTCCTATGATGCCGTCGGAATCGTCGAGTTCACGTCGGACGCAAAAGGCGAACTCCCGTCGTTGGCAACGCAACGCTTCATCGAGGCTTTACAACGATCACAGCCGGGCGTTCGTGTACTCGAGCTCGGTAACGAGGAGGAACTAAAAGAAGCCATCGGCTGCAACAAGCTCGATTACTCCGCAATGAACGCCATCAGGGAACAATTTGGCGTCGAAGCCGTGATCCTGGGCAAACTGGATGTGACGGATGTACGACCGAACATCAACTTGCAAGACATGATGTCGGCGCTGAGTGCGAGCGCGGAGGTCGACGCGTCATTGACGGCGCGGTTGCTGGAAGCCCCGCTGGGTGTGACCGTATGGACGATGTCGTCTAGGCGTACCAAAAAGGTCGCCCACGTCGGGATGAGCGGCGGCGTGGTTGTGTTCGACGCGCAAGACCCCGACCGGGCTTACGGAGCTCTCGTCGAGGCTCTCGTCCACGACATTACTCGCGATTTTCGCGTGACGTACGCAACGCGCTAACGCCGGTCGGAATCGCGATTATTTCAATTTTGATGGCAACGGGGTGAGACTTCAAGCGACAAATAGCTTACTTACTAAATTCCCGCGCCCAATTTTCGACGATAGTGATTCCCACGTCGATCCGCCCCTGAGCTGCGACGGCAGATTTGTTCCAAACGAAGCGATCTTCGTTGATATCGATGTCGTACTCGCGCCCGAATCCCTCGTACAATCCGAGCTCGCTA
>CBDVBX010000313.1:0-3214 GCA_965372335.1 uncultured bacterium | reverse complement strand
GTCGAACCCGACCTACTGATGGTGCCTCTCTCGCCGCAGCTTCCCCGAGACGCGGACCTCGAAGACGAGCTCACTAAACAGTGGGGATGGTTACGAATTGGGATGGACACGATGTGGCGGCACTACCCGGGTAACGAACACGTCATCGTGTGTGTTCTGGACACCGGCTGGTACGACCACGTCGACCTCGACGCGTCTCGCGTCGAGATGTCGGCATCTTATACCGGTAGCGGTGAATACGGAGCCGATGCCACCGACACCACCACAGGATATTCTTGCGGTCACGGCACCAAAGTTCTCGGCATCATCGCCGCAACGCAGGACAATGTCGGCGTGCCGGGCATCACCGGTATCAACATGGGGTCCAGGTTGCATGTTTGCAGGGTGGTTATTGATCAGATTGCGCCGTATGCGGAGCCCGAAAAAACAATCGCAACGAATATGTACGCTGCCGTACATCGGATCATACAGCACGCCCAAGACACTAACACCAACGCCGTGATCAATATCAGTTGGGTGGCGGAATACGAAGCGCTCGAACCGGACTATAGCGAACCCAGCGATATGCCTCAGGGCATCGACGCGTTTAGGCTGATGTGCACAGAAGCAAAGGAATCGGGACGCGTGATTCTGTGTTGTGGGGCGGGTAACAATGGCCCCGGTGGGATGACTCTGTGGCCCGCCTTGTTCGCCCGGTCCTACTCGGATACTGTTCTGTCGGTAGGCGGTACGACAATAGACATAAATACAATGAGAGAAACTCCTACGCTGCCGGACCTCGTACCGACAGGCCCCGATCTCGCGGAAGGGATATGGCGCGACAGTCCGACGGGCCACGATATTTCGGTCGTAGCACCGGGTGACCAGGTAAAAGTTTTACAGAAAACAGAGCCGGGTACGTTCGGAACCGAAGGGGACCCGCGCGACAAAACCAGCAACGACTTTGGCACTTCGCTCTCCACGGCGTTTGTCACCGGGCTAACGTCCATAATGTGGAGCGCCAACCCAGACCTCTCCCCGGGCGCGATCGTAAACTCTGTCAAAAAAACGGCCCAGCTGCCCGACGGCTACACCGCCGCATCCGTTCCCGACTGGGGACACGGCAGGATATACGCTCCCAGGGCGATCGGAGCCGTCAACCCGTGGCCCGCCGCCGTGGCCGTTTGTGACCTCAGCAAGCCCGAGGTGCAAAAGCTCAATCGTTTTGCGGATTTTCTCCGCGAAGTCGCTGAGCTATATCAAGCTTACGTGGATATCGGGGTTGTGGGGACATCTCCCGCGCTGGCGCTGGCGAATATTGGGGCTTCACTCAGTAAGTTACAGTCGGCCTTGTTGATGTCCCTGGGTGGTGAGGAGGGCCGGCTCAATTTGAAGTTGTTCAATGCGTATCGAATGCTACGCGGTCACACTGGAACGATCGAGCAGGCGCAACCAAACAAGGGCATTCTGGTCGTGGCCGGCGAGTCGTCGACCTTGACGATCGACACGATCGTGAAGATGCACAGAGCTCAATCGTTCGGCAGCATGCCGGTGCACGTCATCTATGTCGGCGAGTCAAGATCGGAGTCGATTTCTGATTTGACTCGCGTGGTCGAGGCAACCGGCGGTGAGATGGTCAATGTGTCAGACTGGAAAAACGACGTCGAGGCGGCTTATTGGCTGAGTCGGTTCTTGGCGCTGACGATGGGGCGGACGATCGTGGCGAATGAACTTTGGAGTCCGACGGACACGACGGACACGCTCTCGTTTCCGATCGAGGTCGAAAAGAAGGACCTGGACGTGGACGTGATTTTTCTCCATCGAACAGGTGGGACCATCACCCGTGCTTTGACGATCAATGGTGTCGACATTTTGGCGTCGCCGCAATCGCTGCCGGGAGTGGTAGTCGACAAGAAAGACCGTTACATTCACGCACGTATATCCACGGGAACACGAGCGACAACCGGTACTTGGTATGGCCGTGTGGTTATGGCACCATCTCCGACGGATAATGCCACCGCGGTGGCCGTGTTGGCGACCAAGCGTACTCGCGCCTAAAGTCGACGGTGGTATAAGTTTAGGGAGAGGGGTTGGGGTGCTTAGGCGCCAACCCCTCTCCTGTCCCAATCCTAATGGCCGACTGGTTTAGGGTTCTTCTCCCACCTTGACTTTGGGAGGAGAAATGATACCGGTACCCGCGTCGAGGTTAAACGAGTACTCGGCTGGAGGCCCGATAACTTTGCGCACCGCACGCTTATAAGGCTCGATGTCGAACTCACTGTTCGGAGCGCCGAATATCGCGTTGCTCGTGAAGCTCACCGTTACTTTAACATCCATTCTGTTGACAAAGATCAGTTCGTCGTTTTTGTAGGTCACGACCAACTTCATCAATTGGCTGCCGTCGATGGCGGCCAACTGGGGCTTGCCCCCAATTTCATCGATAAACAGCCATTCGTGGTATGCGCCGCGGGCCGCGGGCACGTCGACGACGTCCTTTGTCCCTACCGGCGGACACGGTTTACACGGTCTCCATTGTTGAACAACAAATACCACGATGACCGTGATTACGATCACGATGAGATAGTGGTACCATTTCATGCGAAACCCTCCTTGTTGAGGTAACGGAAAACACACTAAAACACGAATGGAATTGTGTTAATTTACTCATTCGCCGCTTGCTTCTTTTCAGCAACCATCTGCTGGTAACGGGCGTCCAATCGAAGATCCCGCAAGGTGGGGGTGCGTTCGACAATCTCGATGGGATAATCATGCCGGATCGCTTCGCCAATATGATGTAGCGCCGAATTCCGATCTCCCGCCATTTCGTAGGCGCCGCCAATGCGAAAGGACATATCGGGGTCGTTGCGCGCGAACGGTAAGCCCTTCTCAATCAACCGCAGTGCGTCCTCGATCATATGACTCATTGAGTAGTAATCTATGAGGCTACTGATGAGTTCTGCATCATCCGGATCATTGGACAAGTCTCGATTGGCCAGATCAATTGCTTTCTTGTAACGAGAAATAGCTTCGTCGCGCTTGCCGTCGACCCAATACAACGCGGCCGCCCAGTTGCCCCAAGCCCTGTGGTCAGTGGAGTCACAGTAACTCAAGGCGGTTTCATAATACTTGGCCGAGTCCCAGTACCGAGTCTCGTAATAGTACATTAACCCCACGTTGTTACAGTTGTCGCAGTTCGGAGAAATCTGGAATGATCTGTCGAACATCTCTCGCGCTT
>CBDVBX010000312.1:0-3253 GCA_965372335.1 uncultured bacterium | reverse complement strand
GGCGCCCGCGATCACCGGCATACTGCCGCCCGGCGCCGGATCGGGAATCCAGATAGAAATTAGCGGCTCGAACTTCGGGGCCAGCCAGGGCATTGGGACAGTCCAGGTGGCGGGCAAAGATGCGGCCGTCGATTCGTGGAGCGACACCGAGATCAAAGTGACGATGCCGCAAGGCGTATCCGAGGGCCTTGGTGCGGATGTGACGCTGACCACCGACTCGGGGAAGGGCGCGTCATCGCAATTCGACATTACGTCGCCCAACACCTACAAAGTGACGGCGGATCACGCCCAGGACCAATACCCTTGTTGGTCTGGGGACGGCGAATGGATCTACTTTAGTTCTGCCCGGGAAGGCCCGAGCTGGGACATTTATCGTGTTCCATCGAAAGGAGGCGTCGTCGAGCGCATAACCTACGACGACGCGCACGATTTTTGGCCCGACGTAAATCCTTCGTCCGGCGAACTCGCCTGGAGTTCCGCGATGAAACACACCAACAATACAGAACTTGATTTGGAAATCTTTCACGGGTTTCCCAAGTGTCTCCAACCGGGTTCCGTTTGTTCGGTCGATATGCTGACCGACAACGTGTCTCGCGATCTCTACCCCTCATACGCAAACACCGTCTACATGGGTTATTCGATGGTGTACACGTGGGAAGAAGTGGATCAGAACGGGTACTACATCGCCTGGCACATCATGTTGCACTCGGCGAGTGGTCCAGTCCAGCTGACGGAGGGCGAGCAGCCGAGTTTTTCATCCAACGGCCAATGGGTGGTCTACAACCACCTGGACAACATTTACAAGATCCCCACAGATGGAGGCGCGTCGGTTCAACTCACCAACTTTGACCATGACAAGTATCCTGATTGGGGATGGGCGAACGACAAGATCGTGTTCCAGAGGAACACCCTTACTGCTAATTTCCATGACATTTACATTATGAATTCGGATGGAACCGACGTCCATCTCCTCATCGGCACGGGGGCTTACGAGCACCGTCCCAGTTGGTCGGCCGACTGCTCGAAAGTTGCCTATGACGCGCTTGTTTCAGGAATCTACGATATCTACGTCTACGTGGTGCCTTAATCGCTCTCGTGGATTTTTTCTTTTGCCGTTCTCCGTTGATCCGCCGGGTCAGAAGGATTGATCAGGTCGATGTTGGCCTCGACCGTCCAGCCGTCAATTCCTGTGATCGTCAATCTACGTGTCGGGAGCCATGTGGCGGCATCGGGGCGTTGGTTGGCGAGAGCGTCGCCCGACAGGGCGGTCGCGGTTTCGTCTACGAGCAAAATGTCAATGCTAACGACTCCGACTCCAGGGAGCGCGTCGCGGTTGCTGGTGCTTTTGACTTCGTATTGATCTTTCAGGACGCTCGTTTTCTTGTCGTCCAGCAATTTGATCGTTATATAGACTGAAGCGGGATCGCTGGCAAAAAACAGCCGGCCGGCGTTGACCGCAACCATGCATCGGGACTCCCGAAAACGGTACCGGCCGATATCGGGTTTTGGATGCTCATCGGGGGCGGTTTCGTCGTAGACGAATTGGCCAGATAAGGGGTCGCCAACGCTGATTTCCCCGGTGAGATAACTGTCCGGGTCGGTCACAGCCGTCACTGTGCCGTTGAATTCGATGGTGGTCAGTTCGGACGCTGGCGCCGGGGCCATTGATAATATACCGAAGGCCGGCGAGTCGTACGGGTCGCTGGTTTCGTTCGAACAACCCCACGCCCACAGCAACACAGACACAGCCAAGCCGGTAAAAGCTGATCGAAAAACTCGTATTCGAAGACGACGAAGAAACATGTCCTCTCACCTCGCATTTTCCTCCGACTATTGAGAGCGCAAACTTAGTGCCATTTACCGGAGGAATTCCGACGGCACCCGGTCAAATGTTACCAACGGACTGCCATGACGAAGGCGTAAGGCGTATTTATTTAAAATAAGGAAAGTTACGACGTTCGAATCTGTGAGCCACGGCAAATGTCGTCCCGGCGAACGGCAAAAGGCGGCCTGCGCGGCCGCCAACTCGGGTTGATTAAAGCGGGGTTTCCGGCAGACTTCGCGTTTGTTGCGTTTCGTTACCCACGATTCACTTTGCGACAAAAACAGTTAACGGGGAGCGGCTGCGGGACGCCACATTGATGAATCTCGCACAATGATCACGCCGGTTCGGTGCAGGGCTTTAGTATCCGGGACAGTCGTGTATCGAAGTTTCTGGTTGTACCTGAAGTTGTCGGCGCTTCTAAACGATCAAATCGTGAACGAGATTGCGAGGTGAGGCCCAGTGAGCCACATGTCCCATCTGAAGTTTTGATTCACGGCCGTATCTTCGTATTCGACGTGCATGAATGTCCAACCGAGGCGAAGGTTAAACCAACTGGTGAAGCGATAGCCGGCATCGATCTCCGACCACCACGCGACCTTGGAACCCACGGCGAAGCCGCCGACATCAGTCCATGCGCTGAACTGCCAGTGGTCACCAACTTCGAACGTCGCCTGGACCCCAATGAGTGGATCCACCCAATCGGCGGTTCCACTGAGCGGAACACGTTCGTTGAGTAGTGTCACGCTCAGTTTCGCCTGGTTGTACCGGACTCCTCCGTATCCCCGAAGCGTCGCGTTGGACATACCTGATGATCCCAGCGGCCACCTCTTGATCCGATGCCCGATAATGATTCTGGCCATCATTGGTCGCACAGACGCGTCAACGGTAGTTCCATCCGTGAGCCGGAAAACTACGGTTTGGCGAAGCTTGCCGCCAAACACATCGGCCATAAACCACCACTCATCAACATTGACCCCAACGCGCCCCAGGAAGAAGTACTCCAGCCCGCCGGAAGAATTGAAGAGTTGTCCAAGCCAGCCGCCGCCACCACCGTCGCCGTCTCCACCGCCGTCAACCGAGATGTCCCCCAGTGTGAATTGCCCGGCATAGCCGGGAATCCACAGCGGTAACGTGAGTAAGACGCGGGTCCTTCGTCCCGTTTCGCCCCCGGCTCCAACGCCAGCACTTGGCGTTGCGCTCACGCCAACCAGGAGTAACATTGCAATGCAGGTGGTGCAACCGCGGCTCATAGATTGGCAGATTATCCGATCCGATCTCGACAAGCAAGCAATTCTACTTTTGTGGCGGGATTCGATAGGGAAGGGAGCAGTGTTCGTAGCCACGGATCGAGGCTACTTTTTATTGATACGAATTCAAGAGCCAGTTTGCTCTCTCACCGAGTGGTGTATCCGGTTGGCTTTCGTAGAC
>CBDVBX010000311.1:0-3423 GCA_965372335.1 uncultured bacterium | reverse complement strand
CCGTCGTACATGGCGATGCCGAATCGGGTCGCGAACCACATCCGCCCGGAGCGATCCTGCGTGATGTCGTAGACCAACGAGCTCGGCAGGCCGTCGGCCTCCGTATATATACGCGTGTGGTATCGCTGCGCATCCGCGCGCCCGGCGAGCAAGCCGACGATTACGAGGATGCCCGAGAAGACAATAGTCCGTGGCCGGCGGATTTTCGGTCGTCGTCGAAGGGGCGTAGTTTCACCACAGACGCTAGTCCAACGTCGGGGACCGTGGCGGGTTTCGTGGGATCGTGTCATATTCGCTCGGTGTTCCAGGGGAGAACCGTGATACGCCTGACACAACCATAGCGAAAAAGCGGCCCCGAAGTCAAATCGGCGCCGCAGCGGTGGCCACGGCGCCGACAGATGTAAGTCCTTATATCGACTTGTATTGCGGGCTATTCCTAGCGCCCGCTGGGCGGAGATTGGTGCCCTCGGGAACGGAGCAACCCTCGGATTCGCGTCCACGTCTCGCCCGCCGGCGTCTGCGCCATCGCGTCCAACGGATTATCTGCGACCGATGAAAATACCAACGACATCTCGCCGGCCCGTTTGTTGTAACGGACGATGTCGACGTATTCCTTCATCCGCCGTTCGATGATCTGGCGCTTGGCGTGGGCCGCGTCCCTCATTCCCAGTTCCTCGTTGATAACGGCGGCGTTTGCCAGGTGTGCCGGCGTGGCTGGATCGAGCCGCGCGGCCGCTTCGCACAACCCCAATGGGATGAGGCGAAACCCGTCGCGATGAAGGGCGATCGATACCGCGCCCAGCGATTGACCGAACGCGACCGGCTGGAAAGTGGTCGTGAAAAGCGCCAGCGCAACCACCAGCGCAACTCCCACGGCGTCGGCAAGCGCGCGCGAACGGGTGACGGGAGAGAAACGGCGTGCACCGTCGAGGGCTTGCACGATCAAGGTAAAAAACAAGAGGATGGCGACACCCGCTGCGGCGATGAAAACGATCTCTAGTGTTGTGCCCGAAACGCCCGGTGGAACGGGCGACTGACTGCGTGCCCACAGCCAACGCCAGTTGGCGAGGATTACGACAGCGGCCACGAGCGGTCCTACTATCCACAGCAAGCAGGCGGCACGTCGAAAGCGCCCCGCCATCAACAGCCCGAATCCCGGAAAGATCATTCCGAGCGCGCCAACTGTGCGTGGGTGACGCAACCTTCGGGACGAAATCGACGCCAGCGTGGGATGGTCTCGACCCGTTATGGCGACCGCGCGCGACCACGCGGTGGCGGTGATGAGAATCACCATCGACACCGTGGCAATCCACAGAAGCACACCGTTGGAAGTGGTCTGGAGCCCACCGGCGAAGGAGGACCAACTTAGCAGCAGCAATATAACGGCTATCACCGAACCCGCCCCCAGCACGGCCCAGGGAATCCGGAGTCGCCCCGTCGGCCACAACACCAGCGCGATCGGACCGAGAAGGTACGCTCTCAATACGCGCGCCCAACGGTCTCTAATAGTTGCCGGAGGTACGTCCACCCGGGGGTGGCCCTTCGCTGCGCCTGATCGCGAGCCATTGGAGGGCAGCGCCGGCAGCGCGGAATTATCGCTCGGTATACCTCTGTCGTTGGGGTCAGAAGGTTTGATGACGTACACTTTAGGATTCATGACGTCTCTCCTTTTGTCGCCTTGGGCCGGTGTTCACAGGATTCAGCTTTTCTACGCCATAGTGGGAAAGTCGTAATCAGGTAGGAATTGCAAGTCACGTGCCCGGTGTATGGGGGCATTTTGAGGACCGATAAGATGCTTTGGGGAAGGGCTTAATCTGCACTCGGCAACGAGGCCGGCGCAATCGCGAAACGACTTCGGCTGGACCTTCAGGGCGCGGTTTTAAGCGACTTTTCGAGGCCGCTAACGCATTGGTAATAAGGGAGCTTGTCGTCTATTGACATCCCGGCGGGGGGGCGTTATTATACGAAGTCAGGCTCCGGGCGGCGCCAGCCGGTCCCGGGGCGTCCCGTTACATACTCCGACAACGAATACGGTTCCTCGGTAGCTCAATGGTAGAGCATGCGGCTGTTAACCGCAGGGTTGTAGGTTCAAGTCCTACCCGGGGAGCCAAATTTTATTTATGGCTGATTTGGGGGCGTTGGCGGCGATCATCCTTTCCTCTTCCTCGGCTCCATCTGCAAGTGTGGCAAACAGTTTCTTGAGTTTACCCCTCACTTGGCCGCCCTCTAAATAGCAGTTCGAAAGTAGCAAATCGAGCAGCTTACGCTGTTCGAAGGAATTTTGCGTAACGTAAAGTGAGTAAGCGTTTTTCGCGAGTTCGAGGATTCTCGCTCCATCCTCCAGGTAATTCTCATTGGCTCGATTGTGTTCTTCGATTTCTTCCCGCAGTTTTTCTTGCCGGCTCACGAACTCTCGATATTTTCTCTTGAAGAACTCCGCCGGCACCACGTCCGCTAACTTGTCTTCGTAGAGTTTGTTTATCTTTGTCTCGAGTTCCTCGTGTCTCGCTTTCAAACGACCCACTTCCTGCCTGTGAAAGTGCTTTTCGTCCTCGTGGCTTTCCTTAAGCGAGCGCAGTATCCACTCCAATCGCTCAGACGTCACTCTGAGCCTCTTTAATGGCTCTCCAAGACTCCGAGCAAGGCTCTCTTCCCGAACGGCTTTCTCTCGGCAGTTCTCGCGGCTTCTCGTGCATCTGTAATACACGTAGCGGCTCTTTTGGATCTCGGCAGTGATGGCACACCCGCAATTGCCGCACCTAAGAAGCCCTCGAAAGGCGAACTCCCTTTTTTGTTTCCTTGGTCTTTGCTTGCAGTGGAGAACGCTTGCAGCTCGCTCGAATAACTCCCTCGTAACGATTGGGTCATGCCGTCCCTTGTAATACACACCATTCCACAAGAAATCACCGATGTAGACCGGGTTTTGTAACATCTTCGCAAGCTGCGATTTCTGGACTTTGCGCCCCTTGCGACTCGTTATACCCTCTTTCACGCCAAACGCCGTAAGCTCCCGCAACGACACGCCGTCATCAGCGTAAGCCTCAAAGAGTTTTCGGATGATGGTTGCTCTCCCGAAATCCACCCGTATGTTGCCGCTTTCTTTGTCGTTTACGTAGCCCAGAGGAGCAAACGAGGGATAGAGCCCTTGCTCCGCTTTTTCAAGCATTCCCTTCTTGGTTTCTTCCGAGAGATTGTCGACATAGTTCTTTGCCAAAACCACCTTGATGTTGTGGATCAGTTTGTCGCTCGACTTCGCATCTTCGCTGTAGACCTGGCCCTCTTTTACGAAGTGAATACTTCGCCCCAGATCGTCAACCGTTACCAGGTCCCGGAAGTTACGGTATAGGCGGTCCGTCTTTTCCACCAAGATGTTGACCACCGAAGTGTTTTGCTTTAGATAGTGAACCATCCGCTCAAACTCAT
>CBDVBX010000310.1:0-3440 GCA_965372335.1 uncultured bacterium | reverse complement strand
GGGTGTGGGTGGCACGGTCGTGCCCCAAGTCCGCCGGATCGAGCCCGCTCCGCCAATCGTGCCGCTCGCCGAATCGGCTCGATTCCGAGAACTCGCGGACGAAATGCGTCGAGATTGGCAGGAGAATTACCAATCGGTCTACACGTCGGATGACGCTTACCCCACAAAAATCGGTAGAATCACAAGCTCGGGTTCCCTCCGCAAGTACGCGTACGTCGGGGTCACCGTTTGTCCGTTTCGTTACTATCCGCTCTCGGGGAAATTGACACACTACGATGCCGTTCGAATCACCGTTCATTATAGTATCCCGTCCCACGGCACAGAGCGCGCGATGGAAGTCGAGCGGCTCATGCACGACCAGTTGGCCGACGCCAAGGCGTCGGAGTTGTTCGTCAACTTTGATCGTATCAAAGAACTTTACCAAACGAAGCAATCGCCCGCCGGGACAGCGGCGGTCACACACGACTATGTGATCGTTACGACGGGCGGTCTTGCGGGTGCCGTGTCCGCGTCCAACTTCGTCGCCTGGAAGACGTCGCTTGGGTACAGCGTCCGGACCATTTTAACGACCGATCCAGAGATCACCAGTCAACCCGGCGTCGATCTGGCCGAACAGATCCGCAATTTCCTCAGGAGTTACTACGGAACCTGGGGAATTCAGTATGTGCTTTTTGTCGGCGACTACGCGACCGTGCCCATGCGGTACTGCTTTCCGAACCCGGACGACCACACGCATAATCCCAGTGACTATGGAAATCCAGGTGGCTCGGTGCCGACCGACTTTTACTTCGCCGATCTCTCGCTGGCCGACGCCCAGTCTTGGGACTCCGACGGCGACGGGTTTCATGGTGAATACCTCGACGACAACCCCGATTTCCTGGCAGAAGTCTACGTGGGCCGAATTCCCACCAATGACTTGAGCCGAATCACCTATACCCTGGATAAGCTGGTCAGCTTCGAAGCGGACGAGGGAAACTGGAAGAACCACGCACTCCAACCTGGATCGATCTTGTTCTACGAAAACCAAGACTTCAGAGGCTATCCGAAGATCGATGGGTCGACGCTGCTGAATCAGATCGAGATCGACCTGATGGGTGGCTGGACGGTGAGCCACTACACAGAGCAGAACGGGCTGGATCCATCCGATTTTCCGTGGCCGGCGGTGAGCCTGGCCGCGTTTATCGACGATTGGCGAACCGGCCAATACGGCGTTGTGAACTGGTCGGGCCACGGCGCACCCTTTGGCGTGGCCCGGACGGTATGGGAATGGGACGATGGTGACGGCGTTCCCGAGACCGACGGATCGGATGTGATGAGCTATCCATCAATGATCGATCTGTGGTGTACGCTCGACGACGACTATCCGTCGATCGTCTTCGCCGTTTCCTGCAACGTGGGTTACCCAGAGCCGAACGGCGTGGGCAATCTGGGAATCGATCTACTGACCAAACCGGTGTTCGGCGCCTCGGCGGGTATTGTGAGCTCCACTCGTCCCGCGTGGATTTCAGCCGACGTGATCAACAATCCGGGCGGCGCCGAGTCTATCTGTTATGAGTTCAATCGCCACGGGATCGGCTTGGACAAAAAACTGGGTGAGGCGCTGTACGATGCCAAGCACTACTGCTATCAAAACTACGCCTGGGATCACTACGCCGAACACATCAACCAGTGCAACTTCAACCTCTACGGTGACCCGGCCATGCAGAGAAGATCTGTCGCGACGGCCGTTAAAGAAGGAGATCCCGCCGGAAAACCGGGTGTGGCGTATTTGCAGCAGAACTATCCCAACCCTTTCAACCCCACGACGACGATCACATATTCGATCAAAGATCGCGCCAACGTGAGCCTCAAGATCTACAATGTGTCGGGCCAGTTGGTACGAACGCTGGTGGACGACGTGAAGACGCCGGGTGTTCAGCATAAAGCCACTTGGGACGGGCGCAACAACAGCGGGAAACAGGTGGCCAGTGGCGTGTACTTCTATCGACTGGTGACGAATCAGTTCACGCAAACGAAGAAAATGGCAATACTGAAGTAGAGAGACATTAGTGTCATATAATGACTCTCATGCCGGGAGGGTCGCCAGACCCGACCGGTATAGGCCCACTCGAATGAGCGTCCACGTCTTTCGGGATAGCGAGTATGGGCCGGGCAGGCCTCGCACGCCCACTAAGTTGACTTGTGACAATCTAATATTAGATGTCTTACTCCAGTTTCCCGCCTAAGACACCCTTTCTTATTCGTCAATATGGTAAAATCACAAACGTGTGCGATAATAATAATGACGAGATAGAGCCTTTGATATTCCATTAAGAGGAAGGACTCCGCAATGAAATTGGCGAATGTTGCCGTATTAGTGGCTGTTTTGGCGGTATCGCTTTCATCTCTGACGTGGGGCCGACAAGGCGAATCGCGCCAGAAAGTCGCGCCGACGCCCACGATCCACACGACGACGCTCAATCGCGACGTTCCTCCGCAAGAAAAATTGCAGATTTTCCGGGCCGCCGCTGTGGCGGAGACCACCACGTTAGGCATTTGGGATTTCGAAGGACCCGGCGGTGGGTGCGACGCACAGGGGTGGGTGAGCGAGGATGTTTCCGCGCAAGACGGCATCTACTTTCATGTGGACGATTTCGCCGGCCTGGGCGGTGGCGATTTCGGTCGGTTGGTGCCCATCGAGGGGTTTCAGTCTTTGTGGCTGGGAACTCGGGACGATGGCTCCGTCACCCATTGCGGCTACGCGACACTTCCCGGGTACGGTGACGGTTGGCAACAGGTGTGGATGGCCGTCGACTGTTTGACCGTCACCGGAGACGTGACCATCGACTATTTACAAACGTACGACATGGACGATAGCTGGGACTTTCTGTACGCGCAGTACGACACTTGTGATGGCGAGTGGACTTCGCTGGGAAGTGTGACGGGAATCGGAAGTGAACTCAGTTCGTACACCATTCCGGCTGATCAACACAATGGCAAGGTCGGGGTGCGGCTGTACTTCTTCTCCGACTGGGGCTGGTCAGACGAAGATGGCTTGTGGAATAGCGACGGTGCGTCGATCATAGACAGCCTGACGGTGTCGGACACATCGGGCGTGGTGCTCCCCACGGAGCTGTTCGAGGCGGAAAATGTCGGCGATACGGCCACGCTCTCGGGCAACTGGCAAGCCGATGTGTTCCCCGGGTATGGAGATTTCGCCGGGATGTATTCCGGGACGGCCCTTCTACAGGAGGATCCTTGTGTCAGTAACCAAAGCTGTCTGTGGGCGTTCATCAAGGGTTCCACGTACGATTACTCTTGCAGGGGGTACCCCGGCCAAAAGGTTGTTCCGTACCAAACCGGAACAAATGACGGGGAGTTTATCTCGAACGAGATTTGGTCGCCTCTGATGCCGTACACCGTGACGGGTAATGACGTCAAGCTGACATTCGACGTGTACG
>CBDVBX010000309.1:0-3474 GCA_965372335.1 uncultured bacterium | reverse complement strand
GAGTCCCAACGGATGAGAAAGTCGATTCGAACGGTGTCGCTAACGGCGCTACAGTCAAACTCCCAAGATTGGTTCCAACTGTTACCGTATCCCGGGAGCTTCGCGTAGCCGCATAGGTAGGGGTCACCGGCGTCGGCTCGCGCGCCGCACCAGGCAGACTGCAATCCCTCCAACGGAGACAACCCGCCGCTCAGGCCGACAAAGTCGTCGATGTGGAAATAGTATCCGTCCTGGGCGGTGACGTCGACGCCGAACCAGCCCTGCGGGTCGGCGGTGCCGAACACGTCGTCAAAATCGTACTCGGCGAGGAGAAATGTATCGGCCGGCACGGCCGCGATCTGACGTTTAACGTCGGGCGGCAGGTCAGTCACCAGTCGGGTGGGTGGGTCCAGACCGGGTGTCGGTGTTGGGTTTTTTGTTGCCTTCTTGGCGTGTACGCCCATCGAAAAAGCCACACAAATGGTTGTGACCATGATAAATAATGCGGCGGGTCGGCGCATGGAAATCACTCCTCTGGTCAGATTTCTGGGCACATCACGGGGTAACTGTCGTAGTCGAACTGCGGACGGCGGCGAGTGGGATTCGCCGTACCGGTGGGGTGGACTGGCGAAACGACTGATAACTGTCATATCCAGCCTCCTGCCGTGTATTGTACCATATAGAGGATATTTTGTCATCTCTGAATCGCAGTCAGAAACAAGGGGGAAGAATGAGTAAGACAGTGCTGGCGATATTGGCCTTGACGGTCGTCGCGACCGTCAGCCTGGCCGCGGCGGCGGAGACCGAGAAAAACGTTGAAGCGGAAGAGGCGTACAAACGCGCCATCGAGGAACGTCAGGTCCTCGACTCGGTGGCCGATCGAATGGCCGTCACCAAGCGATATCTAGCCGAGTACCCCGAAACCAAGCACACGGCCGCGTTGATCGGGCACGTGTTTTACTACCAGGGCGAGAAACTCGGAGATATTCCGGGCGCGATCGCATACGCAGAAGAGATCCGGCGAACGATCAAAGATCCCGAGATCGCGAAAGACGTCGACAGAAAACTGGTCGAATTGTATGGCGACGCCGGAATGCCGGACAAAATGCTAGCGCTCGCCGTTCAGTTGGAGTCGGATGGCGAGATGAAGTTCACCGACTACTGGAAAATCATCGAGTACGGTATCAAGGCGGAGGATTGGGAAGTGGTGCAGCAGTATTGCGGCAAGGCGCGTCCTCTGGCCACAGCCGACGCCTACCGACAGGAGTGGTCACAGTACGAATTCACCGACGAACAAACGGACGAAGCCGCAGGAAACCGCAAAGCGATGTTGGCGATCAAGGATGGGTGGGCAAAGGCCAACACGGGCCACATCGACGAAGCGCTGGCAGACTTCGCATTGGCAAACGACAAAATACGCCGTTCGTACCTGGACATTCCCGAGTACGATTTGAATCTCTACTGGGGTGGCACGTTGGTGATGAAGGGAGACTACGGAGAAGCGGTCCGGCTGTTTGCACCCGAAGCGCTCATCATGGGACGCGAGGAAGCCGTGGCGGGTCTAAAGAAAGCGTACATGGGTATGAACGGCAGCGAGACGGGTTACGAAGAGTACGCCGACCGATTGCACCGCGACATCGCCAAGACCGTCGACGACTTCGACCTTCCCGATTACGAAGGCCAAATGCGCAACTTTACCGACCTGCGCGGTGAGGTGACGCTGCTGGCGTTTTGGTTTCCCACCTGAAGCGGGTGTCGCGTGGAGTTGCCACGCTTGGAACTGCTCTGGCAGAAATACCGGGACCGCGGGTTGTCGATCGTCGTTGTCGAAGCTGTGCGCGACACCGAACGCGCAAAGAAGTTTATCGAAGATAAAAATCTCACCTATCACTTGCTGGAGACAGAAGAGGAGAACGATGTCGTCAAGGAGGTATTCGGCGTCGGCTCGTTTCCCACTTCGTTTTTGATCGACCGCGACGGCAAGATTGTTCTCTGCCACGTCGGGTTCGAGGAAGGCGACGAAGCCCAACTCGAACGCGAGATACTCTCCCTCTATCGGCAGCTGTAAAAACCAGAACGGGTCCGGTTATTACCGGACCCGTTCACGGTTGCCGCTAAGTCTCCGCTCCCCTCGGCTAATCGTAGTACTCTGTGCCCAGGTGAGTGATGAGCTCTTCTCCCATGATGTGGCGCAGGTTGTTTTTGAGCTTCATCAACTGGATGAATAAGTCGTGCTCGGCGTATAGACCGGGCGCCGTCTGCGGACTCTTGAAGTAGAACGACAACCACTCTTGGATGCCGGCCATATCGGCGCGCCGGGCCAAGTCTAGAAACAGAGCCAGGTCGAGCACGATCGGCGCTGCAAGGATGCTGTCCCGGCACAGGAAGTCTACCTTTATCTGCATCGGATACCCTAACCAGCCGAAAATGTCAATATTATCCCACCCCTCTTTGTTGTCACCCCGGGGCGGATAGTAGTTGATCCGCACCTTGTGGTACATATTTTTGTACAAATCGGGGTATTTGTCGGGCTGCAGGATGGACTCCAGTACGGATAACTTGCTGACCTCTTTAGTCTTAAAAGATTCGGGGTCGTCGAGCACCTCGCCGTCGCGGTTGCCGAGGATGTTGGTCGAGAACCAGCCGTTCAGTCCTATAAGCCGGGCCTTGAATCCGGGCGCCAGGATGGTCTTCATGAGGGTCTGGCCGGTTTTGAAGTCCTTGCCGCAAATGGGCACGCGGAGCTCGCGCGCCATCGCCACCAGCGCCGGAATGTCGGCCGACAGGTTGGGCGCGCCATTGGCGTAGGGGATCCGAGACGAAATGGCGGCGTAGGCGTACACCATGCTGGGCGAAATGTCGGGGTCGTTGTTCTTGAGGCCCTCTTCGAACGCCTCGATGGTTTCGTGGACTGGCTTGGGCTCCATGTAAACCTCGGTGCTCCCGCACCACACCATCACCAGCCTGTCGATGTTTTTCTCTTTCTTGAACTTCTCCATGTCGGCCTTGAGCTGATCGGCGAGGTCCCACCAGTTGTCGCCCTTTTTGACGTTGGTGCCATCGAGTTTCTTGACGTAGCGCTTGTCGAACACGGCGGGCATGGGCTTGATGGCCTCGAGACGGTCCTTCACCCCATCGAGGAGTTCGCGCTCGAGCACGCCGGCGTTAAGGGCCGCCTGGTAACAGTTGTCCTCGAATATGTCCCAACCGGCGAACTCGATGTTGTCGAGGTCGGCCAAGGGGACGAATTCTTTGACCATGGGCACGCGGTCGTCGGTGCGTTTGCCCAAACGAATGGTACCCATCTGGGTGAGGGAACCGATGGGCTTGGCGTTCCCCCTACGGATCGCTTCGACACCGGCTATGAAAGTGGTGGCCACGGCACCCATACCGGGCAGCAAGACGCCCAGCTTGCCTTCGGCTGGCTGTACGTCGACTTTTTTCTCTGCCATTTTCTTCCTCCTCGTCTGGTGGAATTGTGGTCTGATTTGAATT
>CBDVBX010000308.1:0-3474 GCA_965372335.1 uncultured bacterium | reverse complement strand
GTCTGGGCGAACGGCCGGCGTTTCTGGCGGCGTCGCTTCACATGGGGCCGTGGGAGCTCGGTGGTCTGTGTCTAAGCCGGACGGGGCACAAAATGCACACCGTCTCCCTCGACCATCCGTCCGTAAATGTCACCCGGTTTTTTGATCAACGGCGGCGCAGCATCGGTGTGATCAACCACCCGATGCGAAAGTCGTATACGATCTTGAAAGAGGCACTGGAAAACGGAGATTGCGTCGGGCTGTTGGTCGACCGCGCCTACGGTGCGACCCACAAACGGTTTGAGTTCTTTGGTGCCCAGCAGCCGTTTCCACTGGGGCACCTTTTTCTTTCCGCGAGTGCCGGTGTACCGATCATCACCTGTGCACTGGTATTCGATCGCGGGGATCGTTTCAAGTTCGTTTGCGGCGGCATACACTTTCCGCCGACCGATGGGACGGAAGACCTGGACAAACTGGAGGAACTGCAATCAGATTGCTTGCGGGATTTCGAAAAAATCATACGTGAATACAGCGACCAGTGGTTTCAATTTGAGCGGCTGGCTGAACCGAGCGTAGACAAAAATGCCGACTGAAACAGAGATACTCGAGAATACCGCTGCCATCGTGCCCGCCTACAACGCTGGGGCCCTGGTGTCCGACGTTCTGGTGGCACTCCAACAAGTGATCCCGGCCATCAGGATCATTGTGGTGGACGACGGGTCGACCGACGACACATTTCGAAAAGCGAGTGCTACAGGTGTCCAGGTCGTTCAACACCCGGTGAACATGGGAAAGGGGGTCGCGCTGTCGACGGGATTCAAACGGGCGGTCAGCATGGGGATGGGACACGTGGTGACGCTGGATGCCGACGGACAACACAACCCCGCCGAGATTCCCAAGTTTGCCAGGCGAGTGGCGGAAACGGGCGCCGATATCGTAGTGGGTAATCGCTTCGGAGCCCTGGGGGCGATGCCGCGGCTCCGGCGTTCGACCAACTGGCTCACTTCCAAAGTCGTCTCTGCCCTTGCCAGACAACGGATACCCGATTCGCAGAACGGGTACCGCATGATAGGTGCGCGGGTTTTTTCATCGATCCAACTGGAGTCGGCGCGATACGAGGCCGAGTCCGAAATCCTCATCAAGGCGGGTCGGCGGGGGTTCCGGATCGATTCGGTGCCGGTCGAAACCATATATGGCGAAGAGGTCAGTGCCATCCATCCGGTCGTCGACACCGCGCGATTTTTTCGGTTGGTCTACAAGGCGTTGTTCTGGTAAAATCCGGCGACTCGGCCGCGGTGTTACCGCGGGTGCCGTCCTACGCGGGGACGCGACGCCACACAAACCGTTATCCCAGAATTAGTTCCGGTGGATACACTCATCCTGATTAGCAACGACGACGGTATCGACTCTGTGGGTATAAAGGTGCTCGAAGAAGCGCTGCGCCCGCTGGGACGCGTCGTCGTCGTCGCACCCGACGATGAGCAGAGCGGGAGCAGCCACTCGCTCACGTTACGAAGCCCCATAGAGACCGTCGCCCTCGACGAAAACCACTATCGAGTCTGCGGAACGCCGACCGACTGCGTTCTTCTTGCTACGCAAGTCATACTCGATCGAACCCCAGATGTTTTGGTGTCGGGGATCAACCACGGTCCCAACATGGGCGAGGACGTCACGTACAGCGGTACAGTCGCGGCCGCCTTCGAGGGTACGATTCTCGGTATCCAGTCGGTCGCCGTCTCGGCGTTGCAGCGAACGATAACCGACGCGGAAACCAACGGCCGCTACGCCCGCCTGGTGGTGGAAAAAGTCCTGGAGACGCCACTGCCCCCAAACACACTTCTTAACGTCAACATCCCCGATCCGGACGTGGCACGGATTCAGGGAACGAAGATTACCAACCTCGGCTCGAGGCAGTACGACAACTTCATCGACACCGATCGGTCGATGGGCGACCGGGTCTCGTATACGATCGGTGGCAGCGACCCGGTGTGGACGGGCGACGAAGGCACCGATATAGCAGCCGTTAGAGCAGGATACGTCTCAATCACTCCGCTCAATCTAGACATGACCGATTACAAGGCAATCGTGGAAATGGAAAGGTGGCGATTCATCCCATGAGGTGGAAGGACTACCGCATTGCGCGAGAACGAATGGTTCGGGATCAGCTTTACGAAAGAGGAATCCGCGACGACAGAGTGCTCGAAGCGATGCTAAGCGTACCCCGGCACGTGTTCCTCGACAAAGAAGCCGGTTCGGAGGCTTACAACGACCACTCCTTTCCCATCGGTTTCGCACAAACCATGACCCAACCTTATATGGTGGCCTACCTGACAGAACTGTTGTCGCTGACGGACGAGGATCGAGTATTGGAGATCGGTACCGGTTCGGGCTATCAAGCGGCGGTGTTGGCTCATATCTGCAAAGAGGTGTACACCGTTGAAAGGGTGCCAGAATTGGCGGCCAAGGCGCGGAAATCTCTCCACGATCTTTTGTACACCACCGTGACCGTTATCGACGGAGACGGTTCCAACGGGCTGGCAGAGTACGCCCCGTTTGACCGAGTGGTGATGACCGCCGCGGCGCGACAAATTCCTACCACCGTACTTACCCAACTGACCGAGGGGGGGATTCTGGTGGGTCCGGTCGACAACGGAAACGGCGGTCAGGAGGTCGTCCGTTTGACGCGCACCGGTAACACATTTAGTATAGAGCGATTCGGCCCGTGTTCATTCGTGCAGTTGGTTCGCGACGGGTCCACCATTAGCGAGGCTCCGGCGGCAGAACAGAGCGAGCCGCATGGCAGATAAGCTGCTCGCATTGCTGGCGGGCTCGTCCGCCGAACTGATCACCGCCGTGCTGGCTATGTTGCCGGTATCAGAGTTGCGCGGGGCCATACCCTATGCTGTGGGCGTGGCCGGCATGTCCTGGCAGAAAGCCTATGTGATCGCCGTAATCGCCAATTTTATACCCGTTATCCCCATCTTTTATCTGATCGGACCCATATCTGACTACCTGCGCAAAGTACCGTTGTTCGATCGCTTCTTCACCTGGCTCTTCGCCCGCGCACGCCGAAAAGGCAAACTCATCGAGCGATTCGAGATCCTGGGGTTGGTACTTTTCGTCGCGATACCGCTGCCCGTCACCGGAGCGTGGACGGGCACCATAGCCGCCTTCGTATTCGGCGTGAAAAAGCGCGTGGCGCTACCCTCGATTTTCCTCGGTATTTGTATCGCTGGTGTGGTCGTCACGCTGGCGGTAACGGGTGTCATCAGCTTCTGGGGCATTGCCACAGGCCGGTCGGGGGGATGAAAGATGGCCTTGAATTAGTTTTTCAATATGTTATCTTGTAGACACTTATGACCGGTCGGACCGGACACGGCGAGCCGCCGGGGCGAATACCCGGGTGAACGATCTGTGTCGGGGCGTAGCGCAGTCCGGTAGCGCGCCTGCTTCGGGAGTAGGAAGTCGGAGGTTCAAATCCTCTCGCCCCGACCA
>CBDVBX010000307.1:0-3475 GCA_965372335.1 uncultured bacterium | reverse complement strand
CACCCGTATGGGTGGACGCGGCCCGTCGTATCGTATATTATTGCTGCCAACGGGATTGTCGCGATCGTCAATTCGCACGTTTCGCGCTCATTTTATTCAAAGAGGAGAGTTACGAATGATACGGATACTGGTGGTATCGCTCGGACTATTGGCGCTACTTGGCGGTGTGGTTGCCAAGGCGGGCAGTCCTCGCATCGGCGAACTCATCCAACCCATAGAGCCGGCGAAGGTCCAGAACGAAGCCAAAGTCGAACTGGGCAAGAAGCTGTTTTTCGATCCCCGGCTGTCGAAATCGGGGTTCATTTCGTGTAATTCATGTCATAACTTGGCGATGGGTGGGGTGGACAACCTGCCCAGCTCCATCGGGCACAAGTGGCAGTTGGGCCCGATCAACTCCCCGACGGTGTTTAACGCCAGCTACAATATCGCGCAGTTTTGGGACGGCCGCGCAAAGGATCTGCAGGACCAGGCGGGCGGCCCCATCGAGAACCCCATGGAGATGGCGGCGTCGCATTCACTGGCGATCGAAGTCCTCCAGTCGATACCCGGCTATGTAACGGAGTTCGACAAAGTCTACGGGACGAAGAAGATCACGATTGAAAATGTCACCGACGCGATCGCCGTGTTCGAAGAAACGCTGGTCACGCCCGGATCACGGTTCGACCAGTGGCTCGAAGGCGACGACAATGCGATCACCAAAACGGAGCTGGAAGGCTACGACCTATTCAAGACCAAGGGCTGTACGACGTGTCACATGGGCGCGGCCGTCGGTGCGGCACTGTTCCAGAAGATGGGCCTGGTGAAGCCCTACACGAAGGACACGAAAACACTCGGGCGTTACGAGGTAACCAAAAGGGAAGCGGACAAGTTCGTGTTCAAGGTCCCGACGCTCCGCAACATAGAGCTCACGTACCCGTACTTCCACGACGGGTCGTTGTGGAATCTCAAAGACGCGGTCAAGACGATGGCCGACATCCAGTTGGGTATGTCGGTGACAGACGAGGAGGCCGAAAAAATAGTGGCTTTTCTCAATACACTTACCGGCAAAATTCCTGAAGTAACTATTCCGGTGCTGCCGCCGTCGACGCCGTCGACGCCGAAGCCGGAGCGTATGTAGATCATTCGGAACAGTATGACTGAAGGCGAAAGCAAAAAGCAGCTCGATTTCATTCGTGATATTGTCGAGGACGACCTGCGCACCGACAAGTGGGAAGGCCGCGTTATGACGCGGTTTCCGCCCGAGCCCAACGGCTACCTCCACATCGGTCACGCCAAGTCGATTTGTCTCAATTTCGGGATTGCGGACGAGTACGGCGGTATGACCAACCTGCGCTTCGACGATACCAATCCGGAAACGGAAGACGTCGAATACGTCGAGGTGATCAAGAACGACGTCCGTTGGCTGGGTTTTGATTGGGAAGACAGACTGTACTACGCGTCGGACTACTTCGACCGGTTCTACGAATACGCCGTCCAGTTGGTGAAGCTGGGCAAGGCGTACGTGTGCGATCTCTCCGACGAGGAGAATCGGACATTCAGGGGTACGGTGACCGAGCCTGGCAAGCCGAGCCCTTACCGTGATCGATCCGTCGAGGAGAACCTCGATCTGCTGGAACGTATGCGTGCAGGCGAGTTTCCAGATGGGTCGCGGACCCTGCGGGCGAAGATCGACATGGCCGATCCCAACATGAAGATGCGCGACCCGTTGATCTACCGGATCCGTCACGCGGACCACTATCGATCGGGTGGTGAGTGGTGCATTTATCCGATGTACGACTTTGCCCACTGCCTGTCGGATTCGATCGAAGGCATCACACACTCGATCTGCACGCTGGAATTCGAAAACAACCGCGAACTGTACGATTGGTTTCTAGACTCGCTCAACGTGTACCACCCGCAACAAATCGAGTTTGCGCGTTTGAATTTGAACTACACCGTGATGAGCAAGCGGTTGCTGTTGCGGCTGGTCGAAGGTGGGTATGTCTCTGGATGGGACGACCCGCGAATGCCGACGCTTTCCGGGCTTCGCCGCCGCGGCTACCCGCCGGAGGCGATTCGTAACTTTACCGACGTGATTGGTGTGGCCAGGTCGAACAGCGTCGTCGATTTCGCGCTGCTCGAGCACACCATTCGAGAGTACCTCAACCGGCACGCCACGCGCGTGATGGCGGTGTTGCGGCCGCTCAAGGTCGTGATCGAAAACTACCCCGAGGACGAGGTCGAGGAGCTGGACGCGGTGAACAACCCGGAGGATCCGTCGGCCGGAACGCGCAAGGTGCCATTTTCTCGCGAGCTGTACGTCGAACAGACCGACTTCCACGAGGATCCGCCGCGGAAGTACTTTCGCCTGTCGCCCGGGCGCGAAGTCAGACTTCGGTACGGTTATTTCATCACGTGTCAGGACGTGGTCAAGAATGACGCCGGCGAAGTGGTCGAATTGCGCTGCACTTACGACCCCGAATCGAAAGGTGGGAAGTCGCCCGATGGCCGCAAGGTGAAGGGGACCATCCACTGGGTGTCGGCGCCGCACGCGGTCGACGCCGAGGTGCGGTTGTACGGGCACCTGTTTGCCAAGGCCGACCCGTATGAGACGGAAGAAGGCGGAGATTTCACGGAGAACCTCAACCCCTCGTCACTGGAGGTGCTCACTGGCTGCAAGCTCGAGCCAAGTTTGGCCGAGGCCGACCCTGAGGTGCGTTACCAGTTCGAGCGGACGGGGTACTTCTGCATCGACGGTGTCGACTCGACGACTGAGAAGCTGGTGTTCAACCGCACCATCACGTTGCGTGACACGTGGGCAAAGATCGAAAAGGCGCAGAAAGACAAGGGGCAGGGAAAATGAACAAACGCAACGACAGGCTATCGTGGGACGACTACTTCCTGCAGGTAGCGGATACGATTTCGAAGCGCGCCACGTGTGATCGCGGCCAGAGTGGGTGCGTGATTGCCGTCGACAATCAGATGTTGACGGCAGGGTACGTCGGTTCGCCGCCGGGCTTCCCGCACTGCGACGAGGATGGACACCAGTATAAGAAGGTGTACCACGAGGATGGGTCAGTCACCGAGCACTGCGTGCGCACCATTCACGCCGAGCAGAACGCCATCTGTCAGGCAGCCCGGCGGGGGGTGTCGCTGGAGGGGGCGACGTTGTATACTCGGATGACTCCCTGCAGGGTTTGCGCTATGCTCATTATAAGCTGCGGGATCAAGCGGGTGGTATGCGAACGCAAATATCACGCGGGCTCGGAATCGGAAGAGATGTTCGAGGTAGCTGGTATTCCTATAGAGTATAAGCACGATGAAGTGCAATCATACGGGTAGGGTGCCGTTGCTACTGACGGCGCTGTCGGCTTAGCGGTTAGTTTGAAGCGCTCATTCGGGCGCCGCAGCAGAACGTCTCTACACATGACGCAGTGCAGGCATACGGGTAGGGTGCCGTTGCTACTGACGGCGCTGTCGGCTTAGCGGTTAGTTT
>CBDVBX010000306.1:0-3484 GCA_965372335.1 uncultured bacterium | reverse complement strand
ACCCACTTCTACCGCCGCCGCGGCTTGCCCGAACCGGAACTCACCGACGAGACGAAGCGGGTACTGTGGGGATACTCGTGGCCGGGGAACGTTCGCGAACTGGAGAACGAATTAGAACGGTTGATCGCTCTATACGACGCACCGTCATTGGTTACTGCGGGCATGTTCTCTGACCGAGTCACCATGGAGGCCGCCGGGACGGACTTGGACATGAGGACCCTCTACGACGCGCCGCTCGCTCGTGCGGTAAGTTATCTGGAAGAAAACCGGCTCAAAACGGCTTTGATTCAAGCCAATTGGAACAAATCACAAACCGCGCGCAATCTGGGGTTGTCCCGTCAGGGGCTTCTCAAAAAGATCGAACGATACGGGATCCGTCGTGAAACGCTGGAATCTACGGCGAAGGACTCGGCCACCTGACGTCGACCTGGCCCATTTACAATTTCCTGGTCATTGGATACTATGTTTCGACCATGGTGTCCTCAAAAGTCAAAATTGGATTGGTCGGTGCCGGACACATCGCCCAGGTCGCCCACCTTCCCGCTTACCGGCTGAACGCCAACGTCGAGCTGGTCGCGGTTGTGGACGACGATCCTGTCAAGGCGCAGCGAATCCATCAACAGTACGGGTTCCGGGACTGGTACGAGGACATCACGGAAATGCTGAACCATGCCGACCTGGACGCCGTCGACATTTGCACTCCAAACTACCTTCACGCGCCGATGGCGATCGCCGCGCTTCGGTCGGGGCGCCACGTGTTGTGCGAAAAGCCGCTCGCACGCAATCTCGCCGAAGCTTCAAAAATGGTCGAAACCGCGCAGAAACACAATCGCGTGTTAATGGTGGCGATGAACAACCGGTTCCGTAAGGACGTCGGTGTGCTGCACCGGTTTGTCAAGGGTAAGGAGCTTGGCAACGTTCATTTTGTGAAGGCGGGTTGGTTGCGGAACGCTCGCGGTTGGGAAGCGCGTCATTGGTTCACCGAGCGTAACAAAGCCGGCGGTGGTGCGCTGCTCGACCTGGGCACACCGCTAATGGATTTGGCGATCTGGGTGGGGGGAATGCGAAGGCCCACGGGCGTCACCTGTTCGATATTCGGCAAGAAGGGACGCGGTGCGGTGGAGGATTCGGCTTGCGCGCTGGTTCGATTCGCCGGTGGGGGTGCGCTGATGCTAGAGGTGAGTTGGAACCTGCGCGAACCCCGTACGAACACATACCTGCACGTCTACGGTGACAAGGGAGCCGGGACGCTCAATCCCCTGCAGGTCCACAAGGTCATTCACGACGTTCTGGTCAACGTTACGCCGGCGATCGAAGGCTTGGGTCACCACTATTTTACGGAGAGCTACCGGCACGAGATCGACCACTTCGTCGAATGCGTCCAGAAGAAGAAAAAGCCGCTGACGTCGGGGCGCGACGCCCTGGGTGTGATGAGAATCCTGGACGCGATGTACGAATCGGCCGCCACCGGTGGAGAGGTCACTCTCGACTGATGAAGCGCCGACTTGCCAAATTGTTCCCCCCTTTGCCGCTCGTCTTACCATCGGTCGTATCGGGCCTGTTGTTGACGCTGTGTTTTCCCTCGTTTTCCGCGTGGCCGTTGTGTTTCGTGGCGTTGGTTCCGCTCTTCGCGGGCCTCCTGCGCGCTCGGCCGTCGAGGGCGGATAGCTTCAAGGCGATGTACCTGTGCGGCGTGGTATTTTACGCCACGCTTCTGTGGTGGGTCGTGATGCTCCTACCTTCTGCGGGCGTGACTATTCCGTGGATACTCACACCCGCGGTATTTATCCTCGCGTTTTATCTGGCCGTCTACCCCGCCCTGGGGTTCGTACTTCTGTCCACGGTTACGCGCTACCGGTTCGCCGCGTTTGTCGTTGCCGCCCCGGCGGTGTGGGTGATCGCCGATTTGGCGCGATCGCAGGGTGAGCTGGCGTTTCCCTGGGGAGCGCTGGGCTACGCTCTGACCGGTGTGCCGCCGCTGTTACAGTCGGCCTCGGCATTCGGGTTGTTTGGACTGACGTTTCTCATCGTGCTGGTAAACGTGCTTGTTACGGGCGCAATCGTCGTGCAAAACGTGCGGCTAAGAGTGGTCTCGTTTGTTAGCGGACTGATCATCGTGGGTTGTATGTGGGGGCAGGGTTACATCGCCATGAGTGAATCGGCGCTACCGCAACCCGAGGGAACAGATACGATCAAGATCGCGATCATTCAGCCCAACGTCGACCTGGAAGTGAAATGGAAACCCGAATTCAAAGACTCCACTCTCAATCTGATCGAGCGGCTGACACGAGAGGCGGCCACGCTAGACGTCGAGCTGATTGTGTTTCCGGAGACGTGCGCGCCGGTTTACATCGACGGGCGACTCCCTGTTTTCAAACACACGTTGCTGTCGCTGGCGCAGGAGTTGGACGTCTCGATCTATATTGGGTTGCTGAATCATGGATATGACGGTCCCAACGGAGAGTTGAGGATTTACAACTCGTCGGGCTTGGTCACGCCCGATGGTCGACTGGTGAAATACGACAAGCGTCACCTGCTGCCGTTTGGGGAGCAACTGCCGTTGAGTTGGAAATATCGCTGGCTACGTAAAATCAATTTCGGACAATCGAATTTTTTCCCTGGAATACCAAGGCCGCCCCTGGAAGTGTCGGGCACGTCCTTTACGCCGTTGATCTGCTTTGAGTCGGTGGTTCCGTATCTGTGCAGGGAAGGGGTGGAGCAGGGGGCCGGAATACTGGTGAACATCACGAACGACGGCTGGTTCGGCGATACGCCGGGGCCGTTTCAACACGCGCAGATGAGCATCCTGCGTGCGGTAGAGTTTCGGCGGTATCTGGTGCGGAGCGCCAACTCGGGCGTCTCGATGGTGGTCGACCCGGCCGGTCGCGTCCTATCATCATTTGGACTGTACGTGCAGGGGATCTTAACCGCCGACATAGTGCCCCTCGACGGCCAAACGTTTTATTCCCGCTTCGGCGACTGGCCGGTGTTCATCCTCTCAATCCTTCTCATCGCCGCCGCCGCACTCATCCCCCGCCGCTGACGTCTCGCCACCCTAGGGCCATCGGAGGTTTCTGGGCCGGCCAACCGCGGGTTTCGTGGTTCTGGGGCCGACGGTCACCGGGCGCTCACTGGCACGGCTCGCTGCGACCGACCCTGCTCGTAGCAGTTCCGCACCGTACGCTCGCCTCGGTTGTCGGCTCGCGGATTGGCACCTCAATTATTGCTCGCCGACAAACGGCCTGCTCAACCCGGTAACCGCCGGCCCTCGGACGTCCAGAGGCCAGGGTGCTGCGGTCGGACTAAATAGGCCGCTGTGGGTGGCGATGTCGGGGGCTGCCTGCGCCCTGCGCGCTATTAAATGATTGCGCGCGGGGTGAGCATCGTCAGGACCCGCAGCGGCCCTATAGACAGCGGCGCCAGCTCTCAGCGAAACCCGCCGTCGGTTGGCCCACAACTTCCAAGTCCCCCCAGCTATGCGCCC
>CBDVBX010000305.1:0-3498 GCA_965372335.1 uncultured bacterium | reverse complement strand
CGCCCCGGCCGCCGCCACCTTGACCGCCGCCACCTTGACCGCCGCCACCTTGACCGCCGCCACCCTGACCGCCGCCACCTTGACCGCCGCCACCTTGACCGCCACCACCTTGACCGCCGCCGGGTCCGGACACTGAGAATTTTCTCTCGTTAAACATCATTCTCCCTTGCCACCTGATCCGATGGACTTGAGCTCGTTGATCCGTTGTTGGATGTTGGACAATTCCACCTGCAACTGCTCCATTCGTTCCTGGAGCGCTTGTGGGGCTGGTTGATTTTCGGTCGGGACGCCGGCGGGCGCGAAGGACCGCCATCTCTGGCCACGGCCCCAGCCGGAACCCCAGTTCCGACCCCGGCCATAAGCCATCCCGCGTCCGCCCCCACGACCGCCCCCGAAGCCGCCACCGCGGCCATATGTTGGATTCATAGACCCGGGAACGTCGTTACCGGAACAAAATCCGGCCGCCCGCCCGGTTTGGGGTCCCATTCCCGCGGGACCTGTACGATCTCCTCCTGGCATTGTTGAACCTCCTAGTGTTGACACATCGCCGTCCGCGAATTGGTACATTCCGCGTTTCTGGAGTTTCGCAACGGCAGTGATATTACCAGTGACCCTCGACGTCAGGGCTGTCCGCTACCTTGTACTCCCCCGCCTTCAGCTTTTCTACGGCTGTCCGAACGGTACCCTCGACGCCGACATAAATCTTGACTCCCGCTTCATTGAGCACACGAAAAGCTTTGGGGCCGCAATGCCCGGTCAGCACCGCCTCGGCCTGCAGATTGGCAACCGCTTGTGCCGCCTGGATACCTGCCCCCTGGGCCGCGTTCAGATTTTGCATGTTGTCCACCACCTGATGGGTACCAGTATCGGTATCCACCACGATGAAACAATTCGCCCGCCCGAAACGGGGGTCCGTCTCGCTGTCCATCTCTGTTCCCTGGGATGTCACCACAACCTTCATTATATTTCCTTTCCTTCACGTACCCGGTTTCGACGTCCTCTGTTCCGGCGACGCTTTTTTCCGCAGCATCCCGGCATCAGGAATCGAGGATCGGTTATCCGTTCTTCCATGAATGCTTCGAGCACTACTTCCGTGGGGCCCGACAGAAACGCCGTGACCTCGATCCCGGCAGATTCCAGCATGTCGTACAGAGGTCGGGAAATCGCCCCACAGAGCAAGACAGTTACGCCGCTGGCGATCAATGCGCTCACGCGGTCTTGCAGAGGTCCGTTCCCCAACTCGATGCGGCTGCGCCCGACTTCCTTTCGGGCGTCGACATCCACCACCAATACTGAGCGCGCGGTATCGAAAACGGGTGAAACTCTCTTTTTCCATTCTGGAACTGCCACTTTCACGGTTATGACCTCACCGACTGCTAACGCATTAAGCGTGCCCCGCACACCGACGGCACAGCGACAGCGACAACTCCCTATATTTAAAGGATTTGCGGGAAGTAACGGAAGGACGATCAGCGGCGCAAACATGAAGTATGGTAGCTATGTGCTACCATAAATACAGACTACGGTAGCGGGTATGCTACCCTATCGTCTGTGAGAACGCCCGTCTTCGTCGGGCAGATGGATCCCCAGGGAGGCGATCTTGCGAAACAAGGTTGTCTTGTGTATTCCGAGCTCGTCCGCGGCTGCCTGGCGGTGCCAGTCGTTACGCTTCAGGGCCTCCACGATTGCGTCCCCCTCTATCCCTTTCAGCGTTTTCCTCTCGCGCTGCTTCCCCGCCGGAGCAGTCGAGGCTGGACGCAGGTCGGTCGGAAGTTGGTGCGGTTCGATTACCTCCCCTTGGCAAAGAACGAATGCGTGTTCGATGATGTTTTCCAGTTCCCTGACATTTCCCGGATAATCGTGGTCGGCAAGGATTTGCACGGTCTCCGGGGACAAACCACCAACGTCTTTTCCCTGCAACCGATTGAAGCGGGAGACAAAATGCTCGATCAGCAGGGGGATGTCCTCTTTGCGCTCTCGCAGCGGCGGCAAAAGGAGGCGCACTACGTTGATCCGGTAAAACAGATCGTGACGGAATTCTCCACGATCAACGAGTTGCGCGAGTGACCGATTGGTCGCCAGCACAAGCCGGGCATCGGTTGTTTCGGTTTTGGTTCCCCCGAGTGGCTCAAAGGTACGATCTTGGAGAACCCTCAACAGACGTACCTGCAGTGCAGGCGACATATCTCCAATCTCGTCGAGAAACAGCGTTCCCCCGCGAGCAAGTGAGAAACGTCCTGGTTTGTCCCTATTGGCTCCCGTAAACGCGCCCGCCTTGTATCCAAACAGCTCCGATTCCAACAGCGTGTCCGGCAGCGCCGCACAGTTGGCCACAACAAGGGGTCCTTTCCGGCGGGGACTCAGATTATGAATCGCACGGGCAAACAGCTCTTTTCCCGTACCGCTCTCTCCCTCGATGAGCGTGGTGCTACCACTGACGGCGATCTGCGGCAGGATGGAAAACAACTCCCGCATCCGGTGGTTCTTGCTGATGATGTCCTCGAACGAATAATGTCGCGAAAGCTCCTTTCGCAATTCATCGATAACGCTCATGTCGCGGAAGGACTCCACTCCACCCATCACACGTCCCCGGTCATCCCGAAGAATGGCGGTTGATATACTAATCGGCACGCGTTCCCCATCGGCACTGATAATGTATATCATCTGTCCGACGATCGGCTTCCCCGTGTTTATGGTATGACGGAGTGCGCAATCCGTTTCGCAGATACTGGCGCGAAAAACGTCACAGCATGTCTCGCCTATCGCTTCGCTGCGCGGAACTCCCGTAATTACTTCGGCGGCATGGTTGAAGGAAGTGATCTTCCAATCCTTATCCACCGTAAAAACACCGTCGGTCGTGGAGTCGAGAATAGTGGTCGCGTGTTTGCGGAAAAAGTCAGCATAATGCGGTTGCATTTCGTCACTCACAACGCACGCCCTTTTGCTGGTAACGGCGGTCCATTCAGAAGATCGATCAATATAACACATGAGGGATCAAGAAACAATACCGTAGGACATTGACTTACGCCACGGAGTCGACCGGCGAACACCCGTTTGTCTCGCCTGTCGTTTGCGGAATCTTTCGGAGCCCCGAACAAATGACATTGTTAAACGTCACGCACTACCCGACGGCCTTTCTGATCGCTTCCAGCAGCCCGCTCTCGTCTATTGGCTTGTCAAAAACCGGCACCGATTTACTTACCGCCAGATTGCGGCCGGCCAAACCGCTTATAACGATTACGGGAACAGACTCAAATTCCTTCTTGCGGAGGATTTTCCGATACAAATCCGTTCCCGTCGCCTTGGGCATAAGTAAATCCAACAAGATCAAATCCGGCTTCCTGTTCTTCAGCATATCCATAGCCTCTACGCCGTCGGCAGCCTGACGAACGGAATACCCCTGGTCTTCCAATAGATCCGCAAGAAAATCCCGTACGTCTTTTTCGTCATCCACTACGAGTACGTCTTTTTTCAATGTAACCACACTCCTTTGTCAAC
>CBDVBX010000304.1:0-3540 GCA_965372335.1 uncultured bacterium | reverse complement strand
ATGTGGTTGTCCTCGTAAAGTATTCGAAGTTCACCGGCCATCGTATTGACCTCGCGCGGGCAACTCGACTATACTGGTCCGACTAACCGCCGCTGAAGACACTTAAACGCAGGACTCACCCATGATAGAAGTTACCAACCTAACAAAAAACTATGGCAAAGTCGAGGCGCTCAAAGGCATATCGTTTGTCGTGAAGCCCGGTGAGATCTATGGGCTCCTGGGACCCAACGGCGCTGGCAAGTCGACCACCATCAACATCATCTCCGGTCTACTACGCCCGTCGACCGGGTCGGCGTCGATCGGTGGCTTCGACATCGCCAATAGCGCGATCGAAGCCAAAAAGATCCTGGGTGTCGTTCCGCAGCAGTCAGTCATGATAGAAGAACTTTCTGCGCTGCAAAATTGTCTGTTTTTTGGATCGCTGTACGGCGTCCCGCGAGCGGAGCTAAAAAAGCGCGCCGCGGAGCTACTCGACTGGGTGGGGCTTTCCGGCCGCCTCAAAGAACCGGTAAGCAATTACTCCGGCGGTATGTTGAGGCGGCTGACACTGGTCCTCGGCATTCTGCACGAGCCGAAAGCGCTGATACTGGACGAACCGACCGTGGGGTTGGACCCGCAAACACGGCTGCAGATCCTGGAACGCATTGAGGAAATTGCCAAAGAAGGCACAGCAGTCCTGTTTAGCACACACTATTTGGACGAAGCCGAGCGGCTGTGCCAGCGCGTCGGCATAATCGACGAGGGGACCATAATCAAGGAAGGTACTCTCGGCGAACTGCGCGCGGAGGTAGAGGATGTCCAGATTATTCACTTTCGCGGGTTGTTCGCGCATGGGCCCCTGGAAGAATTTGTAGCTTCCATAGGCGGCGAGGTCATCCGACAAACAGACGAGGAGTTGGTGATCTCTCTTCCGTCGACGTCGGGGCAAGTAACCCGTCTGTTGGAGAACGCAGCGGCGCTGGAGAACGTCAATGAGGTCTCGGTCCGCCCGCCGTCATTGGAGAGCCTGTTTATTCGAATGACAGGCAAAGCGATCAGAGACTAGACCGAGTAGATACGGAGGAGCAAAAGGGACCAACGCGATGCATTTGTTCCGAATGTATTGGATGCGAACGCTCAAGAAACCGGGGGCAGTGTACCTTTGGTTGTTGCTGCCGTTCGTTTTTATGACGATTTATACGCTCACGTTCGGCGGCGATAGCAAACTCACGGTCGGTGTGGCAGTCATGGATCGCGACAGCTCGTTTGTGTCCAACTTCGTCCGCGGCGCGTTCGAACGGGGGCCGCTGGAGGGATTGGTCGAGGTGTTTCCCGTGGAGACACTCGAGGACGTCAAACATCTTTTCAGCCGCGAAAAAGCATCGGCCGCACTGGTCATTCCAAAGGGCTTCGGAGAAAGCGTATTTCGCAACGAATCGACGACGCTAACACTCTACAAGAATCCGCGTCACTTTATCGGCCCCCAGATTGCCGAGGGGATCGTAGGCGGAATGGCTGCCATGGGTAACGGCTTCGTCGGGCTGTTCGAAGAGCCCTTGAAACGAGTCCAATCGTTCATTGACAACGAGGATGAACGGTCTGCAGAAAGCGTTGCCGCCATCGCGACGACGTTTTATACGATGGGCGATGCGGCTCCCAATCTGGGAGCGGTGACCTCGATCGGCGTCAAGCTGGAAGAGGAGAAAAAGGACAAAGAACCGTGGGAATTCAACATGGCGGCAATGTTTTTCCCCGGGTTGGTTGCGTTTTCGCTGATGACGTTGTCGCTGTCTCTGGAGTACCGGTTCTTGTTCGACCGCAAGAACAAGGTCAACCACCGCATCGTCACCACGCCGATGCGTCCGTCGAACATTTTATTACAGCAACGGCTGTATTCGATGGCCTTCCTTATGGTCATGGCGGCCGGCACGTCGCTCCTCGGCGGGATTATCTGGCAGATACCACCGAACGGAATGTTCGGCGTGGGCGTCGTTGCCGTCGCGCTTATTATGTTCATCACCGGAATCAACGGAACGATATTCAGCATGACGAATTCGCTCAAAGCGGTCTCGGCGATGAGTTCGGTGGTACTGATGGTTTTGTTGGCGCTCGGCGGCGGCTTTTTCCCGATCGAGTACTACCCGAGCTGGGCGCAGGCTGTTGCACAGAAAATACCCACGGGTATGGCCAACATCGCCCTGACGCGGTTTCTCACGGACCGTGATCCGGGCATCTCGTTTCCGGTGTTATACGCGTACTGCGGGGCGTTTTTCGCCCTCAGCATCGTCGTCGGTCGAAAACGCATCGTTTAATCGGAGTAGAGATGGGTAATTGGTGGAAAATAGCCAAGCTGGAGCTGTTGTTGGCAGCCAAGGACAAGGAGGCGGTGATCTGGTCGCTGATCGCGCCGATCGCTTTTGCGTGGTTCTTTGGTGCGACGTTCGGCGGCGGTCCACCCGGCCCTACGCGCGTATCCATCGAACGCGGAAACAACCCAGGTTACCTCGAACAGATTTTCACCGGGCTGCTGGAGAAAAAAGATATCGTCGTCGCGGACGACCAAAGCGCACGCATCCTATTTCCCGATAACCTCGTCCAGGCGATAGTCGACAGCGAGGACGCCGACGTTGTCATCGTCAAGGGAGCGCTATCCGAACGCCGTGCCCGCGCGCTCGAGATGAGGCTGCGCGAAATCCTCTACACGCTCGCATTCAAGGCGAAGCAAGATTGGTTGAACCAGCCACCCAACCAGTCGGAGATCGACGCGCTCGTCGTGTCCGAGGGACCGATCCTGGTAGAATCCAAGACGCTCGGCAAAACACCAAACATTCCCGAAGGCGCCGAACACAACCTACCCGCAATGCTGGTCATGTTTTTGCTGTTCCAGCTCACTACCTTCTTCATGGTGATGTGGGTCCAAGACGTGCGTACGGGCAAGATCAAGCGGATAACAATGAGTCCGACAACCGTGCGCGGTTTATTCGTGGGTCAGCTGGTGTCACGTTTTTTGTGGGGCTGCCTGCAGGTCATCATAATCGGAGGTGTCGGATCAATTGTGTTGAGCGTCCGCCTCGAGCTTCCATGGTTCTTCCTCGCGGTCATGCTCACCACTTATATGATCACCGCGATTTCATTGGGGCTTTTTCTCGCCAGTTTCTTCAAAACCATCGAAAAAGCCAACGCCGTTGGCGTCATCACGGCTCTGGTGCTGGCCGCACTGGGCGGTTGTTGGTGGCCGTTGGAGTTCGTCTCGCCCGTCATGCGGACAGTCGCCTTGTTTCTGCCCACTGGACTCATGATGAGTGCGATGGGTGAATTTATTGCCTACGGCAAGGAAGCCGCGTTTCCCACCCTCAACTTCATCGGGTTACTGGCGATGACGGCCGTTTTCTTTCCCGCTGGTATCCGCCGCTTGAAAAAACAGATCACCGGCTAACGAAAGACACACAAAAAAGCCGCCAGTGCCCGATTCCCGGGTGGCGGCCGGTAACGGCGCCAACCGAACATTCAACCGTTGTCGTAGCTTTCCCACAGATACCAAGTACCGATCGTCCGATACGG
>CBDVBX010000303.1:0-3545 GCA_965372335.1 uncultured bacterium | reverse complement strand
GGTGTTCCACGACACCCAACAGATATCGCACAAGTCACCTTTTTCTCGTATCGCACTCTCTCATTTTATGGGATTAGTCTATTACTACAGAAAACACGGCGGCTGGTTCTCGGCTAGTAACAAATACCGAAAAGCGGATAAAGAGCTGGCGAGCCGCAACACCGACATATCTTGAACTTAGCCCGGACATTTGATGAAGTAATGAATAATCTCGCTTGTTCATTGCGGATGTCGTAGTCGACCTTTTTTTGACCCAAAGAGCCACACCTGTATAAAGGAGGAATCATGAAGAGTAAGTTTTCGCTTTTGATCTGTGCGACGCTGTTCGTCGGTTGCTGGCTACAACCGGCTGCAACCCACGCGCAGACGTCGGAGAAGCCCAACATCGTCATCATCTGGGGTGACGACGTCGGGCAGAGCAACCTCAGCGCCTACACCATGGGCTTGATGGGCTACCGGACGCCCAACATTGACCGCGTCGCCAAAGAGGGGATGATATTTACCGACTATTACGCCGAACAGAGTTGCACCGCGGGCCGCGCCTCTTTCATCACCGGCCAGAGCGGTTTTCGTACCGGGCTGACCAAGGTGGGTATGCCGGGCGCGGAACTCGGTCTGCAAAAGGAAGACCCGACAATAGCCGAATTGCTCAAGCCGCTGGGCTACGCCACCGGCCAGTTCGGCAAGAACCACCTGGGTGACAGGGACGAGATGTTGCCCACCGCTCACGGTTTCGACGAGTTTTACGGCAACCTCTACCACTTGAATGCGGAGGAGGAGCCGGAACACCCCGACTACCCCAAGGACCCGGATTTTCGCAAGAAATTCGGCCCGCGCGGTGTGATTCACAGTTGGGCACTGCCGGATGGCAAACAGAAAATCGAGGATACCGGGCCGCTGACAAAGAAGCGTATGGAGACCATCGACGACGACGTGGCCGAGCGGGCTGCGAAATTCATCGAAGAGCAACACAAAGCCGGAAAGCCCGTGTTCGTCTGGGTGAACTTCACACACATGCACTTTCGTACGCACGTGAAGCCGGAAAGTCGGGGCCAATCCGGACGCTGGCAGAGTACGTACCACGACGCCATGATCGACCACGACAAAAACGTCGGTACGGTACTCGACAAGCTGGACGAGTTGGGCATCGCCGACAATACAATTGTAATGTACGGTACGGACAACGGGCCGCACATGAACACTTGGCCCGACGCCGGTATGACGCCGTTCCGCGCTGAGAAGAACACAAACTGGGAGGGCGCCTATCGCGTGCCGGCCATGGTGCGCTGGCCGGGCAAGATCGAAGCCGGTAGCGTATCCAACGAGATTATGTCGCACCTCGACTGGATGCCCACGCTGGTCGCCGTCGCGGGGGATTCTGACATCAAAGAGAAGTTGAAAAAGGGATACAAGGTTGGCAAGACCAGTTACAAGGTGCATCTGGACGGCTACAATTTTCTGCCCTACCTGACCGGCAAGGAGAAAAAGGGGCCGCGAGAGGAGTTCTTTTATTTCTCAGACGACGGAGACCTTCAGGCGTTACGCTTCGACAACTGGAAGGTCGTGTTTGCGCGCCAGAAAGAGCCGGGAACCATGCTGGTGTGGAGCGAGCCGCTGGTAAACTCGCGGATACCCTGGCTGTTCAATATACGAACAGATCCGTACGAGCGGGCCACCATCACGTCCAATACCTATTGGGATTGGTATCTCGACCACGCTTTTCTGCTGGTTCCGGCACAAGCGTACGTCGGCAAGTTCCTGGGGACGTTCAAGGAGTTTCCGCCGCGCCAGAAAGCGGCCAGCTTTACCATCGACCGGGTCATGGAACAGCTGCAGACCACCGGCGGTTAGTGGCCATCGGCGAGTTTGAACGATTGCGCCAAACGGTAATTGTATGAAGAGCAAAGCGATCGGTTGCGTCGTCGCAGCGTGCACGTTGCTGGCGCCGGCGGCGCAACCGGTGCTGGCTCGAGAGACCGAAGGCGAAGAGGCCGCGGAATGGGCCGAGAAGGGGTGGAGCGTCTTTCGCCCTGGCGATCCGACCGCGCCGGGTGTTCGACGGCTCACAAAAGCGATATTGATTGTTCGGTGAGGATCGGTAAGCTCCGTCACATTCTAGAATTCGCCGCGGGCACGATGTCGTGAACGAATCATCGGTCACCGAGACGTCGGCCTGGACCGGTACCACTCCATCCAGGCGTCGTACGTGATGTGGTCCTGCCGAGTGATCTTCTTGAGACTTCCTTGCGCGTTCATCCGTACCCAATCGTCGTCGTCGCGGAGCGCATCGATCAGCGGCTCGATCGCCCGATCAATCTTGAATTGACCCAATCCCGCGGCGGCATTCCGACGCACGTTGACGTCGCGATCGCCCAAACCGTCCAAAACCATTTCGAATGCCCGCGGGTCGCCGAGGTTGGCGAGCGCCCTGAGAGCGGCTTGGCGCATGCGCTCGCTTGTACCGTACCGGGCGACGTCGAGTAGCGGATCTGCGGCAATTTTGTCGCCCATCATCCCCAGTTTCAACACCGCGTCGTAAGCGACGCGCTCGTCGGAACTTCTCAATTTATAAATGAGGTCCTGGATCTCTTGAGCCCGCTGCGGATCCGTGGCCGGCTTTTCTGTCTGCTGCGAAGCGGGATCGATTTGGGTCGCGGACTGAGTGGTAGACGCGGTCTGAGTATCGGTAGATTCTCCGCCGCTGCTACAGCCGGACAGCCCAAAGCTCAACAACAAGATCAGAAAAACGGCTACATAATAGCGTTTCATAACCTATTTTCCCTTAAGGAGTTAGTGTTGCACTTACACGCGAGGGAAGAGGTTACCTACTTGTTGTGCCCTTTCCCTTTTTTCTTCTCGGCCACTTCCTTCCTCAGTCCGGGAGGCAGCTTCTTGACGTTGCTTCTGTGCCACGGGCCGGCGATGTGACGGCTGGTCTGCCACCGGTTCTTGTGCAGGCGGTAGAAGTAAGCCCCATGGAAGTAGACCTGTGAGTAACCGCTGACCACGTAGACGCCTATGCTGGTTTCGTAGACCATAACGACCCCGTCGGGATGCTTGTGGCGATACCCGTGCGCGGGGGCGTGAGGTGGCGGTCCCGGCTTACCGGCTTCGACGGTTTGCTCGGGACTCTCTTTGTAGACAACGGTCCGGGAGCATCCGAACGCGGCGATGCATGTGGCGAAAAGGATCGCTATGAGCAAGAGTCGCACGGTTCGTTCCATGGGGCGACCTCCTGGAAAACAAGTGTAATTATGTGACAATATATGAGTTACGCACCGCGCTCTCGGCGCGGGCGAGACGATATCGCTTGAACAAGGTTTGGTGAGCAAAGAACACGCCACGGAACAGCGCGCTCCAGCCTTTCGAGCTCGCTCAAAGGGGGGGCGTCTATACTTGTCGACTCTTAGGACATTTGTAATGTCCTATCGCAGGAGCAGCATTTTTTTCGAAGCCGTGTGCTTGCCGGACTGCAGCCGGTAAAAATACACGCCGCTCGCGGTCATTCTTCCGTCGGCGTCTCTACCGTTCCATTCCACCACGTG
>CBDVBX010000302.1:0-3547 GCA_965372335.1 uncultured bacterium | reverse complement strand
GCGCCTTATACCGGGAGGGTCGTCAGACCCGACCGCGTATGAAGCACCTTAATGTGCCTTACACCCGCTCGGGGCTGACGCCCCTCGGGGTGTAGGTGCATTGTATGACACTATTGTTACCTATTTCAATAGAACCATCTTTCTCGTCTGAGTGAAGTTCGTCGCCACGAGCTTATAGAAGTACACGCCGCTGGAGACCGGTTGACCAGCGTCGTTCAAGCCGCGCCACTCGGCGTTGCGCAACTCCCCGGCCCTCACCGACTCCTCGTCGACCAGCATCCGCACCAGCTGACCGGCGACGTTGTAGATCCGCAGCGATACCGGCCCCGTCTCCTTGATCTGATATTTGATCATCGTGTTGGGGTTGAACGGGTTTGGATAGTTCTGACTGAGCTCGTTTATCGCAGCGCTCGGCGCCCCCCCTCCGACAGGCTGCGGGAGTAAATTGCCCAGCCAGGTAATGATGTTCCTCAGATGTTCGACTCGCGCCGGCACCCCCGCTGCGCGCGTATCGCGAACATAGTGGTAGCTAAATCCCGATAGCACCACACCGACGGCGAATCCCGAGGCGTTCACCGAGGCCTGCGCGACGATAGCACCCTCTTTCTCGTAGTTCCCGTGGTAGGAGGCTTGAAGCGTCGCCGTTCCTACCGGTTCGATCACGTCGAAGTCGTTGACGATCGGACAACCGCCGAACGCGACCAGTGAGTCGGGGCCGAAGATGTCGGTGAAAATCGAGCCTGGCTCCCCTACCGCCATCGGAGAAATGCCCACGCCTTGATTGACATGGTTGCCGTCGATGAGGTTGTAATTTATGTACGACTTCAACGCGAGGGCCGATCCGCTGGATAATCCGCTGAGCTCATCGGCGAGGTCGTCGCCGCTGAGATACAAACCGCCCGTGTTGCCCAGATAGTTGAGAAACGTGAACAGCAATCCCGCGTCATCGGCATAGTCGGGGTTGCCCGACGCGTCGCCAATTGTACCCCGGCTCAAATCACCCGTATTCCAGATGATTTTGCGATAACAACCCATGATCTGCTGAAAAACGTCGGTGACCCTGCCACCCAAACTATTACCATCGATCGACGACGGCGCTCGCGTATCGTAACGGTCGACCTTACCCTCCAGACCCATCATCTGAAAAGCGGTATCGAAGAACGGCTGCGCGCCGCGGCCGTCGAAATCGTCGACGTAGAGAATGTCACCGCCGCGCAAGTAGCCGCCCGCCGGCAAGCAAGTGAATTCCATCGGGTAGGACAGCACCTCATTGATGTCGGACGTCGTACCGGTGTTCCTCGACCAGTACGTCACATCCGTGGACGGCGCATCGCTGTCCGCGCGGAAGAAAAAGCACACCGTGTCGCCCGGTGTGAATAGGTTGTCGTTTAGGTCGACGCTGAACCGGTTGATGGGGTTGTAGTAGCCGCCGCTGTTCAGCGTGGAGTCGCAGCGGATTTGCGTCCATACCACGCCGTCGAATGTCGGCGTCGCCACAACCGGCCACCGAACGGGATCTTCGGTCAATGCGTTGCCGCTTTTGCCGGGTTGGTTTTGCGGCCACACGGACACATAACAGTACACCGCCGAAGCGGTACCGGTATACGGATCGAGCGCCAGTCCGTAATCGGGATCGTCCACCGCGACCACCGCCGAATCTCCAGGGATGATGTTTTGCGACGATCCCCAGTTGTTGGTGTTCTGTGCCATGTCGGCCCTTACGGTACCCGTGATAGTCCCGTCGGCGGGGAAGTTGTCCTGGAACATATCGATATCGCGCGATGTCCACACCGGGCCGTGTGTGTCGATCCGGTAGACCTCCACGTTGTCGATGAGCGGAGAGTGGCTATGGCACTGGCCGTCCCCGTAGATGCCGCACCAAAATCCACACATGTCTATAGTTCCGATGGCGACTTGAATGTCGCTGGTGCCTTGCTCGACCAATCCGCCGATTGGGAACACTGCATCGAACCAGTCATTTTGATCTCCGTAGTACACGAAATTTAAGTCTCTCCAACCGCCCGCACACCCGCCGACATAAGACCGGACGTGCCAGACGAAAAATACTAACGGGCTTAGCGGAAGGTCGCGGTAAACATCGAACTCCAGGTTGGCGGTGGTGCCGGTTCCAATCCAAGGAATAGTCGGCGACCATATTTCGTTGCTGATGTACTGCGAACGTTGGTTCTCGTAAGGCACAACCATTTGCGCGGGATACCCGCCGCACGAGTAGTCGTAGGTCGATCCATTGATGAAGGACCACACACAGCTGCCGTTGAAATTGCAGCGATCTTCCTGGACCACTGTGATGCCATTGTACAAACCCGCAAAATCGCCGTAGCCTGGCTGTGTGCACGACTCCCAATCGTCGCTGTCTGTATCGCCGACCGATTCGCCTTCGAAGTCTTCGACGGCGAGAACGTATCCGTTTTTGTCAGAGATACTCAAGTTATCGACGATCGCGGCGCCGTCGGTCGACCACAGTCCATCCTCGTCGGACCACGCGCCGTCCGACTTGAAACGGAAGCGCACGCGCATTTGGCCGGTATTGATGTCATCGGAAACCGCATTGGAAAAAACCGTCGGGCCGCCGGTCCCGTCGAGGCCGTAACCACCGTCCCACACCTGCCACATATCGTCGCAGGCGTCCACCTCCACGGTGATATAGTCGTATCCCGGTTCTGTATCCCATGACATGGTGTAGTCAATGGTCAGCATACTGTCGACGGTGAGGCACGCCGATGTGCACCACGGTTGGTCCCAAGTGTTACCGTAGCCGGGCAAGGCGGCGTAACCGCAAAGCGGGCCGGTCGGTGACGGCCGGGCGCCGCACCACAGCGATTGGTTCCCGTCGATGGGAGTGAGGCGGCCGGTGACCCCTCCTCCCAAGCCCGCAAAATCGTCGACGTGGAAAAAATCGCCGGTCTGCTCGGTGAGGTCTGCCCGTACCCACCCCTGTGGGTCGCAAGCTCCTCCCGGCGTTTCGAAGCCCCACGCGCCCAACCACGTCGTATCCGAAACTGCTGGGGATGTCAGTAGGCCATTCATGCGCACGTCGTAGCCGATCGTGTTGGACAGCAGCGCCTTGAAATTCGGCTGTGCCGCTGGCGCCGAGCTCTCGCGCCCGTACGTCGCCGTCGCGATCGCGAGGATGCAGACCAAAGTGACTGCCGTCTTGAGCGATTTCATGATTGCCCCCTAAACCTGGTGAATCGTGTGAGAATATTCTGTGATCTGCCGCGTTGAAGTGGAGTCGGCGACGTCTTAAAAATAACGACGACAAGTCGCGAGAACAACAAAAAATGCAGACTTAGCGTCTGCGGTTAACTAGTGCACTGGTTAATAATTTTAGCAGCGGGGACTCCGTGCACGCGTTGATTTCGTGCACGGTCTATCCTTGATAACCGGATTCTACTTTAACAACAGCATCTTCCGGCTGATCATTTGTTTGCCCGCCGTGAGGCGGTAGACGTACACGCCCGATCCCACGGGTGAGCCGTTGGCGTCGGTACCGTCCCATTCGATGCGGTGCGGGCCGGCTTGGTAG
>CBDVBX010000301.1:0-3614 GCA_965372335.1 uncultured bacterium | reverse complement strand
AGACGAAGCCCGCCAATTGGCGTCGAAGCTGGAATACGATAACGAAAGAAGAAGGGGATTGACGGACACGGTGCGCGACGACGCGTTCGACCGGATCCGAGAGATGGGAGACCGTCACGACAGGGGCGGATTCGTCCTGGCCGGAGAGCATTGGGACGAGGGTGTACTGGGGATCGCGGCGGCGCGCGTCGCCGAGGAGTTCGGAAGACCGGCCGTTTTGTTGTCGGTTCAAGGGGAACTGGCAAAAGGGTCGGGCCGCAGCGTCCGCGGGGTCGATCTCAAAAAGCACATCGACCGGTTACAGGAGTACTTCGTGCGATACGGCGGGCACTCGCAAGCGGTAGGGGTCACAATGAAATCCGACCGGATCGAAAATTTCGCGCACGATCTGTCGGAAAGTCTAAAAGAAGACGTCGATACGGAGGCGAAAATCCGCCCGTTGGAAATCGATGTGACGATCGATATGGAAGAGTGTACGCTGGATTTAGTGACGTTCTTGTCATACTGTGAGCCGTTTGGCTTCGGCAACAAAGATCCGGTATGGAAGATCTCCGATGTGCAGGTGTTGCGCGAGACCACCTACGTCGGTGAAAACCACCTAAAGTTGTTCTTTCAGGATATGCGCGGTAACCGCGGCGACGCGATTGCTTTCGGTTGGGACCGTCCGGAAACGCCGGACGATCTACACAATCGCGCGGTCGACATCGCCGTGAAAATTAAAAGAGGGTATTATCGTCAACGCGAGTATCTGGAACTGCGACTGGTGGATATTCGCAGCCATGTTTCATAGAATCAGACATCATGAAAGCGGTTGTACAGAGAGTAGAAAGCGCCTCGGTTTCGGTGGGAGACAAAACTGTCGCAGCCATCGAGCGCGGCTTCCTGGCGCTGGTTGGATTTAGCAAGAAAGACGACGACGGCTCGCTGGCGTGGATGGCGCGAAAAATCGTCTCACTGAGAGTCTTCGAGGACGAATCGGGACGGATGAACCTGCCGATCGGATCGGTGAGCGGCCGCATCTTGGTGGTGTCCCAGTTTACGCTGTACGGTGATTGTCGCAAGGGCGCCCGCCCGAGCTTCGACCAGAGCGCCGCGCCGGACGACGCGCGAAGAATGTACGATCGGTTTATCGATATGATCGAACAAGAAGCCCCGGGCGCAATCGAATCCGGTGTGTTTCAGGAACACATGCAGGTGTCGCTCGTCAACGACGGGCCGGTCACCCTGTTGATCGAGAAGGACTGACGGATCACATGAATCCACTCTTGAGCGAGGCTTCTCAACGCAATCTGGTGCTGGCATCGCGATCACCCCGGCGCCTCGACCTGCTAAAAGGGATGAAGTTCGACTTCGAAGTCATTCCTGCCAAAGAAGATACAGAACGGACAGTCAGGTACGACGATCCTCATCAGCTGCCCGAACTGGCCGCACGGCTCAAGTGCGAAGAAGTCTCTCGGCACCATCCCCAGTCGCTCGTCGTCGCCGCCGACACGGTGGTCATCCTGGATGGCGCCATTCTCAACAAGCCGCGCGACGACGAAGAGGCCAGGTGTTTTCTCTCCGCGCTCTCGGGCAGAACACACGAGGTCGTCACCGGCGTGGCAGTCCAGCGCCGCAGCGACGACGTCGACCTTTCGGCCAGCGAAACGACGAAGGTGACGTTTCGGGATCTCACCGAGGGCGAGGTGGCCAGCTACGTTGCCACGGGAGAAGGACGCGACAAGGCGGGGTCGTACGCCGCCCAAGGATTGGGGGCCAGCTTGATTCGTTCGATCGACGGGTGTTTCTACAACGTCGTCGGATTGCCGGTCGCATTACTGTTTGAGCTTTTGAGAAAAGTCGGGTGAACGCGACGACAACGATCATTCCAACCATACGGCTTATGAAAGGCACGGTCGAGATAATCGACCAGACGCTTCTGCCCGCCCAATACGTCGTCCGTCAGCTGCGAACGGTGGACGCTGTGTGCGACGCGATCCGCAAGCTTCGGATCCGCGGCGCCCCCGCGCTGGGAGTGGCGGGAGCGTACGGCTTGCTGGTTGCCGTCGAGGAAAAATGGCGAAACGACCAGACGCACTACTTTGACGGTGGCGACAAAGCTTCCGGTGGCCTGGATGAGTTTCCACGCGACGTCAGTTCGCAAGAAGTTCGCACACATCTGGAATCGGCGGCAGAGACAATCGGCGCGACCCGGCCCACGGCGGTAAACCTCCACTGGGCACTCGATCGTATGGCGTCGGTCTACAAAAGAGACTGGGATGACGCGCCCTCTATGTTGAGGGGGCTGCGCGACGAGGCGGTCGCGATTTACGAGGAGGATCTGGAGATGTGCCGCGCGTTGGGGAGTCACGGCGCCGAGCTCTTGGAAGACGGCGCCAACGTGATCACGCACTGCAACACGGGCGGATTGGCGACCAGCGGATTCGGAACGGCATTGGGCGTGGTGTTCGCAGCGGTCGAGGCGGGTAAGTCGGTCCACGTATACGCCGACGAGACGCGGCCGCTGTTGCAGGGGGCGCGGTTGACCGCTTGGGAATGTCTGCGCAACAAGATACCGGTGACGGTTCTGGTCGACGGTGCGTCGGCGTCTCTCATGAGCCGCGGCGGTATTTCGTGCGCGATCGTCGGCGCCGATCGGATCGCCGCCAACGGCGACACCGCCAATAAGATCGGCACCTTCAACTTGGCGATCGTCGCCAAGCGGTTTGGCGTGCCATTCTATGTCGCAGCGCCGACGAGCACGATAGACACGGCGCTTGCGACCGGATCCGTTATTCCGATAGAGGACCGTTCGGCGGACGAAGTCCGCGCGTTTGGGAGCGCGCAAACAGCGCCCCCCGAGGCGGATGGGTACAACCCCGCGTTCGACGTAACGCCGGCAGAGCTGATTGCGGGGATCATCACCGAGAAAGGCGTTTTCCGGCCACCCTATCATTTCGACGATCTGGACAGTTGAGCGACGTGGATTATGTCATTATTTGCATAGCGGCCCTCATCGCATCGGGATTGACTTTCTTCACCGGTTTCGGTCTGGGAACGCTGCTGCTGCCGACGTTCGCCCTGTTTTTCCCGCTGCCGTCGGCGGTGGCGATGACAGCCATCGTTCACCTGTTGAACAATGTCTTTAAGTTCTTTTTGATCGGCCGGCACACCGACAAAGACACGGTCATCCGATTCGGCATCCCGGCGATTCTGGCCAGTTTCTTGGGCGCATACGCGTTGATTCGTCTGGCGACGGCCGATCCGTTGTTGAGCTATGAATTCGCCGGGCGGATTTGCGAAATAACGCCGGCGCGTCTGGTAATTGCGTTTTTGATGGCGGCGTTTGCGCTGGTCGAAGTCGGTTCGACCAAAGGGCAAATAAAAATCGACAAAAAGTACGTCCCCCTTGGCGGACTGCTGAGCGGATTCTTTGGCGGACTGTCCGGCCATCAAGGCGCGCTGCGAAGCGCATTTTTGATCAAGTGCGGCCTGTCCAAAGAGGCGTTCATCGCCAGCGGGGTGGCCATCGCGTGCTTTGTTGACATCGCCCGGATCGGCGTCTATGGAGCCAAATACGACTTCCTCTCGTTGGGCGACCGCGTGCCCTTGGTGGCCGCCGCCGTCGTCGCCGC
>CBDVBX010000300.1:0-3614 GCA_965372335.1 uncultured bacterium | reverse complement strand
ATCGACGAATACCGGCTGCTGTCGGCGCTCCACGCCCATTTCACCGGGTCGGCGGTCAAGAGCGCACCACCACCACGCCCCAAGAAGCAGATCAAACGGTCTTCTTCTAAGAAAGACGGCGGTTGTTGAGCAAAAAATAGCACGCCGCACGGGTGTTTGACGCGATTTGCGGTTTCCTGGTACATTTGGTGCTTCCATCGATCTGCGGAAATCCGTATATTCGTTCGAAAAGGAGCCCCCTTGTCGATGAAACTACTTCTCATCAACCCGAAATTCCCGGAAAGCTTTTGGAGCTACAAATGGGGGCTGGAAAACTTCGCCCCGGGCAAAAGAACGCTGAATCCCCCTCTTGGTCTCGCCACCCTGGCCGGTATGTGTCCCGACGACTGGGATATCGAAATCGTCGACGAAAACATCCAGACGGTTCCGCTCAAGCCGGATGCCGACATCGTCGGGATCTGCGGCATGGGTGTCCAGTTCGAGCGACAGAAGGAGTTGTTGGGATTTTATCGGCGTAAAGGGTTCTTTGTCGTCGCGGGTGGTAGCTACGCGTCGTTATGTCCCGAGGTGTACGAAACATTGGCGGACTGTGTGGTCGCCGGTGAGGCAGAGTACATCTGGCCGCAGTTCTGCCGCGATTTCGAAGCGGGAAGTCCGAAGCGCCTGTACAAGGAGACCGAAGTTGTATCGCTGGAGGACTCACCCATTCCCCGATTCGACCTCCTCGATCTCGACAAGTACCGAGCTGTGAGCCTGCAGTTTTCGAGAGGATGTCCGTTTCGTTGCGAGTTCTGCGACATCATTGTGATGTTCGGCCGGAAGCCCCGCACCAAGCCGATCGATTTGGTGCGTCGCGAGTTGGACGCGCTCCGGCGACTGGGTATACGGTCAGTGTTTTTTGTCGACGATAATCTGATCGGCAACAAGCCCCTTGCCAAGGAGCTCATGAGGTTTCTGATCGAATATCAGCGGGAACACGATTATCGGTTTAATTTCGGAACGGAAGCTTCGTTGAACCTCGCGTACGACGACGAACTCATGGAGCTGTTCGGCGAAGCGAATTTCCGGTGGGTGTTTATCGGCATCGAATCTCCCGACGAGGGCAGTTTGCGCGAAACGAAAAAGATGCAGAACACCGGCCAGGATATCCTTGCCTCGGTGCGCAGGATCTACTCACACGGCATCGATGTTCTTGCAGGTTTTATCATTGGCTTCGACAACGACACGACCAAGACCTTCGACCTGCAATACGAGTTCATCAAGCGCTCGGGCATCCAATCGGCGATGATCGGGTTGTTGACCGCCATTCCGAAAACCCCGCTGTACGATCGTTTGAAAAAGGAAGGCCGGCTGATCGCCGACGGGCGGCAAGTAGCGGACAACTCAAAACTCCGCACCAACGTCATTCCCAAAGGGATGACGTATGATGAGATGATTGACGGGTACCGCACGCTCCATTATCGCTTGTTTTCTGACCGCGGTATTGCTGACCGTATCAAGAACAAATTTCGGTATCTCGACCGGGCCGCGGGTAGCAACAAGTACGGGTTTCGAGACACCATTGACGGCTTGAAGCGTTTTCTGACCCGGGCGTTGGCGCCGGGCGGCATATCGAGAGCGTTTCATTTTGTCCGATCGATACCGCTGGGCAAGCCTCGGATGATCCCGGCTGTCGTCGAAGATTGGGTCATCGGTTTGTCGATGCGCGATTATATGGACCGCCAGTTTGTGCAGGAGTTCCAAGAGGATACGAAAAAGGTTCGTTTTTACGTCGACAAAGTCAAGCTGGCGTTTCGCCATCGCCGCCACAAAGGCGCCATCGGCGTGTCCTACCGCGAAGTCAAAAACGCCGCCGCCGCCGTCTCGTTTTCGATGAAGGGGTGGCTGGAGCGCGACTCGTTTCGGAGTGTGACGCAGCACGCCGAACACCTGCTCGACAATACGCGCTCGTCGATCACCCTCCATATCGAAGAGTTCCACGACGCTCAACTTCAACAGCTCGCGCGTCTGTTGAAGCAGCTCTCCAAGCACGGAGACCGGATACACATCCGTATGGACGAGGCCTCGCGCCGCATCATCGCCATCGACTCCTCGATTTTCAATCTCGTCTTACTGTCCGATTAGACCTCTTGTCGCCCCCTCGGGGCCGGGCCGCCGATTTGTCTTAACCCCTGTGAAATCTTTCACTTAGATTGCCCCGTTTACCACGTCCTATATCGCTAATTGGTTACATAGCAATAACTTGACAAATTTATCCGTTTTTGGTAACATTACCGGGTAATCGGGGAGTACGCATGTATGCCAATCCGAGCTACCGGCGATGCCTGACAACAAAGCTCACTGACACCAGATGGATTAAGTACCACGGAGCCAACGCCACCGAACACCAGCGCCGAGCCGGATTGGCTATTTTTTTCTTCCGAGGAGGACACATATGAAGCGTACTGGTATTACGCTGCTCTCGATTTTCACCGTTATGCTACTCGCCGGAACGTCTGTTGCGGGACCACCGCTCGACGGCGTGTACAATTCGATCGACATGGGTGGACCGACCGAGCTGGGCCGTTACACAGAGTCTTGGGATCCGGGTGGCGGAGCCTTGATGGTGGGCACGACCTTTAACGCCGAGTCGTGGGACGGCTCGGATTTGGGTCTTCAATGGCGCTACTTCTGCTCGACGATTCTGATCGCCCCCGTGTTGCTGGTTGACAACGTCGACGGCAACGGCAACGGCAACCGCACCTACATGAAGACCTTTTCGGGCGGCTACATCTGGCTCAGCGGCACCGGCCCGTGGGCAAACGGAGACCCCGACTACCCCGGTGTCATCGACAACTACACCGAGTTCGAAACGATCCAGTACGTGAACTGGGTAGAGGTCGCGGCCGTGACCAACGTCCAGGCGACGGCGCACTTCGACAACTACCCGACGGCGTGCATGAATTTCGCTATCGGCAACGGTTCCCTGGTCGGCAGTACCGACCTCGGCGACCTATTTCCCGGTGACTATCCGGACTTTCTGGATCCGAACTGCACCGCGACCCGATCGTTGGGCGCCTGGTGGGATATGTTTACCATCACGCTGACCATCACGGGATGCACGACGCCTGTGCAGGAATCAACCTGGGGCGCCGTTAAGAGTTTGTACTCCGAGTAGGTATGCGGAAAAGGCACACCTGCAACCGAGTTCGAGTCTGATTCAGGACAAGGAAAGCCCGGTCGATTGACCGGGCTTTCTTCCGTGGCCTAATTCGCCAAATCGTGCGCCACCCGCTACCCGCTGGTCTTCGTCGTGATCGTCTCCAGCCCGTGGGCGTTGGGCCCCGTCTCGGCCCGGCGCAGCATCCACGCGAAGAAGAATCCGAGAAAACCCAAGATCGAAAAGATCCACATGCCGAGCTCGTAGCCGCCGGGGTTCTCGGGGCCGGCGCCGGAGTAGTCGTTGGCCCATCCGATGGCGATATTGAATCCGAACAGACCGATGTTCTGGATCGCCGTCATCAGGCCAAACGCCGTACCGAGCTTGCTTTCCCTGACGAGGTAAGCGACCGACGGCCACATGACCGCGGGGACCAGCGAGAACGCAATTCCCATCATCCCCATCGGTATCCTCA
>CBDVBX010000299.1:0-3671 GCA_965372335.1 uncultured bacterium | reverse complement strand
ATCGCATGGCCCATCGGTAGCATTCGTACGCGACCTGATAAAACGAGTACGATTCGTAATTGAAACCAAACCAAAAATAAAAGTTCGCCTCCGCCTCGCTGTACCCGTAACTGCTACCGACTTGCGGTGGACCCTCAACGAACTCTCTATCGCCAAAAGGCGCTTTGTGAATTGGGTTTTTGTACACCGTAATGACCGGTCCGGCACTTTTGTCCGGCGAAAACCTACGCGCTATCTGGTAGCGGTTTTCGAGTCGCTCGTAAAAGACCGCCTGTCTTGCGAAACGTCGAGTATTGCCTAGATAACGAGAACGAACAGCGCTGGTAGTTATCACGTAGTCGGCGTCACGATACAACGAAAGATCGTAGAAGAGGCCTGTGATTTCTGGCCGAACCTGAACCATTGGAATTTGTTGGACCGCGTAATGACTATAGTCCGAGCGCTTCTCGATCTCACTTCGGACCTCGGGTTCGAGTTCGACGAGTCGTACCGGTAAGTTGGGTCCGTAATGTTCGGTGACAATATACGACCCGGAAGGAACGTTATCGCGAATCCACTGTCCAGCCACGGCGCGCGTGTCGGGACGTAGCCTGCGCAGATGGTCGGGATACATTTTGAAAATCGGTATAGCCAGAACGACTGCGATGATCCCGACAAGTATCGCCCTCGCGGGCGACGGCCAACGAGAGACATATGGAACACGGAGAAACCCTGCTACGGCATGTCCCGCAAATAGACAAAACACGGGTAGGACGGGCAAAAGATAACGGCCCGCTTTCATTTCCCACGTCGAGACGCCAATACAGTAAGGAACAAGGAACGCGCAGGCGACCACCGCCCACCCTTTCCTTTGGACGGCAATACAGTAGAAAATACCTCCAATCGCTAACAGAAAGATCGGCCACCCGAGTTGTTCTGAAGTGATCAATCGTGTGTAATAGAGCCACGTTGGTGTCTCGTCACCGCCAAAATGTCCCAAGCGCATATGTTCGCTTTCTTCGGAGAAATGCGTGAGAAAAGTGTTAAAATCGAGAAGGACATAGGGAGATGTCAAGGTGAACACCGCCAGAGCGACCGCAAATACAACCACGAGCACCATCGCACCGCGTGTCCAGCGCTCTTGGGGTATATTGCGACGCGAAATAACATACACCGCGACTACCGCAAGACCGAGCAGCGCGCCGGTGTATTTTGTGGAAGTGGCGAGCCCCATTGCAATACCGGCGTAGATGTAGCGACGTAGGGAAGGGTGATCCAAAGCTTCCAGTAAGAACCACAGGGTAAGCAGCGTGAAGAACGCGAGAGGTACGTCAACCTCGATCATCTGGGATCGTGAAACGTGTGCGGTGTTGATGGCGAGCCAAAAGGCCGATGGTATAGCGACCGCATACCCGCCCGTCCGTCGGCCAAACGCAAAAACGAGTGCCACAGTTGCTGTAGCGAAAGCCACGTTCAGCAAACGTCCAAATACAAAATACGGTGATTTGTCGAGCACGTATTGTGCATGGAAGTCTATTGTGGAGCTGACGACGCCGGACACTGTCATCGCTACATAGAGCACCCCCTGCATGGCGAACTGAAGATATACGGTGAAGCTCGGATAGTTGAAAAAGTGCGGGTTGAGGTCAACGCCGCGCTTCAACCCCCAGTTCCACATATCCCAAGCTTTCCTGAAAGGTGTGGCCTCTTCGAAGCCGGCGGGGAGTCCCCAATCGATGCCGTAAACACGTAACCCGAGCGCGCAAATCATCAGTGCCGACAGTATGTAAGTGTCCCGGTTGCGCCAATCGAATTTCAACACCGACTCCACTGGATTGTAAGAAGCGCAATTCGACTCGATTACGGTTTCAATATTACCGGATGGGTGATGTAACTACAATCCTTCACTCGAAGTACACCGCTTTGAATCTCGCCACAACTCTCACCCCATCGCGAAGCTTTATCGATTCACCCATTATTGAGTACGTCGTCACTTTGCCGAGCGCATTTAGAAAGGCGGTTTCCTCATCGAGGTGGGGGCAGGCCATTTGGGTCGATGCAAGCGGCTCGAAACGCAACGAGTCTCCGAAGGTTTTGAAGTCGCCGAAAAACTGGTTGCAGCCGGCGAATCCCCTCACCTTGTTCTCGCGCGCTTCGAACAGTACATGTACCTCGCGCTGGTTGGGGTGGGTGCGAACAGCGGCGCCGTTCAGTTCGACAAGCTTCCAATACGTGTTGACCAGAGGGGTTTCGACGTCTCTCTTTAGGCAGTCTTCATCGGGCCACAAATCTACGAACCGGTCCACGACCATGACCTCTTGGGTTCCGTCACGATCCACGGCCGGGCGTTCGGCGACATGACCATAAATGTTGACAAGGACGGGTTCGGCCGGGGCAAGCTTTGCCATTAGGTACGCGCGTTCCAGTGTCGCATTATCGCCTTCGTGAGCCACCGGCAATCTCGTTCCGGTGACACAATCGGTGAACAATCCCGCGTCCGCCATGTATGCGAATGTCCCGACCAATTGAGTCACGTTCTTGGACTCCGCCATCCGATCGACACTGGATTGTCCAATGGCCGCGTTATTATCGGCGCGGCGCTTGTTAACGAGCCAAAACAAACCCGCGGCAACAACCAGCAAAATCACCGCCAGCACCACTAGAGACACACGCGAAGATCCACGCGAGCCGTATTCCATTAAACCACCCTCTTTCCTTGTGAGACGAGAATCTATTGCGACGTCGATTGGCGTTTCTGTATCAGGTGTTGGAGCGCTGTTAGATGCTTGTCGATCGCGGTACGACCGGTTTCCGTGAGTGTATACCAGCTGACTGGTTTGCGATCCCGAAACTCTTTTTTTACGCCGATGTAACCAGCGTCCTCCAACCGTCGCAGGTGGGCGCCCAGCGATCCGTCTGTTTCCTGCAATAACTCCTTGAACCGCTGAAAGGTGAGACTGTCGTTTTGCGTCAACAGTACGCAAATCCCCAACCGCACCCGATGCTCGAGGAGTTTGTCGAGGCTCACCAGATCGTCTCGGATTTTATCCGAATCGGGTTCTTTATTCGACACGTTTCCGGACCCCCAGCAGTCCCGTAGTTGCCAGCGCAATCGCCACGACGATGCCGACGATCGTCCACTGATACACTTTTATAAAGAAAAGCGCGACGTACGCCGCCGACATCAATAAACCGACCCAAACCAGCGGGCGTTCGAGGTGAATGCCAGCCACGTAGTAGGAAAACGCTAAAACCAGAAGGATCACGCGGTGTACGACGTCCCACCCGACGGTGCCAACAACGCCGAGCGATACCACCAAGAAAATCGCCACCAACGTGCCGGCCCAGTGGAGACCGTGACGGATCCCGATATCCCGCCGGACCTGCCCCATTCGGACGCTGTGGCGCCAGCCGAGGAACATGCTGGCCAGCGAGCCGAGTGGTCCGGCAAACATCCAGAAAATACCCACGTAGCGGGGCGCGAAATCCGCCAGGGGAAAGCCGACCAGGCATATCGCGGCCCACAACAGGTAAATGCTTGCAGGCCCTGGACTTCGGTCTGATTTTGAGACCAACTGACGGACATAGGTGATCTCGTCGTCGATCCGTTTTGTCTGATCCATGAGGAACACCTCCAATCTAGAGTACTCTGGAATATAGAGTACTTTAGTATGAATGTCAAGTCTGTTTTT
>CBDVBX010000298.1:0-3724 GCA_965372335.1 uncultured bacterium | reverse complement strand
GCTTGGATATTGGCGCTTGCGTTGGGTTCCCAAAAATACGATCGGTTTTCTATGGTATTGCGGTGCCACTGCTCCAGCTCCGAGGCGTTTTCGGCCACACGGGCGAGTACAGCCGCAAATTCTCCCGGCGAGTTTACGACCTTGCAGTGACCCCGTTCGCTCATCGGCAATGCATTCTCCGAACCGGGTAATCCGAGAATGATGGTCGGGACACCCAAACCAACACTCTCCAGAAGTGTAGTGGAGAACACAGAGCAATGAACGTGGTGTTTGGCCAAAAGTTCATAAAACTCCTCGCCCCCGTCCAGGATGCCCAGCCCGTCGATCTTCCGATACGTGCCCGTGTCCCGCTCCAGGGGGTGGGGTTTGATACTGAGAGTGATGTTTTTCGGCAGTTGACCAACCGTCGCCTCCAGAAATTTGCACAGTTTCTCCGTCATGATCCACTGCGAACTGATCAAGACACGCAGGTCTTCGCCGGTCTTGGGTACCGTGTACTCGAACGTCGATTGATGGTACTCCATTCTAGGGAACCCCACGTCTTCGACCTGCGACTCGCTCCAAAAACCTCTATCCATGAGTATTTCTGAGAAATAGGGTCCGAAAGCGAGATATTTGTCGGGCAGCGGTATCCGATCCCGATACGGCGACGCCGACCGGGGATCGTACGTGTAGGCCATGTGGCCGTCGTAAACGATGCCGTGCTGGAGTTCCACCACGGGGATCTTCAGCCGTTTGGCCGCAGCGATGGCCCACATCTTGTCGTAGTGGCAATCCGTCACCACGACTTTGGGCCTTGTCGTGTTGAAGATCTCGACGAAGGAATTGAAACGCGCAACGAAATAGGCGAGTTCCCTCCTCCAAACCGACAAAGCCATTCGCATGTGTTTCGCGCATCCAGCACTCTCCAGAAATGAAGTCAACTCCGAGTACAGAGAAGACAGGCGTTCCTCACCATCAGGCTCACCGCTGCCCCCGAGGACAACCTTAGGCAGCACGGTCCTCGAACTCACATACACCGATGGTTGGGTGGCCGGTTCACGGCCGCTCCTCGCGTCGACGAATATCTGTAACGCGTTTCGTAGTAGCGACTCGCAGTAGTCGAAGTAGACGTTTTTGTATGCCCCATCTGTCTTGTCGCGCAGGCGGTTGGTCGTCGTGAGCAAGACGATGTCGTATTCGCGGCGCGCCGTCTTCAACTTGTGCAAATTCCACAACTCCGCGACCATTACGCGCGCGGCACGCAAGCGCCGTGAGACTCCGGAATGCTCCGCGGCCCGTCGCGAGGTGAGCCCGTCCATATTGATCTTGATATGTTCCCACACCATGAATCGATACAGCGGCCAGATGGAGTAACCCTTGATCTGGTATTCGAATGGATTGCGTTCACTCTCGAAACGCAGGATCAGATCGCGTGCGCGTTGGCCGCCCGGTTTAGCGTCTGACATAGGACACGACTCTTCGCACAAAAGGTTTCAAATAAACTGGAAAGAAGAGAAAACAAAGCACCAAGTAGCCGACAACCATACAGATTTTGAACACCAGACCGGGTTCGCCCCATATGCTGGCAATGCTGGCGACCGATATGACGAGCATCAACAATGACAACCGGATCCACTCGAAATGCGGGTCGAAGTATCTCCGGCCGAGAAAATAGGCAGCCAAAGCGAGAAACAAAAAGGACACAGCCGTTGTGATAGCCGCTCCCATGATGTCCAGCTTCGGTATCAGGATAATGTTCAACCCCACGTTCAGGAGGGCCGCCGCGACTGTCATAAACGGCAGCAAATAGGTTTTTTTGAAATAGAAGATCGGCCCCGACATGAAAAAATAGACACCTTGGAAAAAGAAACCGAGAAGAATCGGGGGTATGACGGTCGCAGCCGAGAAGTACTCTTCAGTTGTTAGAAGCTCCACGACCTCTCTCGACCACGCGCCCACGCCAATGCATAGCGCGCCGATCGCTGTGATCCACACGCAGAACATCCTTCTAATCTCGCGGGCCCGGTCCAATTCCTGCTGTTTCATCAATTCGTAATAGTTGGGTGTCCACGCCCTGTTGATGGACATTACGACAATGCTCATCACGAGACCGAACTTGTAACCGAGCGTGTAGATTCCGACGCTGGACAGGCTCAGATATTTGTTGAGAATCAGTTTGTCCAACGACACCATGGCCGCCGCCGCTGTAGCGTGGACCATTATCGGCAGTCCCATGCGAAGCACTTTCCGTACGTGGTCGGTGTTCAGGTGCCGCACAAAACTGCGGGCATACGGCCAGTAGAACACGGCCGAGAAGACCGCAAGGCCGATGAGCCCCCCCTTGATGCTGCCCAGGGCGCCTTGTTTCATGAAAACGACGAACAAAATGATGAAACCAGCGGTAAGAATGAATTGAACGAATTGCAGCACAGCGCAGAATGCAAATTGCTTGGTCGTAACGTAGTAATAAGAGATCAATTGACTGACCACGGTAAAAAACGACATCCATATCGCGATCACGACATACGGAACAAACGTTATAGCAGGATTGTCTATGAGATGTTGGAACAGCGGCTTTCCAAGTGCGGTGAGGGCCCCACAGACGACGATTGCAAATCCGAAAAGCAACACATTAATCGAAAATAACAGCTCGCCGACTTTCCTCCGATCCTCTTCATACTCGTGGTAGTACCGCATTTGCGATTGGGAAGCGCCCAGCGAAAGCACCGAGGTCGTCAGAACCACCACGACGCCCAAAATACCAATGATGCCGTAATCTTCCGGGGTGAGAAATCGAGTGTAGATCGGTATCAGAAAGAAGCCAGTGGCTCTGGTAAGAACCTGGCCGACTGCAAAGATCGAAGAACCCCGGAGAACGGATCGCAGAGAATAGGCCATCGGTTAGACAATCGGTTGCAGAGTAATGGTCATTATTCGAACATCTCCACGGTCAAAATCGTATCCGCAGCGATGTCCTTCTTCGCCGTCGTGCCGAGAACAACGTCGAGGCAGTCGATATCGCCGCTTGCTCAAAGCTATACTCCAACAGGCGTAATTATGTCAATCGGGGTCTCTTACGCCGCTCACCAGAACACAAGATATTTGATTTTTGTTTCTGTTTCGCGTTACCATGCGGTACCGATATGACACCTAAAAACCACACCAGACCATGGCTCGAAGATATCCGACGGGATATCGGAACGCTGACAGCCGATTCGGCAAACCGCCGCGCGTTGGTGGTATTATTCTCATCGTGTCTACTCCTCCTCGTCTTTGGCATATGGGGACGGCCGGGATACTACACGTCGCATATCTACACCGGAGCGATGTCCGCGCTCGGAATCGGTCCGAATGCTCCATACGCCCACCTGGTACCGTACTACTACTGGGCGATCTCGGCCTTACTGATCAGGATCGTCGTTCCTTGCGTGATCATCCGGTGGGCGCTGAAAGAACGTGTCGGAAACTTTGGCTACCGCCTGCCAGGAGCCGCCGGCCACGCTTGGGTGTACGTTGGGTTGTTCCTCTTAATGATCCCCATCGTTTACATCGCCAGTCACACCGAGGGCTTCCAAAACAAGTATCCGATGGACAAACTGGCCGCACAGGGGTGGGATCATTTGCTGCTATATGAGCTTGCCTATGGGATTCAGTTTTTTGGCGTGGAGGCCTTCTTCCGCGGCTTTATGACCTTCGGCCTGTTCGCCCGCTTCGGCTACTACGGCTTGTTCATCATGGTCAT
>CBDVBX010000297.1:0-3785 GCA_965372335.1 uncultured bacterium | reverse complement strand
AATAATTAAGGCCGCTGTGGGTGGCGCTGTCGGGGGCCCCCCACCGCGCGCAGCGTTAAGCGAGCACGGTGGGGGTGAACAGCGTCAGGACCCGCAGCGGTCTATAAAGGCCGCGGCGCCAATCCGAGCCGTGCCGCGAAACCCGCGACGGCCGACCCAAAAACTCAGAGTCCCACGGCGATCTGCCCCGAACACCACAGAATCCCGCGGCGGCCGACCCCAATAACCACGAAACCTGCGGTCGGCCGCCCCAGAACCACCATGCCCTCGCCCACCAGTAAAAAACTCCGCAGTCCCGTGGGGCCCTACACCAAGTGAAGGGCTTTTCATGCCGTGGCGGATCATGTAAGGTGCGGGTATGCAGAAAATTATCGTCGACGGTTACAACGTGATACACGCAGACGAGCGTTTGAAACGCCTTGTTCGTCAAGACCTCTTTGAGGCACGACGGAAACTGGTCGAGAGACTCGCGGGGTATTTGGAGCGCAAGAACTTGCAGACCACGGTGGTGTTTGACGGTCGCGGCGGGTTGACCGATGTGGACATCGAGATTCCGGGTAAGTTGCAGGTGTTGTTCAGCGCCTCTGGACAGACGGCGGACGATCTTATTATCGAAATTCTGGAGACTTCCTCCAACGCGCGCGAATACATTGTCGCCACGTCGGACATGGCCGACATAGGACGGACGGCGAGGGCTATGGGAGCGCAAGTGGTTGAGTCCAGGGCGTTTTTGGCGCGGATCGACCAGAAAAAGGAACAAATCGAGGGAAACGCCCCAGACGAAATCGTAGAGGACGTCGATTATTGGCTGGAAAGATTTAGAGGTTCAGACGGTCCAAATCATGAGGGAGAAAAATAGGCTAACTGACTGTGAGTCAGTGTGATACGCCCATAGAAGGGAGATAGCACTTATCATTTCGTCCGCGAGAGCGTACCATTAATAAAACATACCGGTAGGTCCGGATGGGCGCCCTGAGACCTTGGGCGCCTAAAACTGTATAAAGAAGAAAGCGCTCAATTACATCAATTGAGCGGGTTACAACATCACCAAGTCGATCAAGCTCCAGCCCTGACGCGAGCGATCGGAAAGGGGTAGCTGTGAAACTATCCTTCTGTTTCGTCCTGTCGATGGTGTTCGCCGGCGCTTTTTGGGACGCGCCGAACGCCGAACCGGTTGATCTGGAGGTAATGCGTGCACTGTCGGAGAAGTTCGATTTCACAATACAACACCGGGATGAGCCCAGCGGTCGAGTCAGATTCCTCTACGCGGACAACTCGAACCATATCCATGTATACCGCGTGGAAGGCGATCGTTTAGAGTTGGACTGGGAGCAGACCAACTTGGGGAGTCGTGTGACTTCCATGTTCATCACCGAACTGTACGGCGACGGGCGGCCAATGCTCGTGTATTCCACGTTCGGCGGGCGTATCCTGGTGTACGACATGGACGGTTACGATCTCGAATGGGAAAACCTCCAGGATCCTTTCGACACGATTCACTACATGGTCGCCGAAAACGTGGATTTGGATCCACAGCTGGAGTTGATCTTCATCGCCGTGGACAAGCTCGTCATATACGACAGTCTCCACAAAACGTTCGAGTGGGTGAGTCAACAGCGCGTTGCGGCGACAGAAATCAAGATGGCAGACTTGGACGACGATCCGCAGCTCGAAATCATATTGAATTCGGGAGTCATTTTTGACTCCAAGTTCTACAATATCGAATTGGAGGCCGACAAACCCTTCGGAGCCCGGATGTTCCTGTTTGACTTGAACGGCGACGGTATCCCAGAGATCTTCGGTGAATCGACGGATTACACCCTCCGCGTTTATGATCGCTACGCCGAGCGCGAGATATGGTAGGGAATTTCGCAGATATCTTACAACTTATTGATATAGTTCTAGATATTCGATTCCGGGGCGGAATTCGCGCTTGAAAGTCCGACGCGAGCGTGATATACTGGCGGTGTTTCATTCCCCAATAGCAGTTCGATTTCTCGGGGCTTACGCATTTAGAATTCGTAATCTGTAAAGTTGTTTCGGCTTAGTGCGATGGCGCATCGAAGGGAGGGTTCTCAGTATGGTGAGAATTTCCACCGGGTCGTTCATTGTGGTCGTGCTGTGCGCGACTTTACTGGGAGCGGCGACGATTGTCTCAGCCGCAAACCAAACGGTTCCGTTCAGCCTCAATGGATCGGGATCGTTCTTGAACAGCCCGGCAATATTTCAAGGCATGATCGATAGCGGACCGATGAGTCCCGGCTGGTTCGTCATTGAAATAGACGATTCCGGATGGCCACTCGATGATCCAATCACACCCGAGAATGAACGTTGGGATTTTCTCCTGGCGAACTTTTTCACGTATGACAATACGCCGGGTGGCGAACACTGGGATGGTTATTTCCCGGTTCAAAACGGATTGCTTCCACCGGTAACGTGGCGGTTTTCCAACAACGGCGATCGGCTCGGCGGCGTCATCCGTTATTTCATCCTGACGATCCTGGATTCTGACGCCGACGGGTTGGTGGACCAGGACGAGTTGGCAAATCAAACGGTAGCGGCAAACTTCCACAGTCACATCGAACAAAGTCTCGGCATCTATGAAGGCTGGTGCGGTTTTGGACCCGGAAACGGCAATCTCGAGAATTTCGATCCGACGATGGACGACCTTCTCACTCTGCCGGTAGGGAACCTTTTCCTGAGGGATGTAAGCTGTGCCGTCCCTGTTGAAGAGACGACGTGGGGAGCGGTCAAGGTACTGTACGAATAGTTTCTTCCGGTTCCGTCGAAAACTCATTCGGAACACTGGGGATAGTACACGAAAGGTAAGAAAACTATGAAAAGAACCGTTATCGGTTTCGGATGCATTATGTTGCTGACAGCGTTTTCCGCCAAGGCTCAAGTTCCGAGCCACATGATATTTGACGTATCGGGGACCACAAATTTCATGGTGTCTCCGGTGTATTTCGACGGTGCGGTAACGGCTGGTGAACCGCTGTTGTTGGGTGGATATTGGACTCTCACGGTCGACGATACCGGTTGGCCCGCTGATACCGACAAGCAAGTACGTTGGGACTACATCGCGGCGAATTATTATTTGCCAAACTACGATCCGTTTTCGTTCAGCTGGACGGCGACGTTCGACGACAACACCACTAATTCGGCTCCGATCTGGACAACGGGCAAATCGGGCGTGGGTAATCTCACGGGAACGGCAACACTCCAGTTGACGATGACGGACTTCAACTTTGACCAGGTGATCGATCCGGACGAACGTGCGTTTGTCATTTTTTCCGGTACATTGATCGTGGTAAAAAACGGTGAAGGTCTGTTCGCGGGTTATTGTGGTCTAGGCTCTTACAGTGGATCAGCGAGCAATCCGGACCCCGTCAACTTTGCTGACGACGCCTTCGACGGAACTACCATACTTGACGTCGAAGACTGCTCAGTGCCGGTTCAGGCGGTGTCCTGGGGACAGGTCAAATCGCTGTATCAGTAGATCGTCATCGTGTTTTGAATTGGCAACCGCTCGACCTCGCCGGCCAAATCCGGTGATATTGAGAAAGCTAAGTCAGTATGATAAGACCCTGCGGTGAAGACCGTGGGGTCTTTTGTATGGTGGCGCGTAGCGCCTGACTGGCGCCGTTCCGGTCACCTTGGTGGTGGTTCGGATGACTCGGAGGTGGGAGTCCTCCACAGGCCTGACAGGGGAACTGTCAGCTGAACGGCAAGGGCTGCGTCCGCGTCCTACGAGCTATAAAGTTCGGCGAGTAGGGCTGCGTCCG
>CBDVBX010000296.1:0-3821 GCA_965372335.1 uncultured bacterium | reverse complement strand
CGGCGCGTGCGGCGATTCGAAGACCCCTTCCACTGTCGCGGTCTTCTCGCCGGCTCGAATCGCGTCGGTCGACGCCTTGCCGCCGAGTAACAAGTTGACAGCGCCGAGGATTAGCGATTTGCCGGCGCCAGTCGAACCGGTGAGCACGTTTAGGCCGGCGCCGAATTCGAGCGTTACGTCTTCGACAACGGCGAGATTTTGGATGCGCAACCGTTTGAGCAAACGTCTCACTCCGCAGTTGAGCCCCTTCGGGCTCGTTCAAAGTTTTTCGTTGAGGAGGGCGAAGAAATCGTAATCTTCCGGGACCAGCAGCCGGGTAAACTTGTCGCTGCGCCTTATGCACAGATGTTCTTCCTTTTCCAAGTGGCTACCCTGCTGTCCGTCGACCGTCACCATGATCACCGTTCGGCCCGATGAAACCCGAATCGACAGCTCCTGTGTCGGATCCAACACAATCGGGCGGAAACTCAACGTGTGCGGATTGAGCGGCGTCAGCACGATCGCTTCGATGGTCGGATCCAACAACGGTCCGCCAGCCGACATCGAGTAAGCGGTAGACCCGGTCGGGGTGGCGACGATCATCCCGTCCGCCGACCTCTCGCGTAGCCCCTTGCCGTCGATGTCAATGTGCAGCGTGACCATCCTCGAGTAACCCGCGCCGTGCACGACGAATTCGTTGAGGGCGTTGAACTCGTGGAGCGTTTCTCCGTCGCGGTAAATGGCGGCGTCGAGGCGCATGCGCCGTTGGATCTTGAATTGGCCATCCCGGAGCCGTTCTACGATATTTTCCGTCCGCCCCTCGGTAAGAAAACCCAGACTCCCGCCTTTGACCCCCAGTATCGGCGTTTCCCGGTCGAGGAAACGCCGGGCGTGCTTCAGAATCGTCCCGTCGCCACCGACGGCCAGGACCAGGTCAACGTCACCGGGTATTCCGAACGCCGCGGTTTTTCGATCCGACGGTTGATAGTGATCCTTTACTGCGTCGTCCAGGTAGACTTCGAATCCGCTATCCCGTAGACGGGGGACGAGGTCTCTGAGGATGGAGACCGCTTCCTCTTTCATCAGGTTTGCGGTCACGCCTATGCGGCGGAATCCCGCGCTTGTCGCGTCGGTCATTTTATTCGAGCCTCGATCGCATAACTCCGGCCCCTGGGGCCGGAATCCTCTGGGTCCGGGGGCCCGCGGGTGTTATCACGCGGCCGGTTTGTACATCCGCTTTTCGTGTTCCAGCATCGAAACGGCTGTCTGCGCCATGGCTTCAGGTGTCAATCCGATTTCAGTCAGTAGGGCGTCGCGAGTCCCGTGTTCTATAAATTGATCCGGTATACCGAGGTTTCGAATCCTCGAGACGTCGTAGCCCTGCGACACCAGATATTCGTTGACACCCGACCCGAAACCGCCCATCACGACATTCTCTTCGACCGTGATCAAAGCCGGTTCGTCGCTGAGCACCTCGTCAATTAAGCCATGGTCGAGCGGCTTTACAAAGCGGGCGTTGACCACGCAAGCGTCGATCCCATTTCCAGCCAGTATTTCCGCCGCGCGATTCGACGTCTCGACCATCGCGCCGATTGCAAAAAAGACCACGTCTTTTCCCTCGCGCACGATTTCGCCCTTTCCGATCGGCAGTCTATGCAGTCGCTTGTCCATGTGAACACCCAAGCCGTTGCCGCGCGGAAAGCGTAACGCGATCGGCCCGTCGTCGTAGGCCACGATGGTTTTGATCATGTGCTGTAATTCGTTTTCGTCTTTGGGGGACATGACGACCATGTTGGGTATCATCCTGAGGTAACTCAAATCGAATGTCCCGTGATGGGTCGGTCCGTCGTCGCCCACCAGTCCGCCGCGATCCAAAACGAATCGAACGGGGAGATTTTGGAGCGCGATGTCATGGATCAGCTGATCGAACGCGCGCTGCAAAAACGTCGAGTAGATCGTGACCACCGGTTTGATCCCCTTGGTTGCCAACCCCCCGGCAAACGTAACCGCGTGCTGCTCGGCGATCCCCACGTCGAACAGCCGGTCGGGGTGCGCCTCTTTGAAGATGTTGAGGCCGGTGTTGTCGGGCATGGCGGCGGTAATCGCCACCACATCGGGGTTCTTGTTCCCCAACGCGGTGATCGTCTTGCCGTAGACGCTCGTGTACGACGGGGCGGAGCTCTTGGCCGGTATGTCGCCGGGCACCTTGTCGAATCGCGTCACGCCGTGCGCGCACAAAGGATCCTTCTCCGTAAAGTCGTACCCCTTCCCTTTTTGGGTGAGGGTGTGGAGCAGGATCGGCCCGGGGAGGTCCTTGACATGGTTGAATGTCTCCACCAAAAACTCCACGTTGTGGCCGTCGATCGGGCCAAAATACCTGAATCCGAGTTCCTCGAAGATGATGTCGGGAACAACCAGTGTTTTGATGCTGACCTTGATTTTGCCCGCCAGCTTACGCGCTTTACCACCCAGCTTGGGAATCAAGCCGAGCAGCTCCCACACGTCGGCTTCGATGCGGTTGTACAGCTTACCGGACGTTATCTTGGTCAGGTACATGTTGAGTGCGCCGACGTTGTTCGAAATCGACATCTTGTTGTCGTTGAGAATGACGATCAGATCTTTGTGTAAAATTCCCGCGTTGTTGATCGCTTCGAACGCGATACCGCCGGTGAGCGCACCGTCGCCTACCAGCGCGATCACCTTGTAGTCATCGCCGCTGAGATCCCTGGCCGCCGCCATTCCCAATGCGGCACTGATCGCCGTGCTGGCATGGCCGACGCCGAACGTGTCGTATTCGCTCTCGCTTCGTTTGGGAAATCCGCTCAAGCCATCCTTCTGCCTGAGCGTGTGAAACTGGTCGAGCCGGCCGGTGATCATCTTGTGGCCGTACGCCTGGTGGCCGACGTCCCAAACGATCTGGTCTTTGGGAGCGTCGAAAACGTAGTGGAGCGCCAGTGTCAATTCGACCGCGCCCAGGCTTGCACCGAGGTGCCCACCCGTTTTGCCGACGTGTTCGAGGATTTCTTCGCGCAGTTCGCGCGCTACCTGCGAAAGCTGTCCGACCTCGAGCTTCTTCAAGTCGTCAGGAGATTTGATTTTGTCGAGTAGCCTGGCCATCGGGCTCCTTTCCCGCCGGGTGTCAGATCACGAGTAACGTCAACACGATACCCAGTGCCGTTCCCGAAAGAACGTCCATCCGTGTATACGATAACGCCTTGCGGCTTCTGACCCATGCCGAGCTTTTCGGTTGCCACCGGTCGAGCAGGATCAGAACCAGCTCTTGCTGTTGTGAGTGCGCCTGTTTGACATTCAACGTGTCCACCACGATCATCAGAGTCAGACACAGGGTCAGCGCAAAGGTCATCGTACCAAAGCCGTCGATAAAACCGACGTAAACCGTCAGGGCCGTCATGGCGGAACAGTGCATGTTCGGGCTACCGTCGGGCTGTACGAATCGCTTGTAGTTTACCCTTTTTTCAACGATGAGAAAAGACAACACTTTGATGATTTGGGCCGTCGCACCGGCCAAAATCGCCACCAGATAAGGTTTCGCTGTAAATAGCTCACTCACGGCCGCGTCTTACCACTGCTATTAGGCCCCCCGTTCGACGATAAAATCGAATATCGCCTGGATCATCGGGCCGTCCGTACCGTCCGGCAATGCCGTTTTGGCCGCCGCTATGAGCGCGGCCGCCTCGACGCGGGCCGCCTCCAGCCCGGCCACCGCCGGGTAGGTCAACTTGTTCTCCTGCGCGTCCTTGCCGGGAGTTTTCCCCAGGGTTTCCCTGTCGGTGACGCAGTCGAGCACGTCGTCGACGATCTGGAACGCCTCGCCGGCCAGC
>CBDVBX010000295.1:0-3837 GCA_965372335.1 uncultured bacterium | reverse complement strand
AACCGGGACCATTCCCGGGGAAATGGTGAGAGTCCACAGTAAAGAGAGCAGTGGCCCACGTGATGGGCTCGGCTGGCTTGAGGTACTCCCGCTGGCTGATTTCTTGATCGATCGATGCGAATTGACCAACCGGCAGTTCCAGGCTTTTATCGACAGCGGCGGTTACGAGCGACCGGATCTCTGGCGGCACGCCTTCATCGAAAACGGCGATACACTTTCCTGGGAAGAGGCCATGGCCCTCTTCAGGGATGCAACCGGCAGACCCGGTCCGGTCACCTGGGAGCTCAGCGCCTACCCCGACGGTCGGGCCGAATTACCCGTGACCGGCGTGAGCTGGTACGAGGCGGCGGCGTATGCGGAATTCGCCGGAAAGAGTCTGCCAACCGTTCATCACTGGGGTCACGCCGCCGACTTGGGCAGCCACAGCGCTCCCATCCTTTCGTTCTCGAACTTCGACAAAAAAGGGTTGGCCTCGGTGGGCACGTATGAAGGCTTGGGCTATGTGGGTACGTACGACCTGGCCGGTAACGCTCGCGAATGGTGCTTCAATGCTAAGGAGGGCGAGCGTTACATCCTGGGCGGATGCTGGTATGAACCGCAATACATATATAGTTTTGTCAAAACGCATTCGCCTTTCGATCGGTCCGATGGCAACGGTTTTCGTTGTGTCAGGCAGCTCATCGAGGACAGCCTACTCGCCAGGGCGAAACAGGATATACATTCGGATCCGGTGAAGGATTACAGCAAGGAAACACCCGTATCTGATGAAGTATTTGCCGCCTACTGCGAACTTTACCGTTATGACCACACACCGCTCAGTGCGAACGTCGAATTTGTGGATGAGGAACCACCGCACTGGCGGATGGAGAAGATCTCGTTTGATGCGGCGTACGGCAATGAAAGAATGTTCGCCTATCTGTTTCTGCCGCGCGGGACTCAACCTCCCTATCAGCTAGGCGTTTATTTTCCGTATGCTAACGCCATGTGGGTGAGATCGAGCGAGAATGGTAGACGTCTCATCGGATTTGATGTCGTCGATTTTGTTATTCGCAGCGGTCGTGCAGTGCTTTGTCCGGTATATCAATCGACGTATGAAAGAGGGGATGGGTATGACCTCTTCGAACCGGGCACTGCATTGTCAGATCATCAGGCACACATGATCATGTGGTGGAAAGATCTGTCTCGATCAATCGATTACCTTGAGACACGGAGTGATATTGATCACGACAAGCTGGCATATTTCGGCGCCAGCTGGGGAAGCTGGTTGGCGCCACTATACCTAGCACAGGACAAACGGTTCAAGGTGGCAGTGTTGAGATTAGCCGGGCTATGGACCTCCCAATGGCCCCCACCAATTGATACCTTCAACTTCGTGCCGAGGGTCACAATCCCGGTTCTCCTTCTCAACGGCAAGTACGACCATCTTTTTCCTTACGAGACGTCGCAGATTCCGTTATTCGAATCTCTCGGCACGCCGAGGGAGGACAAGCGTCTCGTTTTGTATGAAACGGCGCACACCACGCACGGCCATCGTACTGAGGTGATCAAAGAAACACTTGATTGGCTGGACCGGTACTTGGGACCAGTCGAGTAGGCTGGAAATCGGAGTCGAGCTGCCAGTAACGCGTCCACAAGCAATTCTATGTTCAGTGGGAGCCACCGCATTTAATTGGAAATTGGAATCAAGCGGCGATCAATGCCCCAACAAAAGCCTCCGCTGTTCTGTTAACGTCACATCCGGGGAGCCAGTTTCTTGGCAAATTGACCGGAAACCCAGTTCAAGCTGCGAGCAACGCCTCCACAAAGGTTCGAGCAATTTCCTGTCCGGGAAGCCATTTCGATGTCTGAGAACAAACTCTCCCCCGAATTTGTCGTCTCGATCCCGAAGCAGATACTCCGGGGCGTTGTTCCACGGGAACGCTAACCGCGTTAAGACGCAGCGGACAATCGTGTTAACATCCGAACCGATCAGATCGTACAATACGGCAAGAACATTGTGAAATTTTTATTTTAGTCGGGTCACGAAAAGGTTCAAATGATACGAGACCGAGGATGTTTGCTGGACACTGGTGGAACGTCGCGGTAGCATAGTGCGCGAATGGCCTCACGATATATTTCGAGCCCGTACAACGGAGGACGCGCATGAAGGTTTTTTACGGAATTTCGATCGGCTTGCTCGTGCTGCTGAGCATTGGGGTGTGGAATGTGATGGCATATGAGCAGTATGCTCAGGGTTGTCAAAACTGCCACGGGGATTTCACTGAAGACAACTACGTGTCCAACGTCGATGGCCAAGCTTGGGGAACCTCCCTCCACGACGGTCACCGAGACAACTTCCTCGACCGTGATTGCGCGACCTGCCATACGACTGGTGGGAGAAAGCCGGTCTTTCTGGCTTCGTCCGACGGGGGCGATGGCCTCGCCGCAATATCCTGCCTCGGTTGTCACGGCCGGGACGAGGGTGTAGCAGGCGTTACGGGGGCGGGCCTGCGCCAGCACCACTGGAACAACGGGACTACGAGTTGTGGGAACTGCCACCCGGGTGATTCCAACCCGAGCGTCTTTACGCCGGTCAGCGAGGTTGTGTTGCCGCCGTATTACGCGAATCCCGGCAACGGTCACCCAGACATGCCCACCCACCCATGCAATCTAGGTTCGTTGGGTTACCCGGAAGACGTCCTCGGCGCGGCCGGTACAGGCGGCCTCGACAATGACGGTGACGACGTTTACGACATGGACGACCTGGGCTGTGTCCCCCTGACGCCCGTCGAATCGACGACCTGGGGCCACATCAAGGCCTTGTACCAGTAATTCGATCGGGTTCGCTCCCCGGACACCAACCCGGGGAGGCACAAGAATGCGTTAGAATTCGAGCAACGTTATTTGTTGGCTGCTCCGGGGGTTGGAATGGATACACGAAACCCAAAGGTGTGCCTCGTCGACGGCTACCACCGTCTTAATCCTCACGAAGCAACTATCGTCGCCGCTTGAGGTTATCACCCGTATCTGCTAACGTCTAACCTGCAATGATCGGGCGGACCATATCCCATTATAAAATCATCGAGAAGCTCGGCGAGGGCGGTATGGGCACGGTGTACAAAGCCCGCGACCTCGACCTCGACCGCACCGTCGCTCTCAAATTCCTCAAGCACGCCACGCTCTCCAACGATGACGAACGAAAACGGTTCCAACGCGAGGCCCAGGCGGCCGCCTCGCTCGACCACCCCAACATCTGCACCATCTACGAAATCGGCGAGGCGGACGGCGTGGTCTTTATTGCCATGGCGTACGTCGAAGGCTCCGGTCTGGACGAACGGCTCGACTCCGGACCGCTCCCCCTGAAGCAGGCTGTGGCTATCGCCGTACAGGTTGCGGAAGGTCTCCACGCCGCGCACGAAAAAGAGATCATCCACCGTGATGTGAAGTGCGCCAACATCATCGTCGACGAAAAAGGACGGGCGAAGATTACTGACTTCGGCCTCGCGCTGCGCGGAGGGGAGTCGCGGCTCACCAAGTCGGGTCTCACCGTCGGGACGTCGGCGTTCATGTCCCCGGAGCAGTGCCGGGGAGAATCGGTCGACCAACGCACCGACATCTGGTCGCTCGGCGTGGTGCTATACGAGATGATCACAGCCCGCCGGCCGTTCGCGGCCGAACACAACAGCGCAATAATGTACGCAATCCTCAACACGGATCCGGAACCGATCACGGCCCTGCGTTCCGGCGTCCCGATGGAGCTGGAGCGGATCGTGAACAAGGCGCTCTCCAAAGACCCGGGGGAACGATATCAACACGCAGACGAGCTGGCCGCCGATCTGAAACGCCTTCAGAATGAAA
>CBDVBX010000294.1:0-3905 GCA_965372335.1 uncultured bacterium | reverse complement strand
CTGAACAATATCCCCACTGCGCAATTGATAAAAATAGATCCCTGTTGCTGCAGTTTGCCCAGAGCTATACTTGCCGTTCCACACGTACGTGTAGGTGTCCGCCGCTAGCTCCTCATCAACCAGTTCCGCGACGAGTTTTCCATCGACCCCATAGATACGCAGACTCGTTCTTCCAGCCTTCGCCAGCGTGAAGCGTATGTTTGTGGTAGGATTGAAAGGGTTGGGTACGTTTTGCTCGAGCAGGTAACCAGCATGCGGGTCGAGGGGTACACCTGTGACCGAAGTAACTCCAAACGTGAAATCGTCGGCCCACATGAACTTCTGGTCGTCTCGTGTCCCCTCCGTCTCACGAAACTCAAATGTCGTGAAGCCACCTAGATCGATTACGCCGAAGAACTGATGGGTATTCCCCAGTAACACATCGCCAAAATCGATCGCATTGAGCACGTCTCCATCGAGAACCATCTCGAGCTTGCCCCCAAAAAAGCCCGTTATCCACCCACCAACTCCAAAGAGAGGGGCAGCCGTACGCGTTCCCACGAAGCCGTCGCCGCACACACCGGGCGTGTCGCACACCGCTCCGGCGCTGAAGTTTCCGTGAGGTATGGAGTAGAATCCCCAGTCGCCAGTGCGTGGCGGGCCCGTGCTCGTCGTCACTTGATTGGTCGGGTAGTTGGAAGTCCACTCGATTGTCTGGCTCGTGACGCTGGGAGCCGCGTCAGGACTTCGCACGCCGCCCCAGAAGAAGTCGCTTTCGAAACTCTCCCAGATTTCAACGTAACCGAACGCGACAAGATCATTGTGATAGGCCACTGAATCGGTGTAGGTGAACACCTGAGCGGCTGCAGCCGTGACCTGGACTGCGACTAATAGTACGCCGATATAATGCTTCATCGCTGTAGCTTTCTTATGAAGTTACGCCTCATTAGACCCTAGCATGTTCAACATGTGGTTTACAACTGCTGTTCCTTAACCACACTGCATAATCCGCGGCATAACAATTGCGTGAGCCGTTGAGTGCCGGAACGATTCAGCATCGTGCAGTCCCGGCACCACCATGTAGCGGCATCACGCGGCTAAGACGTCGTGATAATATACTCCAGTCAATGATCGTGGCTGGAGCTACTTTTGCATTTTGGAGAATGACATGGCCAAATCCAACACAGACAAAAGACTCTTTTGTCTCGCTTGCCTATGCGTTTCCCTTTTGCTTGTCGGCTGTAGTGACGACGAGATCACACCGGTCGTCCCGGGAATCGAGCCCGAAGTTATTAACTCCGTCGACAATTTCCAATTCCAGGTGACGGCGATGAAGAACTACTCGGGAACTCTCACGTACACGTGGGCCAATACCGGATCGTTGGCCAAAGGGAATCATTCCAGCGCGGTAACATCGGGCACAGCGACCCTCGTGATCCTTGACGATGCGGGATCGCAAGTCTATTCGGAGGACCTGGCTCAGAATGGAGACTACTTCTCAAGCGCGGGACCGACCGGCGATTGGACAATCAGGGTAGTGCTCTCCGGCACGAGTGGGACGCTGAATTTCCGCGTCGACAAACAAACTCCATAAAGCCCAAGAAATGAGACAAGACCTCCGCCCCGGTCGAAGGTCTTGTCTTTTTGTACCTGGCTTCGTGAACGGTGCGGCGTTACTTCAGTAAAACCGCTTTCCGCGTCAGCGTTCGATTTCCGACGGTGAGCCGGTAAAAATAGACGCCGCCTGATACGACGTTGCCGCTGGCGTCACGACCATCCCACTCCACCGACTTCAGACCTGCAAGCGCCCGTTCATCCAACAGCGTTGTAACGAGCCTCCCTTTGACGTCATAGATCGCGAGGGTGATGTGCTCTTCGCGGTCGAGTGAGAAACCGATCCGAGTCGTTGGATTGAACGGGTTCGGGACATTCTGCCCGAGTGCCAGCGTCGCCGGCGCAACCGTCAGCCATTCCGTCGTGAATAGTTGCTGGTCCCCGTCGGTATCCCTGGCGTAAACACGGTAACGATAAGACGTCCCTGGCGACACGTTCGCATCGACCACTTCGTATTGAAGACCTCGCCGTGATGGCAAAGCTGTCAACTCGTGGAACTCCCCGCCATCTTCGGCGCGAAATACGCTGTGCGCGAGCTGGTCACCCGATTCCGACAAACTCCACCGTACGGTGATGGCATCTTCCGTGATCGACGTCGAGAATCCAGCGAGAAGCGTCGGCACCAAGCCATCCTGACTGACGTGATTTACGTAAATATCTTTGCTGGTACCCCGCCCGTCGGGCCACGAGATATACGCGCCGTAGTCGCCGTCGGAGGCGATTCGCGCCACTCGCTGTGTACCCGTCGTACTCGAAATGCTGACGCCATTTGCTGCCCAGGCCACTGCACCGCCCTTGGTGATTCTCTGTGCATAAACGTCACTGGTGTCGGTCGTGGCGGACCTATGGTCTTCCCAGGTGATGATGGCACCGCCCGTGCCGTCGCTCACCAGGTCGGGCCAGAACTGCTTGTCGGTCTGGGGACTCACCCCCACGCCGTCGACACCCCACATCATGTTACCGAGACTGTCCACCTTCTGAGCATAAATATTGTAGTCGGGGCGATCGTCTGCCACGGCCATGACTGCGCCCCCCTCGCCATCGGGCGCGAGTTTCATATGCATCTGAAACCCATCGGCGGACGGGCACATGGCCAGGCCGTCGACGGTCCAAATTGGGCTGCCATCCGCGCCGATGCGCTGCGCGTAGATGTTACGGCCACTGCGGTTGTCTTCCCATGCGATGATGGCACCGCCTTTGGTGTCAGAGACCACCTTGGGATGCGCCACGTAGGCGAGGTCACACACCATAACTCCGTTGGCGGTCCACAGTGGTGTTCCGGAGGCATTGATGCGCTGAGCGTAAATATCGCTAAAGACACGCCAGTCCTGCCAGGTGAGGATCGCGCCGCCCGCGCCGTCCGAAACAATGTCATGCTCAACCTGGTTCGCCACAGCACCACACACAAGCACACCATTGGCGGTCCATTGGGGTGTACCCGACGCGTTGAGACGCTGGGCATAGACATCACTACCCGTACTCGAATTACGATCGTCCCGCCATGAAATGATCGCACCGCCGGTGCCATCTCTCACCACCCGGGCATCGTACTGCCAGTTGGATTGTACGCACACGGCCGTCCCCGAGGCTCCCCACTGCACGTCACCCGCGGCGTTGATTCGCTGGGCGTATATGTCGCGGCCGCTCGACAGCCGATTATCCGCCCACGCGATGATCGCACCGCCCGCGCCGTCCGAGGCGATTTGTGGAAACTCCTGAATGTTGTTGGCCGCACAAATAGCAACCCCATTCAGCTCCCACACAGCGTGCCCCAGACGGTTGAAGCGTTGCGCGTAGATATCTGGCCATGAGACGCTGACCCTGGGATCTTCCCACACCATGATCACCCCTCCGCTTCCATCCGGTATGACCTCGATCCATTCCTGGTCGTTCTGCCGATTGCATACCCAGTTTCCGTTCTCCGGCCATGTCGCATACGCTGGCAGGGCGCTAGTCGCCAAAGCAATGATCAGCACGAGTACTACGTAGCGCTGTGTATTCATAAGAGCTGCCTCCCCCGAAGATCTGTAGAAGTGTAGGTGTAACGCCGCTTCATCCACGCATCACATTGATATTAACAGATTTCCAACAAGTTGTACAACTGCATCAACATATAGTTTTTTGGGCGTGGGCGATTGCGGCTAACCCAAAAGCTCCGGATGTCTCAGGGAACCAGAAGCACATGCCAGGGGCACCGGGCTAGCTGCGACGCGTTCGGCGCCCCGCCGGCGGTCGGGCAAAGCAGTTCCTGACGTCCGCATCTCGAAAAAGTCCATTGACTCCGATCTGTCGGGGGGCACTATACTGCGAGA
>CBDVBX010000293.1:0-3910 GCA_965372335.1 uncultured bacterium | reverse complement strand
ACCTTGCGTTTTGCTTTGGTTTTGGCTTTCGCCTTCTTCCTTACTGCCATCGTGGTTCCTTCCTTTTGAAAGAGTGAAAGCGGAAGCTGTACTAACTTCGCCTCTCCTCCCTCATGGTTAACAACCAACCCACTAGCAAACGATGCAGCCCTAAGATGTTTAGCTTTTGGAACATTCTTACAGACCGCTGAAACCTGTCAAGAAAAAATGTCACTCCAACAGAAATATTTCGCGGTCGCCAAAATGCTGTCGGTGCGAGTCGATGCGAACTAATCGGAGGTCAGAACCAATTTCGAACCTTCAAATGATCGATCCGATGACGAACCGAACAACACCGAGTGACAACTCTTGTGTGAATTCGAAAACATTTCCCACCAGGAAAACAGTGGAAATTCGTTCTGGGTCGCGACGTGCAAAAAATGTACCACAACGTTGACTTAACGCTTTGCAAACACGCTCGTAAACAGTTTCGAGGGTCCCGGGACTCGTCGTGTGCACGATCAATTCTCACCAAGAACACAATAACCAATTCTTGCAGCGCGGGAGTTTCTCTATTATATAAGCGCAACGACCTTCGGCCTCCCGATGTCGGTTCGACGCTCTATGTCCTATCATGGGAGCTTGTTACGTCAACATCTGGCATGAGATACCAGACTTCCACACCGACGTGGATCCACCGTTGATCGCGTGGACAACAGTGCGGGGAAGAAGGTCGTTCAAATGGCGAGCACTTGCCCTCTGTCGTAAATTCTGGTAGATTTATGCCCCGGCGATACTTGAAAATACACCTCGTCGTCGACTCGGAAGTTGCAAAGAAACTGGTCAACCGTGATCGGCGACGACAATGGAATCCCACCGAACGCCGGGTCCGTGTCATCGGTTACAACACCATGAGTACAAGACTGATTCTCTTCGAAGTCGCCTCTCTTCAGTTCAATCTGTCGCGTTCCGCGCGTGCGGAGCTGTTGACGCTGACGCCCGGCAGTCCTGAGCGGTATTTCAACGAGAGGGTAATTTCCCCTTGATGCGTCACGGAGTATCAGTCTCGGTCATCGCGCTGGCCATCGCGCTCGCTACGCTCGCCTCACCCGGCGTGTCATTTGGCAACTCCGGGAGGTCTTCCCCACTCCGCATACAGCCCATCGTCGTCGAGAGGGTCCCGTTCAAGCTATCGGTCGATGACCCCCGGTTGGAATCCGTACCGTTTGCCCTGATGATACTCGATGAAGACGAGGAGGTGGTCTTCACGTACAACGGCATCATTCCCGCCACCGTGCGCAACATCCGTGTCCCGGCGACGGGGGAATTCGACATCATCCTCAACACCGCAGGACAAACGTGGGAAGCCAAAACGCGGTCGCTCAACGGCTTTGTCACATTGCTGCCCCCGCTATTTGCCATCTTGATCGCTCTCATTTTCCGGCAGGTGTATGTAGCCCTATTCGCCGGCATCTGGCTGGGCGGTTTCATCGTCAAAGACTACAGTGCCATCAGAGGTTTCTTTTACGTCATCGATCACTATGTCATCGACGCGCTGGCCGGCGAAGACGGCTGGGACCACACGTCGATAGCAGTGTTTACGTTGCTCCTAGGGGGTCTCGTGGGCATAGTGGCTCGGTCAGGAGGCGCAAAGGGGATTGTGAAATCGCTGGCAAAGCACGCCACCTCGCCGATCCGTGGACAAGTCGCCACGTGGCTCATGGGAATTTTCATATTTTTTGACGACTACACCAACACACTAATCGTTGGCAACACAATGCGGCCGATCACGGATCGGCTCAAAATTTCGAGAGAGAAGCTGGCGTACCTCGTCGATTCGACGGCGGCACCGGTGGCGTGCATTGCCGTGGTGACCAGTTGGATCGGGTTCGAAATCAGCTTACTCAAAGACGCGTTCGAGTCGGTCGGAATGCTCGACCGAAATCCCTTCACCACTTTCCTAATGGCGATCCCGTACTCCTACTATCCTATTCTAACGCTGTTTTTTGTCTTTTTCGTCGCCAGAATGGGCCGCGACTATGGTCCGATGCTCAAAGCGGAGCGGCGGGCGCGAATTGAGGGACAGCTACTGAGTCCCGAGGCGGTACCGATATCGAGCATCGACACCGATATTTCGGTGGCGGAAAACGTCCCGGAACGCTGGTTCAACGCGGTCATACCGATCTCCGTCGTCATCGTTGGAACCGTCGTTGGACTCTTGGTCACCGGCCAGGAATCGTTAGCGCAAAAGGGCGAAACGGGAGGAGTGTTCGATGCGATTCGCGTTGGCAACTCTTTCGTGGCGCTTTTGTGGAGCTCCTTTGCGGGGTGCGTGGCCGCGGTGTTGCTCGTCCTTGGCCAGCGGATCTTGTCGCTTACCGAAACGATCAATGCGTGGGTGGGGGGAATAAAAGCGATGATTCCGGCCATAATCATACTGGTCTTGGCGTGGTCGATCGGTAATGTATGCAACGACCTCCACACCGCCGATTACTTGGTGGGGCGGTTGTCAGGGGTGGTGGCGCCAGAGCTTCTGCCCGGTTTGATTTTTCTGGTGGCGGCTGCGGTGAGTTTCTCGACCGGAACGTCGTGGGGAACGATGACGATTCTGACGCCGTTGTGCGTCCCGCTGGTGATCCAGATTAGCCAGTTTCACGGCATGGCCGGGCCGGCTCAGGAGGCGGTGCTGCTCTCCAGCATCGCAGCGATCCTCTCGGGCGCTGTGTTCGGCGACCACTGTTCGCCGATTTCGGATACGACCATTATGTCGTCGATGGCCAGCACGTGCGACCACATCGATCACGTCAGAACCCAGTTGCCGTACGCCTCCACAGTCGCCGTTGTCTGCATCCTCTTGGGCTACCTTCCGGCATCGTTGGGTCTCCCCGTACCCGTCGTCCTCCTGATATCCCTCGGAGCGGTGTTCTTGACGGTTCGATTCCTGGGCAGGCCGGTCGACGCAGCCGCGGTGCACTCCAAACGCTCATGAAGCCTCTTGTAATCCTGTTTCTTGTTGCCCTCGCGTGTTCCCCACGTCCGGATCGTCAAGAACCTATCGATCCGCTCCCGGCCGAAAGACCGTTCGTTCTCGAGATCTCGGAGTACCGGACCGACCGGAAGAAGTCGCCGGCCACGGGGGAAGGTCCGACGGTTGTGCACGAATCGGTACTGAAACTCTACGGTCGCGTCGACCTTTTCGCAGGCGACGGTCCTCGAGACATTGTGGTTTTTTACGCGGATTCGATAACGTACGACAGCCGACAGCCTTACGTTTTCCGGACATTTATGTCGGCAGACACGCTTCATTATGCTTCACCCACCGGCCAAAATGTGATCGATCGCTTTGGGGACGCGGCTATTGATTCGATGCTCTCCTGCGTGTTCGGCGGCCCTGCTATGAGGGTGTTTCTGTCGGAATCTGGGGAGCCTGATTCGACGGATCATGTGAACGATCGTTGCCGGAGCGGGGAATACGCGCGGATAAACGCCCCTGTGACGTTGTCCGCGTTTTTTGTTCGGCAACAAGCCACAGATCTCACCTCGAAGGACTCTGCCGGCAATCGTTGGCGCGAGCGCCGCGTGGCACCTTCATTTTCGGGTATCGGTTTCTACCCTGAAATCGACCTGCTGTACCGGCTGATCGAAAGCGATGATCACTCCGTCACCGTCGCCGTCGCCGCCGATTCAACCATCGAAAATTTCCGCACCCGAATGCCAAACGGTGAAGAGGTGGTGATCGTCCGTGACCGCTTTCGCGTCGGGGGATCACTGACGATCGCCCGCGCCTCGCGCCTTCCGCACAAGGGTGAACTTCGTATCCGGGAAGCACTTACGCTGGTTCGCCCGAACGCATCGGGCAACGTCCTCGACAGAGAAGGCGAATACACACTCCGCTTCACCCTCCCCTAAAAAAAGCTCTACGGCGAACCAC
>CBDVBX010000292.1:0-3918 GCA_965372335.1 uncultured bacterium | reverse complement strand
GCGCGCCTGCTTCGGGAGTAGGAAGTCGGAGGTTCAAATCCTCTCGCCCCGACCACTTGTCTGCCCACTTTCCAAATATCTTCCTGTTTGCTAAATTCGTCGGCTCCCAGAGCCGTATTTCTGGCACGCTGGTCAGGGCACGAGAATGAGCGACGATAGCAAACCCAAAGACGCAGAGAAAAAGTCGACGGGCGGAAGATCCGACGCTCAGTACGATATTCAAGCCAGATACCTCTCCGAGATTGGCAAATACAAACTTCTGACTCCGGACGAAGAAAAGGCACTGTCGCGCCGTTATATGGAAGGAGAGGAAGAGGCGAAGCGACAACTGGTGCTTTCCAACCTCCGCCTGGTCGTCACGATTGCCAAGCGGTATACCGGGCACGGGCAGAGTCTGATGGACCTGGTGGAAGAGGGGAACATCGGTTTGATTAAAGCCGCTGGAAAGTTCGACTACCGTAAGGGATTCCGATTCAGCACGTACGCGTCTTGGTGGATCAAACAATCGATCACACGCGGCATTGCCAACCAGTCACGCACGATCCGAATACCCGTTCACATCTACCAACTCATCAATCGCTACATCAAAGAAGAGGAGCGCCGCGGGCTCAAACAGATCGATGACGAGGTTATGGCCGGAGCGTTGGATGTCTCCGTCAAGAAGATCAAGTTGGTAAAGTCACTGATCACCGGTATCCGTTCCGATGAGCCACTGCAAAGCGCCGAAGCGCTGCAAAAACTGTCCTCAGAATGGGAGCACCTCAAGTCGCGCACGCCGGAGGACATCGTGTCATTTCAGGTCGAGAACGAGCACGTTGCAGGTTTGATCGACCGGCACCTGAGCCCCCGCGAACAGGAGATACTGCGGGTTCGTTACGGTCTCGACGGGAGCGAGCCCAAAACGTTGGCGGCGGCGGGGAAGATGATGGGGGTCAGCCGGGAACGCATCCGTCAGATCGAGAAGCGCGCCCTCAAAAAACTCAATATCATGCTGTCGAGAAAAGAAAAAAGGAATAAAAATAACAATGGATGACGTCAAAGCCGCGATCAGGCGCATTCCGGATTTTCCCAAGCCGGGAGTCCTCTTCTACGACATCACCACCATACTGCAGGATCCGAAACATTTCAAAAAGATCGTCGACGAACTGGTCCACCGATACGGTCCGATGAACATTTCGAAGATACTGTCGATGGAATCGCGTGGTTTTATTTTTGCGGCACCGTTGGCCGCATCTATTGGCGCCGGTCTGGTGCCGCTTCGGAAACCAGGCAAACTCCCGTACAAAATAGTCGCGCAGTCATTCAATCTCGAATACGGCACCGATTCGCTGGAGATTCACGAGGACGCCGTCGAGAAAGGGGAGCGGGTACTGGTGCTGGACGATCTGCTCGCCACCGGTGGCACCGCCGAAGCGTCGGTGCGCCTGGCCCGTAAGTTGGGAGCCAAGGTTGTCGAGGCCGGATTCGTGATCGAGTTGACGTTTCTGGGCGGACGCGATAAATTGAGCGATGTACCCGTTTACTCCATGATACAGTTCGATTCCTGAAGAAAGGTTGGACGATGAAAATTTCAGGTGTACTTTTGTTGGTTGCCAGTGTTGCGCTCCTTGCGGGCTGTGGCTCCGGTCTCGAACTCAGCAACGACTTCGACCAGCAGATCGATTTTTCCCAGTACAAGACGTTTCAGTGGGTGCCCAGCAAGGACTCGAGCAACGACCTGCTCGAAACACGGATCAAGAACGCCACCATTGACCAACTCACCCAGAAGGGTATGGTCTCGACAACGACCGATCCCGACGTGTACGTGATTTACCACGGAGGGACCAAGGACAAGGTCGACATCCAGAGCTATGGATACGACTACGGGTACGGCAGATACGGCGGGGTGTATGGTGGCGCGTACGGTGCTGGTGGCGGCGGGATCTCGACATACAATTATACAGAGGGCACACTGATCATCGACATCATCGATGCGTCCAGCAAACAGCTGGCCTGGCGCGGATCGGCAACGGGCGTTCTCGACGAAAGCCCGTCGGCCGAGAAGATCACCGAGAACGTCAACAAGGCGGTCGCCGCGATATTGTCGCAGTACCCGCCCAAAAAATAGGCCGACAACGGGTATTTACCGATAGAGGGCTTTGATTCCGCCCCAGGTCGTTTCTTCCACGGGTATGACCGCGCAGATCAGCGACGTCATCCCGATGGCGTCGACCGTTACGAGATCCGGCCAACGGACGGCGCGTAGATATCCCGTCATCGGGTGTGGATTTACAACCACCGGGTAGTTGTAACCGGGACAGCCGTCGCACTGCCAAAGAACCAAGATTTTCTGGACGACCAATCCGATAAACGCGTTTGCCGGTATCGTCCAGGCGATCGTGATCCCGTAGGGTGAATTCCCGAGAACCAGCGTATTCGCCGGTGGCAAATCAGAAATATACAATAGCTGAGGCGGATAGTCGATTCTGTACTCGATGGCGTTCATCCACATGTCGAAGTTGTTCGCCACCACGTATACTGTGTCCAGAACAGTCCCCACAGGGGCGTACGGACAAGACCCGGACATATACCTCAGGTTTTTGTCGAAAAATATCGCCACATTGGGCACGCCGGCGGATAACGTGCTGGCGCAGAGCACCAGACAAATCACAAACAACAGTGATCGTCTCATCTTCGACCACCTCCGTTGAAGGTTGTGTTGGACGGTAATAATTATACAGCAGATTGTTGAATGAGATCAAGACGCTGCGTAGAAGCGGGATTTCCGGCCGCGGACGGGTGTGGTTTTCGTCAGTCGCCGCACCCGCCCTGCGGTGGTTAGTGATACAGCGCTTTGACCTGGCCCCAGGTGGTTTCTTGCACGGGAATCGGGCTCACGCACGGGCACGAACCGTCGTTGTTGATAAAAGACGTGTAGCCTTGTACCGAAACTATCGCTCTGCTGCAGTCCGCCGCCAGTAACCCAGGAGGATTGGCGGTCGGGTGCCCAACGACCTTCATCTCCGAACATGGCGGTGTTGTACCTTGGTTAAAATATATCATCGTCAAGATCAGGATCGGACCCGTCAAACACGTTCCGTAACTAACCGTGACCCCGGTCAACGGGTCTCCAATCAAGATCGGAAATGGCGCGGTGTACCCCAGGTAAATGCCGAGGTGTTCCGATTCTATCTTAAACTGCACCGCAGTTACGCCGGGCGTGAGCATATGTACAACGTGATATTCGCCCAATCCTGGAATGTCCTGGAGATCACAGCTCAGCGCTTGCGTGTCCGCATAAACCGCCAAGTTGCCTCCGAGCTGAGCAGCTGCTACGTTGGCGATGCACAGCGTAACGATTGTTGTCATTACGAGCTTTTTCATTCTAACCTCCGCGGAGAAGGAGGAGGAACCCGGTGGATTGAAGATACTTCTCCCCGTCTGGTGTGCGGCAAGGGGTGTGGATGCCGCGAAGGTGGTAAGTATACACGATTTCGGGGCCATGGATACGTTGTTTTTTTCATTTAGTTCGTTGCGGGGTACGCGTGCGTGGTAGACTGTCGGGAGCGCCTGAGCGGCCCATACGGCACGGGGCGCGCTGTTGGACGCATGCCGCCGCGGGGGATTGCCAAGGCGCTGCACGTCTACCCAATAGTGGTGTTGTCGCTCAATACCAGAATGTGCCGCGGCGAAACCCTTAGTCGCTTGACGGCCGTCGGTCCGGGTTTGTATTCTCAAGGCCGGACGGTAAACCGTCTAGCTGGGAAGCGAAGACGGACGCAGTGTCGCTTCGAGAGCTTGAACCGTTGGGCGGTGAGTAGATATAATATAGACAGAAATTCCAGCCTTTGTAACTCCTTGTGCCCCCGTAGCTCAGTTGGATAGAGCACCGGTTTCCTAAACCGGGTGTCGTGCGTTCGAGTCGCGCCGGGGGCACCA
>CBDVBX010000291.1:0-3935 GCA_965372335.1 uncultured bacterium | reverse complement strand
CCGCTTCGCGGGACCTCGGCATTATGACGGCTATAGGACGTCGGGCTGCGCGCGGCGGCCCCCCCCCGTCAGCGCCACCCACAGCGGTCTATCTTGTCCGGCCAAGACATCTCGACGTCCGGCCCGACTCGACTAATCGATGAGTTTGAGCGTTTTGAGGTTGGTCTCGACGGTGGAGATGTAGGCGTCCGCTGTCGACTCCGCCTTTGTCGATAGGCCCCAAATGTAGCTTCCGCTCTTCTTAAGATTGATGGTACCCATTGACCTCGACACAGGATCTTCGAAACGGTACGTTCCGTTCTGCTCGACAGGGCTGACGCCCTTCTCTTTGACAAAATTCAGATAACTTTCCAACATTTGATCCGCATCCGCCGCGTCCTTGGCCGCGATGACGAAGCCGCTGGCGGTCGTGCCGCGATCCAATCGGTATTGCGCGACAAACGCCGAATGCAGAAACCCGTGCCCAAGGAAATTCGCCGCGATGAACTTCTCTGAATTCTTCACCAGCGCGTCCTTGGGGAAGCAAGCCAAGGTGCCGGGTAGATCCTTCTTGCCTCCGATTTTTTGCGAAACAATTTTACCAACCGCGCTCAACATCTCCTCGTCGAACTCCTCCAGATCATACCCCGCGATCTTTACGTAGTAGGCACCTCGAACAAAATTCAAAACCCCGTAATCATAGTATCCCTGGGCGCCGATCTCCATGAAATCGGCCGGATTCGGTCGTTCCTGACTATAAATGCCGAAGGCGTTATTCCTGTCGCCGTGTTGATAAATATCGATCGTCAGCCCTCGTCCTTGCTCATCGAAATAACTGCGCGTTCCCATTTCTTTGAAATCGTAGCTCAGATACAGTTCCGCCGACCCGTTTATGTACTCGAACAAATTGTCCGCATCGTAGATTTCCGGTTCACCTTCCGGCTCCCAGCCGGGTAGATCCGGGAACATGGCTTCCACTTCAGCGAAGCCGGCCGAGGCGGCCAGCACCAGACATACCGATACTGTCAGAGTCAATAACACGCCCTTTTTCACGGAGAACCTCTCTAGTTACTGTGGTCAAACAACAAAATCGTCCGGTACGTGCCGGATCCTGGCGATGTCCACGATCCGGTCACGGACATCGAACCCCATTGTACACCTCACGGCACATACATCGCAAGTCCCGCATGCGTGTGCCGCTCCGGCGACGTCGACCGGGTCCAGGGCCAGTTTGGCCGCCGCCAGGTCGCGATAGCCGTACGTATACATGTAACTCCGCATGAGCGTCGGGACGTCGACGCCCTTTGGACACTGCGCGATGCACTCGCGGCACTGATCACAGTACAATCCGCGGAGTCCCAAGTCCTCGCTCCGTTCGAGATCCTTCTTTTCGTCGGCAGTGAGCGTCAGATCCTCCATCACAGCCAAATCCGCCTCCAGCTGCTCGAAATTTCTGAATCCCGGAATCGCCGTGTGGACGTAATCCTTCTGGAGCGCCCACTTGAGCGCCGCCTTCATGTTGATTGGAACCCGCCGCTCTTTGTCCCAGAAACCGCCCGCCTGCGTTTTCATGGCGACGATGCCCAATCCCGCTTTCGCTGCATCCTCCATCGCTTTTTCAACCTCTTTCACGTGCGGCTGCCGGAAGTTGTAGGCGGTCAACACCACTTCGTAGACCGCACTCTCGATCGCAGCGCGAATCACTTCCGGTTCGTTACTGTGTGTCGATACGCCGATGTGACGAACCTTCCCTTCCTTTTTCAGTTTGACCATCGCATCGAGATAAGGCTCCCACAGAGTCGCCTGGCGGGTGACCGTGCTGTGCAGGTAGAGGATGTCGACGTACTCGACACCGAGACGTCGGAGGCTGACATCAAACTTTTCCAGAAACGGCTCCGCTTTCGACTCGCTCGAGCACAAACCCGTCTTGCGGTCGACACCGGTCGGGGCTACCTTGGTGGCAAGCACATACGAATCTCTAGGGCGGTCTTTGATGACCTCTCCAACTTGCTCCTCGTTCCGCCCGCGCCCGTAGAAATGCGCGGTGTCGATGTGGACAATACCGGAATCGAGAGCTGTCCTCAAAAGATCTGGTGTCTCCCACCGCGCTCCGGTGCTGATGACCGGAAGCTCGATGCCGGTGTTACCTAACTGGCGCTTGATGATCTTCCGCTCCTTCGTCGCGGTCTCAGCACGGGTCGACTGCGGTATCACGGCCGGGAGTACGGCCACACCCGCCAGGCCCGACAGAGTACTCTTGAGGAACTTTCTCCGGCTATTATCAGTTGCTTTCATATCCGTCTCCCTGGTTTGAGTCGGCTAGCCACGCAGGTCGGCCATCGACAACTGGTCTTTTTTCTTGAAGTACGATGGGAGCGAGTACACGTCTGTCTCAGGTTGCGTCTCGATGATTTCGACTGTCCGCTCGGTCGACTTGACGCTGAATCCCTTCTGGTACACGTCAGCCTCGGTTTCGATCGGAACGCCTTTGACAGCTAAAAACGCCTCGACGAGTGCCTCGTCGTAGTTCATCAGCTTCAAACTGTTCCGTTGGATCTTTGCGTACGCTTCCCAATCTATCGGCAGGTCCGTCGTGACCCATACAACCTCATCGCGGTGATTGAATGTTTCCCCGTCCGACTCGATCCAGGTGGAGAACTCTACGCATTTGCTCTTCCGGCCAAGGATCGTTTTTGTCTTTCCTGTGTCCTTGACGGTCCCTTCCATCTGGTACCTGGCAAGATATCCGACCGTACTCTCGTCGACCACATTGGCCCAGTCGAATGGCAGCGTCGTTTCGACGAACGTCGAGTCGACTGTGTTGGCGAACACCAACACGTCCTTCGCGGCATCGACGATAACGATCCGGTTGTGACTAATGTACGCCATCTTTTTATCGCCGAACCACATCTCGAAATCCGAGTTTTCTTCCGGTGTTACAATACCTCCATAGTAATATTCGTCCGTGTGATGCTTCTGTTTTATACATGTATCGGCGAGTACTGATGAAGTCGCGAAGTAGATGAGCGGAATCGCCAGCAGGAAAACCGAGTTTTTCATGGCGCTCCAATCATTGTGGAGAAACGAATCAGTTTTGGTGGGGTTCGGATTTACAAGAAGATCCTGTTTGTGTCAGAGCGGTCTTCTCCGACGCTCGTCACTCGAATGGCCGCTTCGTCACCGACCGGACAAACATATTCACAAATGCCGCAACCTGTACATTTATGCGCATTGACGATCGGCAGCTTGAGCTCTCTGCCCTCCACCATGTCGTCGACGATCTTGGTTTCGAAGTAGATCGCCTTGGGGTCGGTAGGGCAGTGCTCTTCACAAACGATGCAGTCGATCTTATGAGCGTACGGCAAACAACGGTTCTTGTCCAAAAAAGCCAGTCCGATTTTGGTACTACGTTTAACCTCCGGCTCGAGTTCCACTATAGCGTCGGTGGGACAGACCTGACCGCATAGCGTACAATTGTATTCGCAGTATCCCAGCCGCGGTATCAGCATCGGCGACCACATCCCCTCGAAACCAGCCTGGAACATCGTCGGTTGTAAACCATTGGTAATACATACTTTCATGCATTCGCCGCACTTCACGCAGCGGCGCAAAAATTCCTTCTCGTCCACCGACCCCGGCGGCCGGATGAGCTTGGGATCCGGGTGCGCGCGGCTGGGGCTGACACGAAAAACGGCCAGGCCGGCCAAACCGGCCGCGCCGGCGCCCAACAGATAACGCCGCTTGAGGTCGGTGCGCCGTTCCTCCGGCTTGGGCTTGCCGAACTCGTATTTTATGGCCTGCTGCGGGCAGATGCTCTCGCAACTCATGCACATTACGCATTCCGACCCGCGCCACTCGCTCTCGACGCTCGGCCGGGCACCGCCTTGACACGTCGTCAAGCACAACTTGCAGTTATCGCAGGCTTCCTCGTCCGTTTTGTGGTTGAGTAGAGAAAA
>CBDVBX010000290.1:0-3952 GCA_965372335.1 uncultured bacterium | reverse complement strand
CGCCGCCCGTCATGATGAGGCGGCCGCCGACGATCCATGCGTCGCCGTCGAGGACACCACCGTCTTGGATGTCCAAAACTCCGTCGATGACGACGATCGGACCCGGTACAGATTCAGCGGCGGCGATCATGACGCCACCGTAGTACACGGCTGGATTGACATCCTTCAGCCGCCGGGTGAGTTCTTTGTGAGAGATCTTTTTGGATGGCTCATCGGCGGGCTGCCCGAGAACGGGCACCGACACGTTCACGACGAGTAGTTGGAATGCGATGATTACGGTTTTGATTTTCATCGTGAACGACGGCTGTCTGCTCTTGGTACGGCTTCACAGTATACGGTCGAGTCAAGGATGCCGCAAGCGCTACCGCCGAGCGCTACCGAAACACCCGGTCGTTGCGGCGGCTTTGTACGCGACTCTCGACTTTGGCCGATCATAATGATACGCTGCTGTCGATGGTGAGGTTGCCGACCAAACTTTGGATTGCCCGCGGCGCACAGTCGACCGTGCTTTTGCTGATCGCGGTATTCAGCGCGTTGTTAACGGGACCCGGCTGCCGCGAGGATAGCGGTGCGCCGGCAAATTACCGGCCAACCCACGAGCACGCGCGTTACCTCGACATTCGGCGCGTAGAGTTCGACGACGGTGACACATTTCTGCTCGACGGTGCCCCTATACGCATCCTCGGCATCGATACCCCGGAGACAAAAAGCCCCAGCGTCGGCATCTTCGAAGACCAGCCTTTCGGACCGGCTGCCGCCGAATCGACCAAGGCGCTCATGACGCGCGCGCGGCTGCTCGAATGGGTGCCCGATGGCACTGACTACTACGGCCGGCGGCTGGCGCACGTATTGGTCGACGGCGAATTACTCGGCGTCAAACTGATCGAAATGGGTCTGGCCTACCAAAACGTCAGTTATTTCGGCGACAACGGCTTTCCCGACCTGGCGGATCAAATCCTGCGGGCATCTCTCGACGCGCCGCGGCCGGCGTTCGAACTGCCTTACAGGTGGCGAAAAAAGCACCAGAAACGCCCATAGCCAACCAAGTTGAATGTTTACGGCAGATTTGATACAATTCCCGATATCCGTCAACTTACCGCCCCCCAATCCACAAGGAGACCCCCATGCGAATCCTCGCCTTCGTCTCTCTGATCTTGCTGACACTCGTCTTTTTTGTCCAATGCTCTGACAACCCGGTCGACGAAGAAGCCTGCTGTTCCGACTTCGACCCGACCGTAATAGACTCCATCGCCACCAGTGTTTTCGAGGATTTGGGTGAGGTTGTTGCCGACCTCGGAGACATGGACACCGAAGACCTTCGCAACCAGCGGTTCGACGAACAGCGAACCGAATTTGGCAAGGTGATCGTAGACGATCCCAACAACGCCATCGCCCACTTGGGCTTGGCCATCATCGAGTTACTCGAGTTGAATTACGACGAAGACATATGGGAAATGATCGACAGCCTCGACAGCTGGTTCGACAACGGCGATAGCGATGGCGGCCCTGGCCCTCCTCCACCTGGTTCAGTTGACCGGCATCACACGTTGATCGGCCGTCAATTTGAGCTCCTGGTGGAAATTCCGATGACCATGAGTTATCAAATGGTCGCGGATTTCCCGCCCAACGTCACCGCCAACAACATTCAGACTATCATTGAAGACAAAGTCATACCGGCTCTCGACAGGGCGATCGGTCATATAACTACTGTAGAAAACGATACGGACACCGCCATCCGTATAGGGGTTGATTTTGGAGACGGCGTTGAGTACGTGATCATCGACTTGGGGGAGATTTATCTCTTCGATGCGAGTCTCCGCGCGCTCCGCGCGGCGTTCGGCGTGGCGATCGCCTACGACGTGGACCTGTTCGGACCCGACGGAACCTATGACTGGCTTTCTGAGGTGCGCGACCTGGAAGACGACGGCGGGTTTCAAGGATGCGCGTCGTACGAAGTAATCCCGGCGGGCGGAATGAACGACATCAATCTGTACTATGAATACGGCCGCGGGGACGCAATGGCCGATTCGATTTTGACCGTCGTGCTCCACCACAACCTGGAGAACCGAACGAGCTTTTTGTCGCTCCGCAATGGCGGCACGCCGATGACCAACGCGGGGACGGACATTCTGGGAACGGTGCAAAAGCTCGAAGCATCGGCCGATTTCATCCGCAATATCCGAAACGATACCAGCTCGGAACACGTCATCAAGCTCACCGACCTCACCGACCTTGACTCGGAGCTGGATGATCCCGACAAGCCCAACTTTGCGAAAGATTTCAACACCGTCGAGGATGTGCTGGGGTTTGTTCGCGACGTGTTCAGCGGTGAGGTGCCATTTACCGAAGAATTGGGGCCTCGATCCATCGAGTACACGTGGAAGATGGACCTTAGCGTTCTGTTCAATTCGCCGGTCCAGGACTGGAATTCATTGTTGCCTTATCACAGCTGGGATATCCCGCAGGGCAGTTGGATAACGGTGACAACCAATCCTGGATGGGTAGAAAACTGGGGCGGTCAGGACATCGATTTCTGGGTGTTCCAGGACGGCGCATGCCAAATGGTAATGTTTTCCAATGTCGGCTGGGTCCGCGAATTCTACAGCGATTATCATTCCATCGATATAGGAGATATGCTCATACTTGAAGACCCAGATGGTCTGGAGATCGATCCTGACAACGAGTTCCCGTACTTCCCGGACTACACGCTCAACGGGCTGTTTCCCGACATGACTCGCATCGAATGGGAGAACCTGATGGACATCCTGGAGTGATTATCGCACGGGGTACGAATTGACTTTTGTGACTGCAAAACGATCGCGCCAACGGCCCGCCGGCCGTTGGCGCGCCATCGGCGCGTTGGCGCTGATTATCACGGCGGCGCTGCCCCAGCCGTCGCGCGCGCTCGAGCTGCCGCTGCGAGAGTTGTTCCTCGGTACGGCCGCGCCCTCACTGATCGAAGAAACGCTCGTCCGTCCATCGCGTTACATGTTGTTGAGCGCGCGCTATTGGGACTTTTACCACGAACGCCGGGGAAACACGCTACACGACTACCAGCAGAGTGCTTTTCTTGGGCGGGCGATAACCCAATTCGGCCCGTTTATTGCCGGTGTTGAAACGGGACGATCGCTGCTGGTATTGAAACAGGAAAACGTCTACACCGACTCCGATCGCTTGCAGGGGGAACGCGACCTGCGCGGTGGCGAGTTGTGGGTCGGTTTCTGGGGAGACAATTATTCCCGCGGGGGTTTTCTGGAGAGTTTGCGGATCGTCGGCACGGCCGGTTATACCAACGGATTTACTGGCGCAATCGAAGCCGAGCTGAGATGGACTACCCATGGGGCGTTGCGCCTTGGGGCACGGACGTTCGAAACCAATCTTCAGCTACAAGAAGAAATCGACGGTTCAGTATTTCCCTTTCACTTTCCGTTCAGAAACGACCGCGTGTACGGCCGGTTGGAAGTGACCCCGACCCCGTCGCTGCGTGCGTGGGTGTCCGGTGCCATGGAAACCAGCCACTCGGATGGTGAAAACATCAAGGGGTTCGAAAACAAGCTATGGAACCGTCGTTACACCTTGGCCGGACTTTTCGATTACGGCCTGAAACGACCCGATCCCTACCGCAGGCTACCCCGCCTCTCAAATGCGGCGGGCCGGTTCCCCGGCACCCGGCTGCGTCTCGCGCACACCGATGGTGACAGCGATCTTGGGATGCATTACAACGGCACGCGCTACCTACAACTAACCGATGTGAGAATCGATAACACGCTCATCCGGGCCGACTTGATGCCGGCCGGATTCCTCTCGTTGTTTGGCGGGTGGGAACGAATTCGGCTGGCACACCGCGGCGATTCTTTTGTCGATGTGTGGCCCTTTGTCATATGGGATGTGTTCACAGCCCAACGCTACCGCCTTGGTGCAACCGACATCCATATGGACACCTGGTTTGCCG
>CBDVBX010000289.1:0-3956 GCA_965372335.1 uncultured bacterium | reverse complement strand
CACACGTTCCACCTGCACCAAGACCGTGTCGGGTTCAATGCTGTTTGTGTTATAGTGTCGCGATATTCCAATGACGCTGTGTCGGATCTTTTCGAAATACAATAACGCACAATAGGAGTCATGCTATGTTTCGATCAGTGGTTTCTCGTGTAACTACATTGATATGTATTTCCGTTTGTCTGTCGATGGGGGCTGGGCCAGTCCTGGCGCAGACGGACGCGCACCCTCTCCTTCGCTTTCCAGACATACATAAAGACACCATTGTGTTCGTGCATGGTGAAGACATTTGGACGGTCGCGGCGGACGGGGGCGTTGCAACGCGTCTTACCATTCACGACGGGGAGGAGCGTTTTCCCAAATTCTCACCGGACGGCCAGTGGATCGCTTTCACGGGTGATTACGATGGCAATACAGACGTATATGTAATGAGCGTCCACGGCGGCGGCATCACGCGCGTGACCTGGCACCCGAGGGACGACGAGGTGATCGGGTGGCACCCGACCCAAAACAAGATACTGTTCCGATCAGGGCGCGCCAGCTTCAATCGTTTCGTCCGGCTGTTTTTGATTTCACCCACGGGCACAGATTTGGAACCGCTCGTTCTCCACGAGGCCGTGCACGGGAGTTTTTCGCCCGACGGCGGCCAGATCGCCTACAACCGAGTGTCGCGCGAGTTCCGCACGTGGAAACGCTACCAAGGCGGCAACCAGCAGGACATCCGAATTTTCGACTTCGAGAGTCAGGATGAACTGTTGATTACCGATTTTGGCGGCACGGACCGGATGCCGATGTGGATCGGTGAAAAGATCTACTTCATCTCCGACCGAGACCGCACCTTAAATCTGTACGCCTACGACACCAACTCGGGTGAAATCGCTCAGATCACCAAGCACAAGGAGTATGATGCGCGTCGCCCGAGCATGGGACCGGGCGACGACGGAAGCAAAATCGTCTACGAGTTGGGCGGAGCGATATGGGTCCTGGATACAAACACGGGTGAGTCGAACCGGGTCGACGTCGAACTCTTCGCCGACGCGCCTGAAGCACGGCCACTCATGCTCAACGTTGCAGACTACATTCAGGGATTCGACATATCTCCGTCGGGAAAGCGCGCAGTTGTGGTCGCTCGAGGTGAGGTATTCACCGTTCCTCAAAAACACGGCCCGACGCGAAACCTCACCAACGATTCGGGCGCACGGGAGAAAGACGCGGCCTGGTCTCCGGACGGCCGCTGGATCGCGTATCTTTCCGACAAGACCGGCGAGTATGAGATTTACGTGGTCGACCCGAAGGGTGAAAGAGCAGCCCGTCATCTCACCACCCACAAATCCGGATACCGACACACACTCCGCTGGTCGCCGGACAGCAAAAAAATCGCTTTCGCCGACCAAACGCTTCGTTGCTACATCCTCGACGTCGATAGCAAGAAGATCACCGAAGTAGATCGGGCAGAGTACGAGCACGTCGACGTCTCGATAGACGTCAAACCGATATACGATTTTGTCTGGTCGCCGGACAGCCGTTATCTGGCTTATTCGAAGCTGACCGCCGACATGGTCTACCAGGTGTACGTCTACTCGCTGGTCGGGGGCAAGATTCGCTGCGTAAGCAACGGTATGTTCAACGACTTCGGCCCGGCATGGACGCGTGACGGAAAACACCTGCTGTTCATATCGAACCGGCGGTTCAGCCCGACACTTTGCGACTTTGAATGGGAAATGGTTTATAAAAAAGTCGCGGGGATCTACAGCCTCACGCTCCGAAAAGACGGCGAGCCGCTGTTGCCCTTCGAAAGTGATGAAGAGGCCGTCGGAAAGAGCAATGACACTGACAAAAATGACGACAAAGACAAGAAAGACCAAAAGAAAACCAAAGACGTCGCCGTTACAATTGACTTCGACGGCATCGCTGAGAGGATCGAAGCACTCCCGGTGCCGCGCGGCAACTACCGCAATTTGGCGGCCGGCGACGAGGCTCTCTTCTACCTGGACAAGGACGAAGGAGACTTCAATCGCTTCGAATTTCGTTCGATCGGCCGTATGGATCTGCACCACTTTTCGTTCGACGACCGCGAGACCAAGACGGTAATCGAGGACGTGAATGGATACATATTATCCGCCGATGGGAAACACGTCGTCTATCGCCAGGGAAACAAGATTGGCATCATCGAATCAAAAGCGACCGATTCAAAGGGCGAAGCGCTCGACCTTTCCGATCTCGATATGCGTCTCGATCCCCGCGCGGAGTGGCAGCAGATTTTTGACGAAGCGTGGAGGATGGAGCGCGACTTCTACTATGAACCCGATATGCATGGCCTCGACTGGGACGCGATGAGGGAGAAATACGGTCGACTGGTACCGTACGCGTCGTGCCGTCAGGACATGCGCTTCATCGTGGGCGAACTGATCGGCGAACTCAACACGTCTCACACCTACGTATATGGCGGTGACCGCCGCCGGCGCGCTGACCGCGTTAACGTCGGTATGTTGGGCGTCGACTGGGATGTCGACGGTAACGCCAATCGCTACCGATTCAGAAAAATCTACCGCGTTCCCGACTGGACGAGCAGTGTGAATCCGCCGCTCGCGCGGCCCGGGGTCGATGTACGCGAAGGGGACTACCTGCTGGCTGTAAACGGCGTCGATGTCCTCGCCGACAGAAGCGTCTACAGCTACTTTCAGGGCTTGGCGGATGAGCAGGTGAGGATCTTGGTCAGCTCGAAAGCGCCGCGTAAAGGCGCCACCATCGCCGATGGACATAAAGAAGCGCGCGAAGCGCGCGAATACGTCGTCAAACCGCTGGGCGGTGAATACACGCTTCGCTACCTCGACTGGGTCGAGCACAACCGCGCCGTGTGCGAAGCCGAATCCGACGGGCAGATCGGCTATATACACTTACCAGACACCTACATGCGATCTGCTCGCGAGTTTCCCAAGTACTACTATTCGCAGCTTCGTAAAAAAGCGCTCGTTATCGACGGACGATTCAACGGCGGCGGCCTCGACCCCTACATCTTTCTCCATCGCCTCAAGACCGAGCCGCTTGCCTACTGGACCCGCCGTTACTCGCACGACCAAACCATTCCCGACTTCACTATCAACCGGGCGCACATGGTGTGTCTCACCAACCGCCAGGCGGGATCGGGCGGCGATATGCTGCCCATGGAATTCCAGACGCTGGGGATGGGGCCCGTTATCGGGACGCGCACCTGGGGCGGATTGGTCGGTGTGTCGATGTTCATCCGGTTGATCGACGGCGGCGGGCTCACCGCGCCGGATTACCGGATCTACACTCCCGACGGAAAATGGATCGTCGAGAACGAGGGAGTGACACCGGACATCACGGTCGACCTGACACCCGCGGGAGTCGCGCGCGGATACGACGCGCAGCTGATGAAGGGCATCGAGGTGCTAAAGCAGATGATCGAGGATGACCCCCGTCCGTGGCCGAAGCACCCCCCATTCGAGGTGGACCGGTAAGGCACCGACGCATCGACGCGCAGAAGGTAGGAACGAGGTCGGCTTGATATTGGCCCAAAACCCGCCTATAATGTAACCGTCAGCGAGAGTCACTTCAACTGAGCGGTTACTAATGAGTTATAGATTTTGGATGCGACTTTTAGGGGCGGTCGCTCTGGTGGTAGCCCTCTCCCCGTGCTCGGATGTCGATCGATACCCGGCCGGCCCCGCACCCCTCGATACTCCCGAAGCAATCACGGACGCGTCTCTCGTATACGACTCGTCCACCGGCCACGCCGTGCTCAACTGGACGGCGCCGCGGGCGTCGAATGACGCCGAAGCGTTGGTTCGCTACGAGATTCGGTACGTCTACGACAGCGAATTCGATTGGCCAACGGCACTGTCCGTCCTCGACCCGCCCGCGCCGTCAGCGCACGGACGAGCGCAGGAGTATCGCTTCAAGAATCCCGAACAGGGAGGGTTCTTGAACACGGCCAT
>CBDVBX010000288.1:0-3962 GCA_965372335.1 uncultured bacterium | reverse complement strand
GACACTTGCCATCAAATCAACTTTCAAGTGACCGACGGTTGCTGACATGTGGCCCATTGAGGTTAACCATTTATAAACAGCAGCAAAAATACCCCGGACACAATCCGGTGATATAACGGTCATTTTTTTGACGCGTTGAGGTTAGCGATACGCCAGATTGGGGGAGAGCCAGCGTTCCGCCTCCGCCCGGGCGATGCCCTTGCGGCGGGCGTAGTCCTCGACCTGATCGCGCCCGATTCGGCCGACCCCAAAGTAGTGCGACCCGGGATGAGAAAAGTAGTAGCCGCTGACCGATGCGGCCGGCCACATCGCGTAAGATTCCGTCAATGTGACCCCCGTATTCTCCTCGGCGCTCAGGAGATCGAATAGGGTGCGCTTTTCGGTGTGGTCGGGGCAAGCGGGATATCCGGGCGCCGGTCGAATCCCCTGGTATTTCTCGCGGACCAATTCTTCGTTTGTGAGACCTTCTTCGGGTGCATATCCCCACAATTCTCGGCGTACTCGTTCGTGCATCCGTTCGGCAAATGCTTCGGCCAGCCGGTCGGCGAGGGCTTTGGCCATGATCGCATTGTAGTCGTCGTGATCGGCTTCCAATCGGCTTACCAGGCCGTCGAGTCCAACTCCCGCCGTTACCACAAACGCGCCGATGTGGTCGGCAACACCGGAGTCTTTCGGAGCGATAAAATCGGCGAGACAAAAATCGGGGCGGCCGCCGGTCTTGTCACCCTGTTGTCTCAAGAAATGGAGGGTGGCGATCACGTCCTGGCGGCTATCATCGCGGTACAGTTCTACGTCGTCTCCGACAGCCGACGCCGGGTAAAAGCCCAGAACGCCTCGGGCCTCGAACGACCGTTCGTCTACGATCCGTCTCAGCAGCGCTTGGGCGTCATCGAAGAGGCGGGTGGCTTCGGTGCCGAACTTGGCATCGTCAAGGATATCTGGATAGCGCCCCTTCATCTCCCAAGCCTGAAAAAAGGGTGTCCAGTCGATCCGTACGGTCAGTTCGTCGAGCGGGTAGTCGCCAAACGTCTTGACGCCCGTAAATGAAGGAGGCGGGCAGACAGTCGTTGCCCAGTCGAATCGCTCCCGTCGTTCGCGTGCCGCCTCTATCGGCAGCCCTTTGGACACCCGGCCCTCGCTCCCGCGTGCCGCTCGGACCCGCTGGTATTCGTCTGCTACCCGCTTTGCGAGTGCAGCGCGGCTGTCGGATTTCATCACCTCGTTCAACACCCCCACCGCGCGCGACGCGTCCGGAACGTGGACCACGACGTGTTCGTACTCTGGGTCGATCTTGACGGCCGTATGGGCGACCGATGTAGTGGCGCCGCCAATAAGAAGCGGGAGATTCATGCCGCGACCCCGCATCTCTCGTGCGACCGTGACCATTTCGTCGAGCGAGGGTGTTATGAGGCCGCTCAAACCAATCGCGTCGGCGCCCTCTTCGACGGCCGTGTCGAGGATTTTGTGGAAGGGAACCATCACACCGAGGTCGACCACTTCGTAGTTGTTACAACCCAACACCACGGCGACGATTTTCTTGCCGATGTCGTGGACGTCCCCTTTGACGGTCGCCAAGACGATTTTGCCGTTCGAACGGGAACCCGACTGCGATTGTTCGGCGTCGATAAACGGGATCAAGTGCGCCACCGCTTTTTTCATCACGCGCGCGCTCTTGACCACCTGCGGCAGAAACATCTTTCCCGATCCGAACAGGTCGCCAACCGCGTTCATGCCGGCCATCAACGGGCCTTCGATCACTTCGATCGGGCGGGAGGCTTGGAGACGCGCCTCCTCGGCATCCTCGACGATGTAATCCGCGATACCGCTTACCAGTGCGTGCGTGAGACGCTCCTGGACAGGTGCTTTTCGCCAAGCATCGTCGACCACCGTTTGCATCCTGGACCCCTTGAACGAGCTCGCGATTTCGAGCAAGCGATCGGTGGCGTCGGGACGCCGGTTGAGAACGACGTCTTCGACGGCCTCCAAGAGGTGTTTCGGGATGTCTTCGTACACCTCGAGTTGGCCCGCGTTGACGATGCCCATGTCCATCCCCGCTCGAATAGCGTGATAGAGAAACACGGCGTGAATCGCGCGCCGCACCGTCTCATTGCCACGAAAAGAAAAAGATACGTTGCTCACGCCTCCGCTTACGTGCGATTCGGGGAAGCGCCGCTTGAGCTCGCGGGTAGCTTCGATGAAGTTTACCGCGTAATCGTTGTGCTCTTCGATTCCGGTGGCAATGGCAAAGACGTTAGGGTCGAAGATGACGTCCTGAGGTGCGAACCCGACCTCGTCCACGAGCAGCCGGTAAGAGCGATCGAGTATCGATACCTTGCGCTCGATCGTGTCGGCTTGTCCCGTTTCGTCGAACGCCATGACAATCGCGGCGCCGCCGTAGCGACGAATCGTTTGTGCGTGTTCAACAAATTCTTTTTCGCCTTCTTTGAGCGAAATTGAATTGACGATACACTTGCCCTGGGTCGTGCGCAGCCCCGCCTCTATCACGTTAAAATTAGAGCTGTCGATCATCACCGGGACGCGCGCGATATCGGGATCGGAGGCGATAAAGTTCAAAAACCGCCGCATGGCGGCCTCGGAGTCCAGCAATCCCTCGTCCATGTTGACGTCGATGATCTGCGCACCGCCTTCGACCTGCTGGCGGGCTACGCTGAGAGCGTCTTCGTACTGTTCTTCTTTGATTAGTTTGCGAAACCTCGCCGAACCGGCAACGTTGGTTCGCTCACCAATATTGATGAAATTAGAGTCTGGCCGAATCTCCAACGGTTCCAATCCGCTCAACAGGGTATGGCGCCGCGGAGCTGGCTCTCCTCGTGGAGCAAGCCCCGCCACCGCCTCGACGATGGCGCGCGTGTGGTCCGGCGTTGAACCGCAGCACGATCCCACAATATTAATAAACCCGCTTTGGACATATTCGCGAAGGTTGGTCGCCATCGTGTCGGGCGTTTCGTCGTAGCCGCCGAACTCGTTAGGGAGACCCGCATTGGGGTGGCAGCTCACCGGGAACTGCGAGACACTGGCGATTTCCTGCAGAAATGGTCGCATCTCCTTGCTGCCCAGGGCGCAGTTGACGCCAACGGTTAGGGGATCGACGTGGACCACCGAGGCATAAAATGCCGCCGGCGTCTGGCCAGAGAGCGTTCGCCCGCTCAGATCGGTAATCGTCCCCGATACCATTACGGGCACACGTTTGTGGCGACTATCCAGTTCTCGCATAATCGCGTAGAGGGCAGCCTTGCCATTGAGCGTGTCGAAAACCGTCTCGACCAAAAGAATGTGGGCGCCGCCGTCCAACAGCCCGCGGGCGTTTTCGACGTATGCCTCGACCAATTCCTCGAACGTGACGTCGCGGTATCCCGGGTCTTGGACGTCGGGTGAAATCGACGCCGTCTTGTTGGTGGGCCCGAGCGATCCGGCCACAAACCTCGGCTTTCCGGGGTCCCGGGCGGTGTACTCGTCAGCCGCCTCGCGCGCCAGACGGGCCGCGTGGTAGTTCATTTCATAGGCGTAGTCTTCGAGGCCGTAGTCTGCCATGCTGATGCGCGTGCATGTAAACGAGTTGGTTCCAATGAGATCGGCCCCGGCGTCGAGATAATTGCGGTGGATCTCGGAGATGATGTCGGGTCGGGTGAGAGAGAGGAGATCGTTGCAACCTTTTAGGTCGCGGAGGTGTGAGGCGAACCGCTCGCCGCGAAAGCCAGACTCGTCCAGTTTGTACTCCTGGATGAGCGAGCCCATCGCGCCGTCGAGCACCAGGATCCGCTCGCGCATCAACGACCGGAGTGTATCGGTGTGATCCGGCGTTTTTATCGGTTTCAGATCCGGTTTGTCGGCCATTGCATTCCCCTGCCCATTGGGCCAGTCTATTCAGCTGGTTTGTTCAGCTAGTCTGTATAACTTATAATAATAGCTGTATTTGTAAAGCTCCAATTTCTCTTGATGCA
>CBDVBX010000287.1:0-3963 GCA_965372335.1 uncultured bacterium | reverse complement strand
CGCTGTCGGCTTAGCGGTTAGTTTGAAGCGCTCATTCGGGCGCCGCAGCAGAACGCCACCGCCGGCGAAGGCGGGCTACAATGTCCCAAGAGCTCCACATACTGCTCGGTACGGCCGCAACGATCGGGTTCGTTCATACGGTGATGGGACCGGACCACTACCTGCCGTTCGTGGCGCTGTCAAGGGCACGGGGGTGGTCGGCGCACAGGACGATTTGGATCACCGTTGGCTGCGGCGCCGCCCACGTAGCGGGGTCGATTGTGCTGGGTCTGGTAGGAATCGCAGCCGGGATCACGCTGTCGCGCCTCAGTTTTGTGGAGAGCGCCCGGGGCGAATTTGCCGCCTGGCTGTTGATCGCGTTTGGGCTGGTGTACGGAACGTGGGGGGTTGTTCGCGCCGCTCGCAACAGGCCCCATACCCACATCCATGTTCACGTCGATGGAACGCGTCACGTCCACGAACACACCCACGCGAGCGAACACGCCCACGTACACGACAAGCCGGACAAGAGTCTCACCGCGTGGACGTTGTTCGTGTTCTTTGTACTCGGTCCGTGCGAACCGCTCATCCCCCTGCTGATGTTTCCCGCTGCGGCCCAGAGCCCGTCTGCGATCGCTCTCGTCGCCGCCGTATTCGCCGTTGTGACGATCGTGACGATGGCGGCCGTAGTGCTCGTGTCCATTCGTGGCCTCGCGCTGATCCCGCCGATAAAGATAGGGCGCTACAATCACGCCGTTGCGGGCACCGTCATACTGTTGTGCGGCGTCGCGATCCATCTCGGTCTGTAGCACTCAACACCCAATGCCGAATTGGCAGAGAATCGCTGGAACAGTGGTCGAAGGACACCGCGTTGCGTCGGGTACGGCAAAGGACAGCCCATATCCGATGGGTAGCATCGCGATGCAGACACCGTTCTTCCTGGAACGAGGGCTTGATTTACGCTCGTACTTCGCGGGTACGATAGGGGTATCGTTCGCTTCGATGATTTTCGACGTAGCCAATCCCGAGTATACATTTCGTGGCGTTAAATGGTCTCCTGAACATCACGCGGAAGACTTTTCTTTTTCGCGCTGCCGGATTGTTTACGGCGGATCGACGTACGACGGACTGGTGTACTACCCGCACCCGGACACAAAGATCGGTCACTTTCACGACCGGTCCACTCTGGAGATTCTAGCCCCTTTCATTCGTGGGATCCGTTACGGCGTCGAGGTGAAACTCGACATCAATCCCGATGAAATTACGGTTATCGATGGTTGACCGCGCGCGAATATTGTCACTGTGGCGAAATGGGATTTTGTGGGCCGGCGTCATCGTGGTTTTGGCGTTCGTCGTTGGGTGGCCGCCGTTTCAGGACGCGCGCATTTGGCCCGACTCGGCCAGCTATCTCGGCTTTTCGAGTGCGCGCATGCCGGTGTACTCGCTGCTCGCCTCCACGTTCGAGAATCACTATATACTCGTCTGCATTCAGTTTGCGATTTCGCTGTTGTGTTGGTGCTGGTTGGGGTGGGCCGCGGCTCGAGCCGCCGGCGTGATGGTGGCTGCCTGTTTCGCTCTCTCCGCGCCGATCGTCATGTGGGACCTGTCGGTGTTGTCGGAGTCGTTGTCCCTTTCTTTGATGGCCGCGTCGCTGGCCTCGACGATCACACTGTACCGGCGGTGGACACGCGTCCGTTTCGTGGCGTGGTGTGCGTTGATAGCGCTGTTTGCCATGACCCGAGGGACCAACGTGTTGCTGATTCCATTTTTGGTCGTGCCGTTTGCGGCGACGAACAAGAGATCGCTTTTGTATGTAACGGTGGCGGCGCTGGTCGTCGTGGTAGGTACCGACCTTTACGGCAGAACGGTGGGGCGATCGTTGCGGACGGTCTCGATGGTCAACGTATATACGGGCCGCATCCTTACCACGCCGGAACGGCTGGTGTATTTCGTCGAGCGGGGTATGCCGGTCACCGAGGAGATGGGACCGTATGTGGGTAACACCGGCCGCAAAAACATGCGGAGGCTATTCAAAGCGTGTCCCGAGTTTGCGGATTGGTTCGAGGAAGCGGGCGCTTCGACGTATTACCGGTGGCTTCTTTCGCAACCGGAGAACTTTGAAATTCCGATTGTCACCGTCTACCTGAACCTCAACTACACGAACCTGCAATACGCCGAAGGGACCCGTCCGCGCGCGGTGTATCCCAACCTGACGTGGTTTTATGCATTTATCCACGTGCCGTGGTGGCTGTGGATGATGGGGGTGTTGGTGACGGCGTTGGCGTGGCGGTTGTTGCGCCGGGTTACCCCCGATTCATTGTTGATACCGGCGTTGATGGCAGCGGTTTACGTGCAAGCGTACGCCGGTTACCACGGAGACCAGGCGGAAGTCTCGCGCCACGTGTTGTTGGCGATGATTTTATACAAAATAACGACGCTACTGGCCGTCGCCGTTGCCGCCAGGATTCTGTTGGAATGGCGCGCATCCCGCACGGGCTGAGACGGCGTTAGACAACACCATGTCGAGCGGCTACTATTAGTACAATGAAGAAACGTGACGCAACATCGGAATCGAAACTGATCGACAAAATCAAACGGTCGGTTGAGATGGCGGGCGTGAAGCCGCGCGGACTGGTCAAAGGAATCGGTGACGACGCTGCAGTGTTACGCGGTCGGTCGGACCGGGATCTTGTGGTGACACAGGATATACAAGTCGAGGGCCGTCACTTCGATACCGGATGGTTTACCGGCCGCGAGCTTGGCTGGCGGCTCGCCGCCGTCAATCTGAGCGATATCGCGGCCATGGGCGCCCGGCCTCGGTTCGGATTGTTCTCGCTGGTGTTGCCCGAGCGTGCCGATCCCGCATACATCGATCAAATCGGAAAGGGAATCGTGTCGCACCTGGCGCAGTTCGGTGCTGCGCTGATCGGCGGGAACGTGTCGGGCACCGGCGGTCCGCTCGCGTGCGACCTGACGTTGATCGGAGAGTGCGCGCGCGGTGGGGCGTGGCGTAGGCGGGCGCGGCCGGGCGACGCGATTGTCGTGGCGGGCCGATTGGGTGAAGCCGCCGCCGGTCTCGAGTTACTGCGCACGGCGGGAAAAACGCTCACGGGCGGGCGCTTATTGCGGGCGTACAAGCGACCGATGCCCCGGTTGGACATTGTCGATGTTCTTCGTGGCCGCGCTGGCGTGGGGGGCGCGATCGACGTGAGCGACGGACTTTCGACCGACGTGATTCATGTGTGCGAGGCGTCCGGCGTGGGTTGCGAGATCGATGCCGGATCGTTGCCGGTGTCGCGTTTGGTAGGCGCTTACTGCGAGGACCGCGGCATCGATCCGGTCGAGTGGGTGATGCGAGGTGGTGAGGATTATGCTTTGATTTTGAGCGTTGCACGCCGACACGCGGAAAAGATCCGTGCAAGAATCGAGCGCATGACCAAATCGCCGGTTTGTATTATCGGGAAGTTCACTGTACATAAGGGACGCTACGTGCTGGTGCGCGACAAACGTGGCCGGCGGTTTGTCGCATCGGGATGGGATCACTTGAGAAAGGCGCCGTCCGCCAAGTGAAGCTTTTCTCTACCCAACCGCAAAAATATCTTACTCTTTGAAAAACAGTTTTTTTGACATGTTTTTGACGCCCGTTTTCGGCATAATTCAAAAGACTGTTAATAAATTGCTTGACAGATTTTGGAGTGCTTTTTCTTAACGTGTTTTGCAGTTTTCAAACTCGCCTCACAACTTCACCGCTGTCTCTTTACACACGCTTAAAACTAAAACGAATCATTTCTGAACAACTCGCCTTCGTTACGCTTTAATTGGGCCACTTCTGAGCGCCAAAAAAGGGCATGTTATAATACAAACAACAATAGGAGGTGCGGTTCCCGCGCGCATAATATCGTAGCGCGCAGGACGCAAGCAGCATGAAGTCGTTGAAGAGTCTTTCGGACAACGAACTCATCGGCCGGCTTCGGCAGCTCATTC
>CBDVBX010000286.1:0-3973 GCA_965372335.1 uncultured bacterium | reverse complement strand
TGTGGGTCGCGGATATCGATCCCGGCCAGATAAGTCAGGTTTTGAACAACCTACTCCTCAACGCAAATCAGTCGATGCGCGACGGTGGGGTCATCGTTGTCCGCGGGAAGAATCATCTGGCGTCTCCACACCCAGGCCTCGAGGAGGGCCCATACATAGAGATATCCGTCGGTGACTCCGGCGAAGGCATCGCTCCCGAACACATGGATCGAGTGTTCGACCCGTATTTCACCACTAAAGACGGCGGAAGCGGGCTGGGATTGACTACGGCTTACTCTATCGTCAAACGCCACGAGGGCCTGTTGACGTTGGACTCCGAGCCCGGCGTGGGTACGACCTGCCGCATCTACTTGCCGGCGTCGGCCGCTTCGAGGATCGAATCCAAGCCGCAGCCGATTGACAGGTCAAAAGTCGAATGGGGACCCGTACGCGTGTTGGTCATGGACGACGAACCGGCGATTCGCCGAGCCGTGACGAAGGTATTGACCCAGTCTGGTTATACCGTCGAAACCACGGGCGACGGCGAGTCAGCCGCGTCGCTTTACAAAAAGAGACTCGAGGAAGACAGCCGTTTTGACCTGGTGATCATGGACCTGACGGTATCTGGTGGGATGGGTGGCAAAAAAGCGCTGGAACGCTTGTTGCAGATTGACCCGCACGTTACGGCGATTGTCGCCAGTGGTTACTCGAGTGATCCGGTCGTCGCCGACTATTCATCTTATGGTTTTCGCGGCAGTATTACCAAACCATACTCGGCCGATGAGCTTCTCCACGTCGTCGCAGAGACGCTAGCCCGAGACAGCTAAATCCGCGCCGTATAGGTCAGACTTCATATCTATCAGACAACACGACTTTTCTGGTCATCACCCCAGCGACTATCTCGCCACGGCGATCAACACAGTCGCGCGCGCCGGTGCTTCGCTGTGAACCTCGGCCTTTTGTAGGATTCGCGCCGGGTCACCGAGCAATAGAGGGCTTAGGGCGCGGGCAATCTCACTGGTGATCGCCTGTGCTTTGTCGTACGAACGCGCCGTTACCTGTATGTGCACGGGTTGTGTCGTGTCTCCGAACTGGTTGATTCGCGTGGCCACTTCCAGAAGGATCGACGGATCTTTGTCGCCGCTGTCGCGGGACAGTGCGCCGCCGTCGAACATCATGGCCAGTTGATCGTCGGTCTCGATCAGGTACGAGGGAAGCTCGAAACCCTCGCCGACGAAATTGCGCTTGTTCCCCGCTTTGTCATACGCCTCCAGCACGTACGAGTACGTGAGTCCGGGTGCGACGGGTTCACCGTCCGTGCTGCGGCCATCCCACACAATTTCCTTCGGCGGGCTGCCCTTGCCGTCGAACACTCGTACTGTCTCCCCGCGGGAGTTCGCCACGACGAGCGCCCAGCGCTCCACCCCCTTCAACGCCGGTCGAAATCGTGCCACACCCGATTCGCGGAACTGGTGCAGCCACGGACGAGGCCGGTAGGGCGAACGCTCGAAAGCGGAGCGTCCGAGCAGCGGTGTGACGAGGTCGAAGTGACCGCGATCGAGCACCGTCCAGATGCATTCCCACTCGAGTCCGGGAGCCGTTTCCGGATGGAGATCGATTTTCAATTCGGGTCGGCCGATCTTGATGCGGACGCGATCCTCGCCCTCGATCGTCAGGCTCTTCAAGACGGTTCCTTTTTCGCCACCCTTGAGTTTCATCGTGCTGTCCGCCGGCGCTTGCGCATACGCACTGTCTGCTTCGAGCAACACGACGCTTAATACGGCCGCTGCACACGTTAATAGTCTCTTGGTAATGACCTTCATTGGCCGACTCCTGTTAGCTGATTGTCCAGACTTCCACGGACACCGTTGGTGGCGTTACTCGTGGCTCAACTTGAAATGAAAGGTGATAGATCCCCATTGTTCACCGGTCGCGCCTCCTTCGAGCGGTTGGAACCGCCAATTCATGAGGGCGACCAGCGCTTTTTGATCGAAGTCTTGAAAACCGGACGTTTTTTGTACGAGTACGTTTTCCTTCACCCAACCGTTGGGTCGTACGATGAAGTACAACGTGACCGACCCTTCGATCCCGTCGCGTTTGGCCCACTCGGGATATTCTGGCGTTATGTACGAGATCACGGGGCGATCTGCAACGGGTCCTACCAACTGGGCACCAGCCAGCTCTCGCCGCGCGGTGCTCTCGGTAATCTCCGCCTGGGTCGGCATTGCGCGGCTCTCCGGGACAACAGGTACGGCCACCGCCGGTTTTCCACGCGTGCCCTCCACGCGCTTCAGTGCGATCGGTTTTCCCCTTGGGGTATCTTCCCGCGTGAGCTCTGAGTACACGTCCATCATAGGGTTGTCAGCGCCGACTCCGGCAAGCGTCGGCTTGCCCACCTTGACCGGCGGCGTGACCGCGGCCACCCGCGTGCGCGAATCGGAGGCGTTGCGCTGAAGCGACTCGAGCTTACGCTTGAGTTTGTCCTCGGTTACATTTTGTTTCTGCGGACGCGGTTCTACCGCGCCGCGTTTCAACTCGCGGCGGAAGTGCTGTACCGGCTCCACCCTCGATGGCTGATCGGCGGCCACTTCTTGAATCTGGGCGAGCTCGGTCGTCTTCTTCGCGACTGGCGGTGCCGTCTCTTCCGGGACTACCGCAGCAGCGGGCTGCACCCAGACAATCTCGGTGATCCCCATCGCGGGCGGCGAAAACGTCCGTTCGATGATGATCCACGAAAAGAGCAGCAGGTGGACGACAACACTCACGCCTACGAATTGGCGCGTCCGCTTAGTCAGCACCGACATCTCCACGCTCAACACGATCTCACTCATTGTTCACCTTTCGCCACTGTTCGGTCGCGATCGCAAGCCGTTTGGCTCCCGCCGCTTGGGCCCGCTCGAGAACGAGTTCGACCACGGTGTAGGGAACGTTTTCGTCGGCGCGAATGATGACCATCAGATCCTGATTATCTTTCCCCAACAGTCGAGTCCTCAGTAACCTCTCCAGTGCCCCGGCGGGAATATCGCTGTCGTCGATCGCCAGGCGACCCGACGCGCCGAGTGTCACCACGATTCTCTTGTCACTGTTCACACTCCGTGTCTGCGCCTTCGGCAGCATGATCTCCATGTCGGTGATGGCGATCATCGGGGCGGTGATGAGCAGAATGATCACCAGTACCAGCGCCACGTCGATAATCGGCGTGACGTTTATCCTGGAAACCGTAGGAACCTGTTCTACGAGCGGCTGTCTCACTGATTTCCTCCCATGACTCCGATCTGTCTGGCCCCACACATTTTCGCGTGGTCGAGCACGTAAACGAATGCCCCGTGGGAGACGCCGTCTTCACAAGCGACCATGACGCTTTTGTTGACGCTCGCTTCGAGCAACGGTTTTAGCACGGCGCTCATCTTCTCTCTGTCGATGAGGGTCCGATTGACCTGCACGAGTTCCTCGGAAACCACAATCAGTTCGATTTGTTCGTCCTGCCTTATTTGCTCGGCCTTATTCGCCGCTTCGGCAGTCTGGCGGACGCCGATGCTCGATTCGAACGCCAGCGGCGTGGCAAGCAAAAGCATGACCACGAGTACGAGCGACACGTCGATCAGCGGGGTCATGTTGACCTCGTACATTCCGTTGTCGTTCCAACGTCTGAATCGCATTGAACACCTCAGCTCGCGGGCGCACCGACTGGCGCCTGCGCGTGGTCTTTGGTTCCAGCCCGACGGTCGGGCTCTTTGCGCCCGCCGGTGTCGCGCGGTGTTTCTCCGTGCTTATTTTCGCGCACTTCACGCTCGACGAGACCCGCGCGGATCCTGCGGGCATGGTTCTCGGCGACGGTGAGCATGACGTTCATCTTCCGCGAAAAATGGTTGTACAGAATCAGGGCCGGGACGGCGACGATGAGACCGGCCGCCGTTGTTACGAGCGCTTCGGCGACGCCTGCCGCCACAACCGAAGGCGCGGCCGACCCGACCTGTGCCATATCCGAAAACGC
>CBDVBX010000285.1:0-3994 GCA_965372335.1 uncultured bacterium | reverse complement strand
AATAGTGTCATACAATGCACCTACACCCCGAGGGGCGTCAGCCCCGAGCGGGTGTCAACGCGAAGTCGACACGGAGACGTGTTTTGTGATATAATCCCCCCGTCCCGGATTTGGAGGTCGGCGCGTGCTACCGGATGGAAGACCCAGGGAGACGCGCCGGCCTTTTTGAATATTGCACTCACCCTGTGAACAGGAGCAACCGAGAGATGACAACGCATAAATTCTTCAGAGGACTATTGGTTTCGATCGCGATCTGTGTGGTTATCGTGCCCGCGATAGCGATGGCGACGACCGATCCCGCAGATACCCGCGATGACGATGCCGACATGTCGTTTTTGGACGGTTACACGTTGGTGTTCGTCGAAGACAGCGACATCCCGGCGCTACACAGAGCGAGAGAACTGATCGAGTCGCACGGCGGGACCATAGCGATAATGTCACCGCCGTCTATTTTACTCGGCTGGGTTCCCATGGAGATTCGCGACGAACTAGTGGGTCGGGCGGGTATCAAAGACATTTATTATAGTGAGATATTGCCGGGTGAGCTGGCGACTAGGACCGAGCCGGAGCAGTCGATGATCTCGTATTTCAACGCTGTCGTACGCGGCGAAATCCAAGCTGAAAACGACGCATTCGAGGAACAGGCCGGCGCACTGGGTTCCTCCTTGACGGCGAAGCAGGATCGATTGCCGGATCTAATGGACCCGCCTCCGCTCGACACGGAGTCATACTTGGAGAATCTGCGCTCGGTCGGGCTGGATGATAAAACCTTGAAGGAGCGCGGGTTATATCCGGAAGGCGTCTCACTGTCCCCGGCTGGAAACAGCGACTACATGACGGGGACGATTGCACTTTCGGTCTTCTTCATCGAAAGCGACGGGAGCGGGACGGATCCCGATTTGAACACGTGGACGGTCGAGGACATGCAGAAGTTTATGGATTCCGTGGCGACGGCTCTGACCTGGTGGTCCTCCAGAGCGGCCTCACACGCCGGATGTTCGGCGACGTTTCTTATTTACTACTACTCCGGTGCTGATCCTCGGTGCCAGCAATGGACCGAACCTATTTTGCACGACACGTCCTACGAGGATGTCTGGGTCAAAGCCATCATGTCGAATTTCGGTTACACGTCGGGTACCCGTTGGTCGCGCGTTACCGCATTCAACTCGTGGCAACGAGCGACCTACCAAACGGCACGCGCCTACTCCGCGTTTATCCCCTACAATCCAGGCGGTCCGCCCTCGTTTCCCGACGGCCACACCGCATACGCGTGGTACTACGGACCGTACCTGGTTCAACTGTTCCACAGCGGATGGGTAAAGGCAAAGGTGTTTGCCCACGAGTCCGGCCACATCTTCGGCGCGTGCGACGAGTACGCGGGCGGCTGCTCGAGCTGCGGCCATTGCACCAATGGCATCGACAACGGCAACTGCGAGGCGTGTAATCCTCGCTCGGTAGATTGCGTCATGAAAGCCAACGACTGGGTCCTGTGTGCCTATACACCCGGCCAGGTCGGTTTTGACATTGTGTCACCTTGTACGCCGACGCCGCCTCCTCCGCTGCCGACGCCGACGGTGGCGGTATCTTACCCGGCTCAGTTGTACCAGGGCTTGTCCGGCACGATTACGGTCGGAGGGTCGAATTTTTATGCCGGCGCCTGGGTCGATTTCGGACCGGATGTGTTCGTTCACAAGACCACGCTGGTAGGGGCGGAGTCGCTGAAGGTGGACGTGGCCGTGCTCAACGCGGCTCCACTGGGCTTCTACGATGTCACGGTGAGAAACCGCGACTTCCAGGAAGCGACTCTTGCCAACGGACTGGAAGTGCTGCCCACGACGCGTCACTACTTCTCGCCGACGGGCGGTAACGTCTATCCCTATCTCACTCCGGCAGACGCGGCCACCACTCTGGAAGACGCGATCTTCGCGGGGTACGAGGGCGATACGTTGTTCGTGCCTACGATGACGATCGTCGACTTCTCGCTCCAGATCGAGACGGGCGTGCTTCTGCACGGCGGATGGAACGCGGATTTCACGGCGCGCGACCTCGCGGGTGGCAAGACGGTACTGCATCTTGTGAACAACGTGCTGATCTATCCCACCGCCAACAAAGGGGGACTCGACGGTTTCATCGTTGAATACGGGCAGGGGGCGCCAATTTTCACGCCCTTCAACGGCAGCGCCGGTGGGGGGGTGCACATCCTCAGCGGGGAAGCGACCATCGCCAACTGCGAGTTTCGTTCCAATGCGGCGAGCGACGGCACCGTGATTGGCGCCGGTGGGGCCATCTTCGCCGAAGGGGCGGTCGTTGACATCCGCGACAACCACATTCACGACAATACGGCGACGTGGGGTGGCGCAATCTATTTGTACCAGAGCGGGGGGTCGGTGAGCGGTAACACTATCGAGAGCAACACCGTGTCGGCATCGACCGACACACCTTACGGTGCCGGCGTATATTTGTTCAATTGCGATGGGGTGGCTTTTGCCGACAACACCTTCGGCGGCAACTCCGGGGCGCAGGACGGCGGCGGGATCCTGATGGAAAACTCGACAAACGTAACCATCGACGGTGGGACCTTCACCAACAATTCTTCCAGCTTTCAGGGCGGCGGAATTTGCGTTAAGCACTCCGAGGTCGGGATTACGGGCGTCGCGTTCGACCACAACTCGGCGGCGATCGGTGCTGGTGTTGGCGTCTCTGACACATCGTTGGTGGGTGTGTCCGGCTGTCGTTTCCTGTGGAACTCGGGTGCCATCGGCGGCGGTGTGTATGCGATGGCCGGCGCGGCGGACGTTCGCCACAACCTGTTCGTGGGAAACAACACCACCGGCGCGGGGGCCGCGGTATATGTGAGCGAATTGACGAGCGGTGAGTTAAAGGGCAATACGCTCGATCGAAACGTGGTGGGATCGGGTGCGGGAGGCATGACGATCAACAATACCGCGATAGAAGTCTTCAATAATATTGTCACTAACTCGAGCGGCCACGGCATCGCGGCGAACGGCGCGACACTTCCATGGGTGGGATACAACTTGGTGTGGGGTGCAACGGGAAACGACTACGATGGTACCGGACCGGGTGACGGTGCCGTCACCGGAGACCCGGCGTTTGCCGACACCGCTTTCGGCGATTATCATCTGGGGTCGCACTCGCCGGCAATCGATGCCGGCCGTCCCGGTGCCGCCTACGAAGACCCCGACGGTTCGCGCGGTGACATGGGTTGGTACGGATCCCATGCTTTTACGATGGACCAGCCGTCGTACCCGAAGAATCTCGCCGTTTCGTTGGAATTCGGCGATCTGGTGTTACGCTGGAGTCCGAATCCGGAAGCCGATATCGACCAGTACTTGATCTACTGCGACTCTACCGGTGGTTTTAAGCCGTCGGTAGACAACTTCGTCGCATCGGTCACTTCGGCGGATACGTCGGCCAACCTGGGCGCGCCGGGCGATACGTCGTACTACCTGGTCTCGGCAGTCGACACCGACGGATACGCGAGCGGCTACTCCAACGAGGGATACAACGGCCCGCCCACCGAAGCGGGCGATGTCGCGTACCACCAAAACCGCCTCTACCAAAACGTACCCAACCCGTTCAACCCAACCACGCAGATCCGATTCGAGTTGGCCGAGCGCACCCAGACAACGCTGGTGGTGTATGACGTGGCCGGCCGCGTGGTCAAGAGACTCGCCGGCGGAGAGAGGCCTCGCGGGGTCTACTCGGTGACGTGGGACGGTACCAATGACGCCGGCATACGTGTTTCGTCCGGAATTTACTTCTACCGTCTACAAGCCGGCAGTTTTGTCCAGACCCGCAAGATGCTGATCCTGAAATGATATGGAAGCGGCGGTGTCAACCTCCGTTTTAGTTTAGTCGAGAGGAGAGCGTTTACCGCCCCATTCGCGATCATATTATAGCTCGGTGGGACGCTTCGCAGACGATCATCAGACTGATATTCGCGGGTTACGCGTGAAGTGCGATACCGCATTTT
>CBDVBX010000284.1:0-4029 GCA_965372335.1 uncultured bacterium | reverse complement strand
TGGAGGCTTATTGGCAACGCATTTCGGGTGTGTACGGTGGCGTCGATCGCTTCATTGCGCCCAGCCGCTTTATGCGCGAACGCGTCGCCGATGCGGCCGGTGACATCGGCATCGACGCCGGCCGCGTGGTGTATCTTCCCAGTTACTGCCCGCCGGCCGACGGTTCGGAAACGCTGAGTGCAGACGAGAGGACGGTCCTCGACGGTTTACCGGAGCGATTCGTTTTGTACTTCGGCCGGGTGAGTGTGGAAAAAGGGTTGGATACTTTTATGCGGGCGGCCCGGGCGCTTCCCGACGTCGAGTTTGTAATTTGCGGCGACGGGCCGCGGCGGGCGTCGCTCGAACAAAGCGCGCCGCCCAACGTACGTTTTACCGGATACGTAAACAAGCCGCTACTCGACCGGGCGCTCGCCAGAGCGACAGCGGTCGTACTACCCGCGATTTGGCCCGAAAACGCCCCGTTTACCGTCATCGAAGCCGCCGCCGCGGGCGTTCCGGTCGTGGTCTCCGACATGGGGGGGCTACCCGAGATGGCTGAGATCGTTTCCGGAATGGTGTTTCCTCACGGGAACGCCGGAGCGCTGGGGCGCCAGGTCAAATCCCTATGGGACAACCCCGGCGAGGCGCGGGAGCGCGGCGAAGCGGGGCGGCAGGCGGCCGGGTCGTACTTCGACAAAGAACGCCACATGCGATCACTCGAGAAAATCTACGACGAGGTGACGAAGCGGTAATGTCGACACTGCGCATCGCAATGATCGGGCAGAAGGGGATCCCCGCGCGCTTCGGCGGTGTGGAGACGCACGTCGATCACATCGCGACCCGTCTGGCCGCGCGCGGCCACGAGATGTGGACGTTCTGTCGTACACGGTTTCGGCCCGACCGGCTGGGTGAGGAGGCGCCCGACGGGTATCGCGTGATCGGAGGCGAGCATTGGTACCGCGGCGTTCGACTGGTGTACCGTCCCAGCGTCGATACCAAACACCTCGACGCCGCGTCACACACTTTATTGTGCGCGCTCGAATCCGGGATGTTTCATCGATTCGATATCGTGCATTTCCACGGCATCGGTCCCTCCGCCTTTGTGCCGGTCACGAAAATGTTCGGCAGGAAAGTGGTTTCTACGTTTCACGCACTCGACTGGCGCCAGGTCAAGTGGGGGCGGATGGCCAAATCATTTCTCAAGCACGGCGAGGCGAGCGGCGCCCGGCGCAGCGACGGCATCATCACGGTCTCTAAGATAATGAAGCGGTATGTGCGCGACACCTATGGCCTGGAGGCACAGTATATCCCCAACGGCGCCACGCTCCCCGAATCGCCGCCGGTCAAGGGAGAGATTGCCCGATACGGGCTCTCGGGCGGCGACTACGTGCTAACGGTGGGACGGATTATACGCGACCGGGGCCTCCACCACCTGATCGACGCGTTCAAAGGACTACCCGGGGACAAACGCCTGGTGATCGTGGGGAGCGAGACGCCCAAGACGCCGTACACCGACGAATTGCGTGCCATGGCGGACGCTCGGGTGGTGTTCACCGGCGACGTATTTGGGAGGGCGCTGGAAGACCTGTACGCCAACTGTTCCGTCTACGTACTGGCCTCAAAGGTCGAGGGTCTGCCCATCACCGTTTGCGAAGCGATGGCGCACGGCCGGCCTCTATTGCTCAGCGAGATCCCCGAGAACCGGGAGGTAGCCGGAGACGCCGCCGTGTACTTTAAGCCATCTGATGTCAATGAGTTACGCGCGTCCCTTCAAGCTTTAATTGAGGATCGGGGGCTGCAAAGCGAGCTGTCGTCTCGAGGGGTCGAGCGGGCGCGGTCGACCTACAATTGGGAGCGGATTGCCGAACAGGTGGAGGCGTTTTACTACAAGGTCCTGGGCTCCAAGTGACACTCCGATTCGAATTCGGTGTTCAATTGATAGGCGGTTTGTTATGTTCCGGTCGGCGTGAAAAACCGGAAGAGGTGACCAGTTGTTAACCAGACCGACATCGAGATCCTTGCCTATTACGGCGGCGTTTGCTTTGGTGGCATTCGTGCTGGTGTTCGCCATGGGGCTGGTGGCGTGCGGGCCGACCAAAACCGATGCACCCGAAAGCGCGACAAGAGCAGAGCCGTACGAATTTGCAGAAGAGGGCGACATCCCGCCGCTCGAAGAGGCTGACGTTGTGACAGAAACCGACGTCGAAGAGATACCCGTCGATCAGGATGAGATCATCGGCGAAAACGTCGAAGCGCCCAAAGACACGTCGAAGGTAGCCGGTGGGGGGCCCACCGGAGTGGCGGGCAAGGACGGCGGCTTTGCTATCCCCGTATACCGCGTGCAGATTCTCGCCACCACCAGCGAACAGTCGGCGCAGGACGCCAAAAAGCGCGTCGAAAAACGGCTCAACTTTGCCGCGTACATCAGCTTCGAAGACGGTATGTACAAGGTCAGGGTGGGGGATGCGGCGACGCGGGCGGAGGCCAACAAAATCCGCGAACGGTGCCGTGGCGGCGGCTACGCTGACGCGTGGATCGTCACCGACCTCCTGAAGGGCGAGTAACGACAGGTACGACTAAGTGTGCGCTTGGAAACGGTTTAGAGTTGACATCGCGCCGGGTCTCATTATAATAACTTCATAGATACTCGACGCGCGCGTGGGCCGCGCGAACACATATTACGCGTTGAAGATTACGCGGAGCGGGAATAGCTCAGTGGTAGAGCTCTACCTTGCCAAGGTAGACGTCGCGGGTTCGAATCCCGTTTCCCGCTCCATTTTTTATTCCGCTTTGGGTACATAATCGATCCATCAGGATCCACCAAAGAGGCGGCATAGCCAAGTGGCTAAGGCGACGGTCTGCAAAACCGTTATCCCCGGTTCGAATCCGGGTGCCGCCTCCACTGTTTTCAATGACTTACGGCGTTTCGAAAACTTCACCCAAAATCCCATCTGTCACTTTTCTGCCGGTATTGGATCAACTCGGGCACTCCATTTCGCCTCTAGAGCTTTATAACCGTGTCGATTTGACCGGACCACGCAGCACCTGTGCGTTTTCTGCAGTGTTTTTGAGACCAATTTTGGCCCAAGTGCTCAGAGAAGCGACTATCTCGTTTCACTATTTTTGGATCTGCGAATTGGACGAAGCTCGAGATTTGCCCCAGCGATACAGCAGTTCTTACTTCAACACCACCATCTTTTTCGTAAGAACCTTTTCTCCCGACTCCAGTCGACAGAAATACACACCGGAACTAACTCGCTCACCTTGTTGATTCCTTCCGTCCCAGACGACGCGCTGAATCCCCTGGTTTCTGACGTTGTCAATGAGTGTCCGTACACGCCGGCCGAGGACGTCATAGACGACGAGGCTGACGTCGGTCCGTGTCGGCAAGGAAAAGGAGATCGTCGTCGACGGATTAAAGGGGTTGGGATAGTTCTGGTTCAGGCTCAGGGTTTGCGGAAAACCGTCGGTGACGCCTGTCGGGATCAGGGTGTTTCGTAGAATAAACACTCCCGTGTTGAAGTCCGTGACATAAATCCGTTCCGCATGGATGTCGATTCCGGTGGCGGATCCAGTGGTCTGAAAGTACCCCGCCTCGGTTGGGTTCGCCGGATCGCTGATATCGACGACTCGTAGGCCGGTCTCGTAGTCGATCACGTAGGCGTAGTCAGTCCCGACAGCGACATCCCTGGCAGTGCTTGCCGTTGGAAATACACTAACTTCAGTCGGGCTGGTCGGATCGGAAACGTCGATGATCCGTAGACCTCCCGCCCAATCGGCTACGTAGGCGTACGGGTTGGCCACCTCTACCGCGGTGGCGTAGCCCGGTGTATCCAGGGTTGCGACGCTATCGACATTCAACGGATCGGAAATGTCGAAAATCACAAGCCCATCTTCGTCTCCCGCGACAAAGGCGTAGTTACCGGAGAGATATATCTCCAACATGTAAATGCTGGTCTCAACCGCAGTGACTGCAACGGGGTTTGACGGATCGCTCAAATCGAACGTGGTGAGGCTGTCGTAGGGATAGATGACGAATGCGTAGTCATT
>CBDVBX010000283.1:0-4072 GCA_965372335.1 uncultured bacterium | reverse complement strand
TCTTATTATGGCTCGCCGACAAACGGCCTGCTCAACCCAGCGGCGACCCGCCCCTTGACCTCCGATGGTCGAAGGCGGACCGTGAGTCCTTCGACGAACCTTTGCGCGGAGCTAGCGAGGATCCACTCGCGAAGCGAGTTAGCCGAGCGTAGCGGGCGCAGGTGAGGAGAAGGAGCTCACGGTCCGCCCCAAAAACTCCAAAGCCTGCGGCGGTCGGTCGGCCCCAAACCACGAAACCTCGCCGCCGGCGAACTTAGGGTAAAAAATATAAAAAAAGACGGCGGGTGGTTGCCCGCCGTCGGTGTCGAGATGCTGAATTTGAGATAGGTCTACTCTGCCAGAAGCTTCTTGACCGCTGTCTCCAACTGGTGGCCGCGGAGCGTCTTGTAGCGAATCTTGCCCTTTTTGTCGATGAGGAATGTGGCCGGGATCGACGTGATTCCGTACTTCGTCGCCACTTCAGTTTGCCAAAACTTGCCGTCGAAGTGCTGCGGCCACGAGATGTCGTTCTTGGCGATGTACCGGTCCAGATCGCCTCGTTTCCGGTCGAGCGAAATGCCGACGATCTCGAAACCTTTCGAGTTGTATTTCTTGTAGACTGCCTTGACGTTGGGCATTTCCTGCTTGCAAGGCGCACACCAAGTCGCCCAGAAATCCAACAGTAGCACCTTGCCCTTATACTTCGCCGGAGAAATGTCCACGCCATGGAGGTCCTTAACCGAAAAATCGATCGGTTCGACTCCGATAGCCAGTTTTCGTTCGCTATCCAGCATGGCTAGATTTTGCTGTACCGCCTGCGACAGTCGAGGGTCCACGTTGCCGTAATCGGCGATCACCACTTTGTAGACATGCTCCGCATCATCGTACTTGCCCAACTGCTTGTATGCCTCCGCCAAGTAATAGTTGCCGTAGGCTTTCTTTTCGCGGGGCGCGTCTGCGGCCTTGTTCAAAAATATCTCCAGGTACTTAACCGCTTTTTCCGGCTTCTGGAGCGTAAAGCTTATGATTCCCGCATCGAACATTGCCTCGAACGCCTCGGGTGAACCCGAGTAATCGTCTATGAACTCCGACAGCAATACACCCATGCGCTCGAAGATATCCTGGCGTTTTTGCGGTGACCGCTCCCTTTGCACGCTGCTTTGGAGTACTTCCAACTCGTTTGTCAGCGTCTGATACGCTTCCTGGGCGTTTTGGTCACCCGTCATCGACGACCCAGCCGTCTCATCCTGCGGTGAACTGGCGGCCACCGCCGGTTTCGATGACCTCGTGACGAGCGACGCCACGGTGATCGCACCCGCAAAGAGGCACACGACCAGAATGCTGATAATTACCGTTTTAGAATTCATCCGTCACCTATTCGTTGCTTTTCTGTGCTTAGTCGCGCGCCGGCCCGCCACCTTACGCCGGCTCGTGCCGCGATAACGCGTTCACCACGGGCCTACATCGACCGCGCAGACAACCTCACCTTTAGTTCGGGTTCTCTGGGATCGTCCGTGAGTATCGTCATCTCGCCCACCAGTGTTTGGCGAGGCTGCTTCTTCTCCGGGGGTTGGAACCTTACGCTTATATTGTAGCGCTTTCCCAGCTCGACAGGCTCTATCTCAGCGGAGAATTGATCGCTGGAGAATGATACCCCTTTGATTTCAAATCTGCCCTGGGTCTTGAGAACGATCACTTTTTTCGTCACTGGGATCCCCGGTTCGCCGTTCATTCCGAACTTGACCCTTCCGAAGCTGAGGTTTTGCGGTTGGACGGTGATCGCACCTTTGGTGATCACCTGCACCTGGATGGTTTTTGACGGGGACTTCTCGCTGTTGGTGTGGACGATCATCGACCCATAGGTGCTCAAAGTGGGGAGCTTTGGATTTTTCCATATATCCACTTCCCACACACCTTCGGATTTGTTCTCTTTGAAATCGTAGGTGATCTTGTCATCGATATTCGATTCGATTCCCGTGATTTGAAAATCCAAATCTTCCTCGTTCGACTTGAAGGTCAGCGTTTTCTTGACCTCTAGTCCGTACCCGCCTTGGAGGTATACCCGCGATGCCGGCTGCACGGTGATGTACGGAATGATGTTGGCCGCGATGGTAACGGTCATCTGCGGATGCTCGGGATCGTTCGAGTATACCGTCGCCGATTTCCGGAACGTTCCGTGAACTTTCTTGCCCTCGATCACCATGTGGATTTTGCCCTCCTGACCAGGAGGAATGACCTTGTCGTACTTGGCCACGGTGCAGCCTCAGCCAGGCTTGACGTTGTCGATGACCAAATCGGCTTTCCCCTTGTTCCGGACGATGAAATGGTACTCGTACGTCTCTTGCTCGTACACTTTGCCGAAGTCGTGAACCATTTTGGGGATGACGATGCTGGGCTGGAACTCGTCGGCGAACGCGGCCGCCATGGTGCCCACCACAAATGCCGCGATCACCAGCATCGTCATTCCGCTCTTGAGGGTCCGGTTCATCTGTTCATCTCCTAAGCAGATAGTATTGGCCCAGTTAATAGAACCCTGCGGTCGACGTGTGGATCCGGCCGCGATCCCGACCATATCCACCACCTCATTACAGGGCTTGGTTTTACAAAGGCGATGACGCCTCGATTCCTTAATCTACAATATTATACGTGGCACGAAAGCGAAGTTCCAGGCTTTTGTACGATTCGTACGTCGAGGGCTCGATCCGGGACACTAGTGAGCGAGCGGTGTCGGCCGCGGCGCGGGGACTGGCGGGCGCATTGCGGCCCGCGGCCAAAAGTGCTATTTTCCCCAGTAGATATAACAACCTTGTTTTTCAGGAGTTAGTTTACCGAGCATGCTCTCCAGAGACGAAATGATACGGTACAGCCGCCACTTGATCCTGCCCGAAGTCGGCGCGGAGGGACAACACAAACTCAAAAGGGCCGCCGTCCTGGTCGTGGGCGTCGGTGGTTTGGGGGCCCCGGCAGCTCTTTATCTGGCCGCGGCCGGCGTCGGCCGGCTAGGGCTGGTCGACTTCGACGTCGTCGATGTGTCCAACCTGCAGCGGCAGGTGATCTTTGGCACGCGGGATGCGGGTTTGGCCAAATCGGCTGCGGCGTGCGAGCGCCTGCACGACCTCAACCCGGAGATCGAACTCACCGCTCACGACACCCGGCTCACCAGTGAGAACGCGATTGAGATTTTAGGAGCGTACGACGTGGTAGTCGACGGGTCGGACAACTTCGCTGCGAAGTACCTCGTCAACGATGCGTGCGTGCTGCTGAAGAAGCCCGATGTGTATGGCAGCGTGCTCCGTTTCGAAGGGCAAGCCTCTGTCTTCGGTGCGAGTGGGGGGCCGTGCTACCGCTGCCTCTTTCCCGATCCCCCGCCACCGGGTTCGGTGCTCGACTGCGCGGACGCCGGCGTACTCGGCGTGTTGCCAGGGATTGTCGGCTCGATACAAGCGGCGGAAACGCTCAAACTGATACTGGGGACTGGCGACTCGCTTGCCGGCAGATTATTACTTTTTGACGCGCTGGCGATGAGGATGCGGGAGGTGAAAATTTCCCGCAATCCGGATTGTCCGGTGTGCGGCGATAATCCCACGATCGAGAAACTGATTGACTACGACGAGTTTTGTGGTGCCGTCGCGTCCCCGGAGACGGCCTCGGAAATTCCGGAAATCACGCCGAAGGATCTGAAAGCCAAGATGGAAGCGGGCACGGAGCTGGTGCTGGTAGACATTCGCGAGCCATACGAACACGAGATTTGCGATATCGGCGGTTTGTTGATTCCGATGCGAGGGATTGGATCGCGCCTTGGAGACCTAGATCGGAACGCCGCCACGGTAGTGTACTGCCGCATCGGCGTTCGCTCGGCAGAAGTGGTTCGTGTGATGCTGGACGCGGGTTTCACACAGGTGTGGAATCTGCGCGGCGGCCTCCACGCCTGGGCCACCGAAGTCGACCCCTCCTTCCCCATCTACTAATCCAAATTCGATACGGAACTCATCGATGAAGTGACACCACGGACTGTGGGTCTGCGCGCCGGCCGAAATACTAAGTGAGGAAGTGGGGGCGTTTGTCGACATCGATCTCGGTGTCGTGGTACGTC
>CBDVBX010000282.1:0-4083 GCA_965372335.1 uncultured bacterium | reverse complement strand
CCGACCGCCTCGGCTTCGAAGTCCTGCGAGTCGATTACACCGGCCGTGTCGCTAAGAACGATGTTGTCAATCTGTCAAGCACCGGCAGCGGTATCCCACAGCCCGTCTTCGTCCGAATATGTTTCGTCGGAAGTGAATTTGAATCGCACTTGGACAGAACCGGGTAACGCCGTCGACGGAATGATGTGAGCACCGGGTACGTTTTGTGCGGTCCCGTTGTAGGATATCAGATCGATCCATGTGTCAGAGGTGTCTTTGTACTGGACGGTTACATAGTCATAACCGGGTTCCACGTCGTAGTTGATAACGTAGGACAGCGTGACGTCCCCCGAATCCGGAAATGAAATGGACGTGAAGTTTTGATACCAGTGATGGCCGTAGCCGGGGAGTGTCGCGTATCTGCACAACGGCTCGGAGGTGTCGGCAGGCGCGCCGCACCACATTGCTTTGGTACCGCCCCCGGACGGAACGTTGAATGTGTCTACGTGAAAATACGTTCCCAATTGCGCCGTCAAGTCGACCGGGAGCCAACCTTGAGGGTCGGGGGCGCCGGTGACCGGGTCATCGAAACTGTACTCGGCGACAAAAAAGGTATCCATCGCGCTCGAAACGTAGTGGGCCGATCGATACTGCTTGTGAAAAACCGCACCCGCCGAAAGGGGCGTCTGATGGGCGGGCCGTGTTTTTGCGTGAGCAATCGAGACGAGTGACAGGCAAAGAGTTAGGGTCGTTACGGCAGTCCAGACATCGCGCGAGCGCATGAGTCCCCTCCAGCGATTTGAGGTGTTTTAACACCTTATTATATCGTAAGTTATGGCCCTTGTCAACAAACCGGTTGCTGAGACGTGGTTCCAGTTTTACATTATATATACCCTTATTTCCGCCTGTCGACCGCCTCGCTCGCGGTGGAGCTATTCGGGGATTTGAATCAACTCGCCGCAGTTAACACCTGTAAACAAAGTGAGAAAGTCAATGAAACGTCTTTTGCCCCTGACGCTAGTGGCGGCGTTTGTGGTCGTCGCGGCGGCGGTTGCGCTGCTGTCCGTGACAGTCGACGCAGACCAGACCGCACAAGCGACCAACACCAGCGAATCGATCGTTCCGCCCGCCGGATACGTCGTCTACATCGACCCGGCGACTGGCAAAATCGTCGAGCAGTCACCGAGCGCAACGCCGGTAGCAATCGATCACGAGTTGAGCAACGCGTTGAGCACCTCATCCGAGGGATTAAAAGAAGTCCCCAGCCCCGGCCCCGGCGGCGGTACGATGATCGACCTGCAGGGCCGGTTTCAAAACTCGATGGTGGTTGTGACCGACGAGGACGGAAATCTCACCACGCCGTGCATCTCGGACCCGGCGACTAGATCAGAAAATGACAACGCAACCGCAGAAGGAAAGGAGTGATTGACGATGAAAAAGAACATCACCGCTTCGCTTCTTTCCCTGGCCGTACTCGTGTTCGGTCTGACGACGACCGTCCACGACGCACAAGCGGCTGCAACGGTTGTCATACAAAACAACGACGGCGCGAATGAGGGTTTCAACGATCCGACTCCGTGGACACCGACCGGCGGCAACCCCGCCACCACGCTCGGCCAGGCGCGGCTCAATGCGTTCCAATACGCCGCCGACATCTGGGGACAGTGCCTCAACAGTAATGTCACAATCATTGTCGGGGCCAAGATGGATCCGCAGTTTTGCAACGCCACTTCCGCCGTACTTGGATCGGCCGGGGCGAACACGGTTCACCGGAACTTCGGCGGCGCGCCTGTCCCGAATACCTGGTACCCGCAAGCGCTGGCCAATTCGCTCTCCGGTTCCGATGAGGACCCAACGACCACCGACATCAGCGCGACGTTTAACAGCAACCTCAATGGCGATCCGGGATGCTTGGGCGGTGTCGGGTGGTACTACGGATACGACGCCAACCCGGGCAGCGACATCGATTTCGTCACCGTGGTGCTGCACGAGATCGGCCACGGCCTCGGTTTTCAGACGTTTGTGACCCTTTCGAGCGGTGCGAAGCTCCTGGGTTTCAATGACACCTACATGCTCAACCTCGAACAGTTGGGCGCCACGCCTGCCGACTATCCCAGCATGACAAACACCCAACGCGTGACGGCGAGCAAGTCCGACCCGAATCTGGTGTGGGTGGGTGCGTCTGTGACCGTGGAATTCCCGAGCATACCGATCACTGGCGGGACGAACGGCGGCTTTATACGAATGCACGGTCCCAATCCACAACAACCAGGCTCGTCGGTGTCTCACTGGAGTTCGGCGGTCTCACCCGACGAGGTGATGGAGCCAGCGTACCGGGGTGCCAACCACGATCCGAGCTTGGCCTTGTTTCTGATGGAAGATATCGGCTGGTCCCTCGATCAGAACTGTCTCCCGTGTGTGGCGCAGCCGACGACGGTCACCAACGTCGACACGGCAACGGTCAACTGGGTACCGTCAATCTGGACGCTGCGGATCGCGATGGAGAACAGCGGCGCCAACGACGCACACAACTTCAATGCGACGATCAGCAACGGACCAGCGTGGCTCAACATCCTGGATCCCAATTGTTCTTACGGCACCATCGGCGCCGGTACGACCGATTTCGGCGCGCCGGATAGCTACCAGTTGGATATCAGCGGGTGGCTGGGCGGCACGTTCGTTGTCGATATCGATGCGACCTGGGAAGACGTTTGTGGCAATCAATATCAGGATAGCTACCAACAAACGCTCGATCCGGCGAATCTTCCGACGGACACGGGTGAAGTCGTCGGGTACAACCGGTTAGATCAAAATGTCCCCAACCCTTTCAACCCCACGACGCAGTTAAGTTATCAAATTGCTACCGGCCAATTTGTGACGCTCGCAATCTATGACGTCTCAGGGAAAAAGATACGCGGGTTGGTTGGCAAGAAGCAGCCGGCAGGGTTGTACACCGTCGAGTGGGACGGCCACAACGATGACGGCGAGTTAGTTTCATCTGGGGTTTATTTCTATCGGCTCTCGGCAGGCGAGTTTACCCAAACCCGCCGAATGGTGATTCTCAAGTAGGCAACAAAAGTGTCAAATAATGCGCTTTATACCGGGAGGGTTACCAGACCCGACCGCGTATGAGAGACAATAGTGTCATATAATGCGCTTTATGCCCGGAGGGCCGGGAGGCCCGAGGGGGATAAAGCAATCTGCCGCTGAGATTCGGTCGGAAAGGCTTTTCGACAATGTAGTTGAACCGGATCGCGTATGCCGCGTGGCCCGGTTCTCTTTGCGCGACATCTCGAGGCATCATCGACCCCTTGAAAGGAAGTTGCTCCCTTATCGTCTCGTTTTCGTGTCGCGAAGGCTGTTTATTTTGTCGATTCGGCATATATTGATAGTGGCTACGGGCAACTGAGTTAAAACCATCACGAGAAAGTAAACCAAGGGAGGGATCTATGCGTCACCCCTATTCTATTTTTGCATTTTTGCTCATCCTCGCATTAGCGATTACCGGTGTGACTGCAGACGCCGGTTTTGACACAACCAAGCTCGACGATAGTCCTATAACGAAAGCGGCAGCAGACACCGTGTTGTCGCTAGACGACTGGTTCTTTATTCGTGTAGATGACAGCCGCAGTGAACACTCGTTTGGCATGGACATGCGAGACGTCACCGGTGACGGGTTTGGCGACATCGTTTCGGGTCTCTATTTTTACAGGAATCCCGGTGGAGAGATGACCGATACTTGGACCCGCGTGACGATTACTAGCGACAAGGACGCCGTGCTTTTTCTGGACGTCGACGACGACAATCGTGGGGATGTGATCGCACAAATCACCGAGGGCTCAGACCTGGTGTATTATTGGCTGGAGGCGGGAGACGCGCAGGGCAACTCGTGGTCGACGGTCACGGCGATCGGCAGTGTGCCGCGTACCGGTAAGAACCTCGGCACCCAGGGGCATGGGTTGGCGCAGATCGAGGCGGGAGGCAAGCCGGAAATCGTCACTTCCTCCGGCAACGGCCTTTACTATTTTGTGATCCCGGCGAGTCCGGCATCCGGCAATTGGCCCGTCACACACGTCACCGCCAACCCCTCTGACGAAGGCTTCG
>CBDVBX010000281.1:0-4084 GCA_965372335.1 uncultured bacterium | reverse complement strand
AGATGACGCTGGAATTCGCTCTGGAGTTCATCGCGAACGACGAACTGGTGGAAGTTACCCCCAAGAGCATCCGGCTGCGAAAGCTGCACCTGACCGAAAATGACCGCAAGCAAGCGGCAAAGCGGGGCTAGGCCCGCCGGGCATGGTCGGGGTCTGCTCGCGTGGTGTGATTCTTCGTTGTGGGAATCGCGGCGGGACGACTGCGGCGCACGAATCAACTACGACCGCGCCTCGACCACAGCATTGCGGGAGGAGCCAACAATGAAATTGCAGGTGCCAAAGTCGAACCGGCTCGCGGCTGGGCTGGCGATCGTCGTCGTTTTGGGTGTGTCGATCCGCGCCCATGCGACGGAAACAACGACCGCGATCGAAGTTTTGAAGGAGCAGGCGAAGCAAGTTGAGACGCTGGTCGCAACACCCCTCGGCCGCGCGTTTTTGGCCGCCGTCGGGGATCTCCCGCCGGTGGAGACACCGCGGGTCGTCTACTACAACCGAGGTTCCCGCGAGGCCATCTCAGAGGACGCGGCCGCCGCGCTCGACGATTCCGCTCTCGCGGTATATGAGCGTCGCGAATTCGACGATCATTTTTACTACTTCACCCGTTACGGTACGCCGCTCGCATTCGTCCGCGCGCTGGAACTAACCGGCTTGTCTAGCGTCGATGGGATCGACGTTCTCGAATTCGGATTCGGTTCGATCGGGCAGCTCAAGCTCCTCGCCGTTCTCGGCGCGAACGCCGTGGGAATCGAGGTCGACCCGTTGTTGCGCGTTTTGTACGGCCGACAGGGTGACACCGGCGAGATGCCGCGCGCCGGAGTATCCGGGTCGGGGCGACGGGGCACAGTGCGAACGCTGTACGGTCACTTTCCGGCCGAGACGGATCTAGTTTCCGAGGTTGGGGGCGGTTATGAGCTGTTCGTTTCCAAGAACACGCTCAAACGGGGGTACATACATCCCGAGCGTGAGGTAGATCCGCGAAAGCTGGTACACCTCGGCGTTGACGACGAGACGTTCGTCCGGACCGTATACGCCCTTTTGGAACCGGGCGGCTTCGCGATGATCTACAATCTGCATCCGCGCCAGGCTGGTCCGGAAGAGCCGTATATTCCGTGGGCGGATGGGCGCTTCCCGTTTGCGCGCGAGTTGTGTGAGCGCCTCGGTTTCGAGGTGCTTGCCTTCGACGTCGACGACAGCGAGGCCGCACGCGCGATGGGAAAGGCGTTCGGTTGGGCCGAGCAGATGGACCTCGAGAACGACCTCTTCGCCACTTACACACTTTTGAGAAAATAATGGGTCACGGTAAATCCTGCCGGCTATCCGACTACTAGTGTCAAAGCAAACGATGCTCATTGTGCTATAATGAGTGCTTAAACAAAGAAATTGGACACAGGAGGCTAGATTGACATGCGTGGCAGAAAAACCTTATTACTGATCGGACTCATTATATCGGCGGCGTGGGCGACAGACGTCTCCACTCGGTCGCCCGACCGCGCCGCCTTGAAGTTCTGGGATGACGGCGTTGTCCAAAGCGCGCAAATGGCGCTGGTGCTTCCAGATACGTTCGTTCTTGCGAGCTACACGTTTGACGACTCGCTTGGTGGCCCAGACCCACAGGGGTGGGTGACCGTCGACCGGACGTCAGGACAGGATGCGAAGTTTCACGTGGATGATTTCGTGGGACTTCCCGCGGTGTATCAGCCGCTGGAAGGCTCGCAGTCACTCTGGTGCGGCGTGGCGGATTTCCCGGGGTGTGCGACATGCCCGGGCTTCGGCAACAATTGGGTGCAGAACTTCGAGTCGGTCGAGTTTCCGTCCACGGGTGACGTCACCGTCGACTATCTCGTTCGATACGATACCGAACCCGGTTACGACTATTTGTACGTGCAGTACCTGTCGCAGAGCGACGTTTGGCAAACATTGGAATTCATCAACGGACAGGGAGAAGAATTAATATCGTCGACGGTGCCCGCGGACAGCGTGAACGGCAGCGTCAAGTTGCGATTTCGATTCGTCTCCGACGGATCGTATTCGGACGAAGACGGCTTGTGGCCAACAAACGGCGCCGCCGTGATCGACAGCCTCACGGTCTCCGACACCGGCGGTGTCATCGACTTCCAGGATTTCGAAACCGAGTTGGTGGGGGACACGGCGACGACCGACGGCGATTGGATCGCTTCGGGGTACCCGCCTTACGGGAATTTCGCCGCACTGTTTCCGGGCACGAGTGTCCTCCAGGAAGATTCGCTGGTGTACAATTCGACAAATCTGTGGGGGTTCTTTAACGGCTCGACATACGACTACGCCTGTGGCGGTCATCCCGAACAGACAGCGGTGCCTTACGGTAGGGTACCCGGTTCCAAGTTGGCGGCGGATTACATCCACAACGAGATCTGGTCGCCGTTCATCGACCTGTCGCAGGATGTCGACGGCATGCCGGTTCCTCCCGGCGAAGGCGGTTTCGTCTTCGAGTTCGACGTCTACCGCGATCTCCCCGAAAACCAACTCATAGCCTACACCGAAAGAGTCCGCTATCTGGTCGACGGACAACTCACCGCGTGGGTATCGGAGGGGGTTTTTCACGGCAGCCCCGCGGGTGTCGTCGACTGGCACCGTTTTAGCTTCGATTTCAGTTTTACGATGGTGCAGGGGGCAACACACGTCCAGCTCGCTATCGGTTGCATCGACTTGTGCCCACTGCACTGCGGGGGCCCGTTCCTTGGTGATTGCCACAGTCACGCGCCGCTCATCGACAACGTTCGCTTGTTCATAACGGTCGTCGATACCATCGTCGTCACAAACGCCGATGACAGCGGCCCAGGATCACTTCGCGATGCCCTCAACGCGGCCAACGCGAACGGCGATCGGAGCGTGATCCACTTCGATATCCCCGGGCCGGGGCCGCACGTAATTCAGCTCCAGACGGATTTGCCTTCGGTGGTCGCGCCGGCGGTCATCGACGCAACGACTCAACCCGGATACGCCGGCGCCCCTCTCGTCGTGATCGACGGCGGCGGATCTTCGGCCGGTCGTCGGGCACTCCACGTCGAAGCAAACTGGAGCGTCGTCCGGGGATTCGAGATGACCAACTGCGCGTTCCCGGCGCTGTATCTCTCCGGAACGGATTACTCGGTGGTGGAGAGCAACCACTTCGTAGACAACTGGCAAGCCGGCGTGCTTCTGATAAACGACGCGCGCTACAACATCGTGGGCGGCAATACGCCGGAAGCGGGAAACGTGATCGCCCGCAACGTAGAAGACGGTATTTACGTGGTCGGGCTCGGTACGCGCAATTCGTTTTTGTGTAACTCGATCTTCAATAACGGCGGTCTCGGAATCGATCTCAGAGGAAACTTCAGTGATAGCGGTGTGACCCCGAACGACTTTCAAGACCCCGATACCGGACCCAATTTGCGACAGAATTTCCCGATTATACGCTGGGCGAGCAGCACGTTTTCGACGATCGGCGCCTCACTCAACAGCATTCCGGGGGAGACATTCACGGTCCAGTTCTTTTGGAGCGGCACATGTGATGCGTCAGGCCACGGAGAGGGAAGGGTCTATCTCGGTTCGACCGTCGTTACGACCGATTCGAACGGCGACGCCGACTTTGTGTTCACGACGACGGCACCGTTCGCCGACGGCAGGTACATCACGGCGACCGCTACCGACGCTTCCGGCAATACATCCGAGTTCTCAATGTGCTGGTTGGTGACCCCAGTGACCTCTGCCGAATCGGAGGCTCAACCGGCCGTCGCCGCCCTGTACCAGGCGATTCCCAATCCGTTCAATCCGAGCACGACGATTCGGTATGACGTGCCCGACGGTGGGGACCGGGTGAAGATCTCCGTCTACGACGTGGCTGGTCGTCTGGTGAAAACACTTGTCGAAGAACGACAGACGGCCGGGCGTAAGCAGGTCACATGGGACGGACGAAACCTGTCCGGCCACACGGTGTCGTCGGGGGTATACTTCTACCGTATGACGACAACGTCGTACTCGTCGACCCGGAAAATGCTCCTGCTGAAGTAGGTAACAATAGTTGGGGCAGGTCACTCCACCGCGCCTGACGTGCTGGCTTCGGGGC
>CBDVBX010000280.1:0-4101 GCA_965372335.1 uncultured bacterium | reverse complement strand
GCGCCGGCCGAAGCGGCCTCCTCGGTAGAGTTCACGCCGCGCACGCCCGAATCGTACGTCGCCGACAGACCGTTTCTCCGCACGTCGGTGGAAATCATGACATTCAATGTCGGTATGACGGTGTGGGGCCACTACTTCATCAATCGAGACGACACCGGTTACAACGTCAGCGTCAATTCGCTCACGACAAATCCAAAGTTCGGGTTCCAATGGGACAACAACACGTTTTTCGTCAACTATTTCCGTCATCCGTATCAAGGAGCGCAGTACTACGGCGCCGGCCGTGCGAATGGATACGACTACTACCAATCGGGCATGTGGGCATTTGCCGGTTCGTGGCTCTTCGAATACATGGGCGAGAGCAAGCGTCCGTCGTATAACGACTGGATCACGTCAGGGGTGGGCGGAATTGCGCTGGGCGAACCGTTGTTCCGCCTCTCGAGTGTGGTACTCGACAACGAGGCGACGGCATCCTCAAGGGTTTTGCGCGAGTTGGGAGGACTGGTCATTCTCCCGGTGCGCGGCGTGAATCGATTGGTCACTGGCGAAGCGTTTCAGGTACACGCGAATCCGCCGGACCGCCGGCCGAATACATTGGACTCCAATATCCGCGTCGGTGCATGGAAAACGGGTGACGAACAACGGTGGGATTCGAGACAGACCAAAGCATTTTTGGGATTTGATGTTTCTTACGGCAATCCGTTCGAAGAGCGAGTCGATAAGCCCTTCGACGTATTCACATCAGGCATAGATGTCGCGTTCGACAACGAACCCCAGGCTCTTAGACGTCTCGAGGTACACGGATTGATCGCTGGGGCGAACATAGGTCGCGGGGAACGCGCACAACATGTCATCGGCGCGGTGCAATCGTACGACTATTTCCGAAACGACGTATACACGATGGGTACTCAAAGCTTCGGTGCCAGCTTGCTATCGCGATTCCGGATGGGCGGAGGATTCGACACTCGGACTGTTGTGACAGCTTCGTGGATCTTGTTGGGCGCGGCCAATTCCCACTACGTACACGTGTCCAATCGACGGTACGATATCGGGCCGGGTGCCGCGTACAACCTCGGGCTCCAGTTTCTGCGGAACGAGCGCCGTGTGATTGAATTGGGTCATGCAGGCTATTGGATTCACGCGCTCAATGGAACGGCGGTAAATCATTTTATCAGTATTTCACGCGTGAAAGCCAATCTCATGCTGATGCGATTTGTCGGTATTGGATTCGAGTATCTTCTCTACACAGCTGAAAAAAAGTTCAGGGACTTCCCTGATGTATATGCGCGCGGGTCCGAACTAAGGCTGTTCATGATCTACCGCTAAATCGTGATGCGATTCATCGACGACTATTACCGGCGATGACCGCCGGGGGGGTCGTTTTTGCGAGCCAGATCAAGGCGAAATCGTGGGATGTAAACCCACGCAGAAATTTATTAACATGCCTGTAACGTCACGCATTTTGCTAGAGTTACGTAGTCCCATGAAATCGTGGCACCCCGCATATGGCACTGTCCCGCCGCGTTGGTCGCTCACGCGCACTATCGCCGGACTTCTGTGCTTGTTTCTGTGTGGCCCCGTGGCCCTTGCGCCCGCGTCCGTCTGGGCGCAGAAGCCCGAAGGGGAAGACGAAAAACCCCGATACTTCTACAAGGGGCTGGCGTACGGTTCGGACGCATCCTTCAACCCGATCAGCGAACTCATCAACGGAGCCTTCGGCGTACTTCAAATCAACACTAACTGGGTGACGCTCGACCAAATCGACTGGGCTCACGGGCTGGACGTTACCTGGAGGAGCATCACCCACCCCGGCCAGGCGGTGGATGCGTATGGGCGTACAGAATTTTTTACCAACGAGGTCGTTCCCGGTCAGTTCCGCTGGAGCGGTCTCCAGTACGTCCCCAACTATTCCCTGCATTTGATCGGCGGAGGCGCTCGACACCGGGCATTTGTGGAGTGGTACGACGCGCACAGCTTCGCCCTGCCGGGCGTGTGGGCGTGGACGACCACCATCGCCCATGCCTTTGCGGTGGAGGCGGTCGAACACCATTCCTCCGGCAGGCAGTACATCGTCGACCCAGTTGCCGACATGCTCATATTCGATCCAGCCGGTGCCATTCTCTTCAGCTTCGACGGTGTTGCCCGTTTTTTCTCCCATACGCTCAACATGTCGATCTGGTCGGGGCAGCCTATGTACAACCCCGTCGTGAACACGTTTGAAAACGCGGGTCAGAACTACGGACTGCACTTCTTTTTCGGCAAGGACCATCCGGTGGGGCTCTTCTCCTATTGGGGGATGAGCGACCTGGTCGGCTTCACATTGCGGCGCAAGTCGGGTCTCGATTGGTCCGTGGGAGCGGGAGCCATCGTAGCCGAGCTGCACGAGGAAGATCGTGGCACCGGTATGAGCGCGTTTTACGCGCGCCTCCAATGGGACGCCGGCGTATTTCTCCACGAGAACGGTTCGCTCCTGGCGTCTGTCCATGTGTCCGAGGCGTGGACACAACGGCTGCGCGTCAATGTGTATCCCGGCATGATGAGCTGGCGGGGGATTTCTCCGGGAGTCTACGTGGGACTGCGGAGGTCGGACGTTATCTTTGGCGTGAGCTTCGTGTCCACACCGGTAGGCTTGGCCGTCTCCGAATAACAAATACTAGGTGTTCTCCATCCGTATCTTTGTAACATGGCGTGCGTCCGCTGACAAGACGGTGACCAGATAGCTATCGAGTACGACTGTCTCTTCAGACTCGGGAATGCGGCCAAACGACAAAGCGCCCGCCAACGTTGCGTTGACGGGCGCTCCTCATCGAAGTTCCTTCTACCGGCGAGATCTCTTATTCGCTATAAATCGACTTGATCTCACCCCACGTAGTCTCTCTTACCGGAACCGTGCAGTCGTCGATCGAAAGCGCGATGTGAGTGACATCGCCCCAACCGCCGAGTTCCGAAGTCAGGAGCGCCATGCTGGGACAAGCAGCCGGATCGAGAAACATCGGGAACTCGGGCGGTTTCGGACCTTGGTCTGTGGTGCCGAAGAACGCCGAGTTATTGATCTCGTAGACCATACAGGCTTCGTCCCATCTCGGATCGAGCTGATCAAAGTGTCCGATGGTCGTGATGTTCGTACGAATACCGATCAGCTGCCCGCCAAACGCGTACTGGTACGTCGTTGTGGCGGTGAACTCGTGTATATCACCGGTAAAATCGACCAGGTTGTCCGAGCTCCAAGGTCCGTTTTGGGAGAACCAGAACCGGCCCCCCTCGTAATAGGTCCTCCACGTGACTTCACCGTCGCCGTTTCCGTCTCTGGTATCGGAGACCAAAATCGGCGGCTGGTTGATCGTAGAGCACCATAGTTTCCACTCGGCCCCGAGCGTCGTGCCGTCCCAAGAACCGGCGTTAATCGTGTTGCCGAGCTGCCCGTGTGTGGGGATCGCGCCGGCCCACGATTCGCTAAAATAGCCCGTCAGTATCGTGCCGCCCGGCATGTCGGTCGAAAAATAGATCCCGTTTACCGGTGGGTCGTAGGGTTGGGCGCTTGCCACCGCCGCGAGCGCCATTGCGAACGCTGCAAAAACCATAACAGTACGTTTCATCTGACGACCTCCCTCTTTAAACACTGAGTTTTAGGTTTAACATCCCTTCGTGTCCGTCTTCGAAGCGCTTGGCTCTCGGGCCAACACCCGAAGACCGTCGTCTCTAACGCGACTCGCCGGCTCGTGGGTATATGGGGGGGAACAATCCTAACGGAGGTGTGTCCGAATAAGACCGCGGATAACATCCGTTCGGCGCCCCTATCTCCCCGATAAACATGTGCAGGTTGTTCAGCTAAGGTGGGTCTACTCTGGGTGCCCATGCCCTCGAGTCGTCTGCGTACTCAGACTTAGTGGGCATTATAACATGTAGAGCTAAAGATAGTAAAGTCGATTCCAGAATTGCTGTTAGGTGAATCAATCGTCCCCGAGGAAAGCGTGCAGTGACCAGAAGAATTCTTTGTGATATAATTATATATAATCATGTAGGCACGAATCGATGGTTTTACTCTATTACATCGGGGGAGTTGAAAATGAATTGGAAACGAGTTCTTGTGGCGATTGTTGC
>CBDVBX010000279.1:0-4110 GCA_965372335.1 uncultured bacterium | reverse complement strand
GGTGCCAATCCGCGAGCCGACAACCGAGACGACCGTCCAGTGCGGAACTGCGACATGCAAGGTGGGTCGCAGGGAGTCGTGCCAGTGAAGCCCTCGCCGGCCGGCCCAACACCTCGGAGTGCTAAAGTCAAAGCGCCGGTGGGTGGCATGTGAGCAAAGAGAGAAAAAAAGAATGATTGAGTTACCGATGACAATACCGATCCGAGAGATTGGAGAGGGGAGCAAGTTGTTTATGGACTATGTGTCCGGCGGCGATACGCCGGCCACGGCGATTCTCGGCGGATTCCAACGCGGTAATAACCGGTGGGAAGAGGTCATCGACCAGTCGGCGCACGCGTCAGACGTGGGGAAGCAAAGTTGGGAGAATCTCATCGACCGACTCGGAGAGTACAGTCATTCCGTTGGTGTTGGTGGTCAAGTGTTGGACAAGTTGCGAGAAGCCAAAGGCGGCGGCGTGCGATTCGTCGTGACCGGGCAGCAACCAGGAGTGCTCGGTGGCTCCCTGTTGACCCTGTACAAGGTCATGACCGCGATCGCCGTTTCCAATCACGTCGAAAAAACTTTCAACGTGCCGTGCGTGCCCCTTCATTGGGTAGGCGCAGACGACGTCGACTTCAAAGAGATCCGTGAGCTATTCCTCGTCGACTGCGATCTGACACCGTTATCGACCGCGGTTGCCCATGACGCCTACCAGGCCGCTTTACCTGTCGGCGACATTGCCGCCCAGGCTATTCGCGACGTGTGGGAGGCCGTCGAGCCGCTCGTCTCCAGATGTCCACACGGCGAGTACGTCTCCGGGATTGTCGACGACGCGCTCGACGACGCTACCGACCACGGCTTTGTGACCGCGCGCATCATCGCCGAGCTCACCGGCGGACGCGCCGCTCTGATCGACGGGCGCGATCCCGCCGTTCGTGTCCACGCGCGCGAATTGTTTTTGCGCTTCTTCGACCAGGAGGAGCGCGTACGAGAGCTCGTGGCCGCGTCAGGCAGGTCGCTGGAAGAGGCTGGATATCACGCACAGTTGTGGCTCGGTCCCGATTCAGGTGTGTTCATGGTGGAGGAAGGTCGGCGCAAGAAGATCGTCGACGAAAAACGCCGGGACGTGCGCGCGCACCTCGCAGAGGATGTCGGTCGGTTTTCTCCAGGTGTGGCGTTGAGAAACCTCGTGCAGGACAGCGTATTCCGGCCCGTGGCTGCCGTGCTTGGACCCGCCGAGATCGCATATCGCGCCCAGCTAGACCAAGTGTACGACGCGATGGACGTGGGACGACCGGTGGCGTTTCCGCGCATGCAGGCGACCTATCTTTCACCGCCCGTCGAGGCGTTGCTGAGTTCGCTCGAAGCCCTTGGCATTCGCGAAGTCGTCCAGCTCCACGCCAATCCGACCGCTTTTGTCAAATCCATTTACGCGTCCCAACACTCCGACAAAATCAAGGCGGCGGAAGAACATTTCAAACGCGCGTTCCGCGCCGGGACCGACGAGTTTCTTAAGTCGATAGAGGGTACCCTCGACCAAAAAACGGTAGAAAAATCCAAACGGCGCTTGGCCGACGTTTCGCGCCGTCTCGAACAAGTGTTGGATGTCACAGAAGATGCCGGCCGCACCGCGTCGCTAAAGCGCTGGCCTTTCCTGGGAGCGCTGGGCGACTATCTCAGGCGGAAGGACAAAATGCAGGATCGATATCTCTCCCTCCTCACGCCGTTCCTGTTCTCGGGCGCAGATGGGTATCAATCGTTGACGGCGGCGACGAATGCATTCGTCGAGGGGGCGTTGGACGGCAACGTCCCGTTCGTAGTATACTCGGCCTGACATGAAAATACTCGTATTTGGCATTCATCCCGACGACATCGAGTTGGGCTGCGGCGGGACCGTGGCCCGGTGCGTAGGGTTGGGGATCGACGTTGCCCTCGTCGACCTCACGCGCGGCGAGTCGTCGAGCAACGGTACGCCGGAAGGCCGCGAGCGTGAGGCCTTCGAAGCGGCGCGTATTCTCGGATGTGACACACGGGAAAACCTGGGTCTCCCGGACACCGGCCTGGTGTGCGAAGATCCCGACCAGCAGTCTGCGGTGACGGCCACTATTCGAGGCCACCGCCCCGACCTGGTCATACTTCCGCTAAAGGACGATCCCCACCCGGACCACGCGTCCGGGGGTGCCTTGATCGAGCGGGCGATATACCTCGCCGGTATCCACGGATATCGGACTGCCGGAAGCGAGCACAGTTGCGTGGTGCGTAACGGCCTCGTCTACCCAGGCCGTCGCGAACTGGTACCAGACGTGGTGGTCGATGTGAGCGGCACGTTTTCGACCAAGATGGACGCGATCCGGGCGCACCGGTCCCAGTTCGAAGCCTTCGAAGGGGCGAAAGAAACACCGCTCAACCGGCCGGGATTTCTCGACGCTATCCAGGCGCGGGCGGCGGCGGCGGGATATTCCATCGGGACGCGCTACGGAGAGGTGTTCAAGACGTTGCGGCCGATAGGCCTGAGAGATTTTTCCGTGTTTCTGCCACTGGACACGTCGGGAGAGAAATGACCGACAAACCGTTGAACATTGGAATGGTGTGTTTCCCCACACCGGGCGGGAGCGGAGTGGTTGCCACCGAGTTGGGTGTGTCTTTGGCAGGGGCGGGGCACAATGTCCACTTCATCAGCAATGGTCACCCGGCGCGTTTGAGCCATTTCGACGAACATTTGTACCTGCACAAGGTAGAAACGGGGGACTACCCCCTGTTTCAACAATTCACTCCGTATTCGCTGAGCCTGGCCGTCAAGATTCGCGAGGTGGCCGACCAGTACAAACTCGATCTCGTACACGTCCACTACGCCATCCCGCACGCCACGTCGGCCTATCTGGCCAAGAAGATGCTCGAACCTCGTGGGCTGCGCACGTTGACGACCTTGCACGGCACCGACATCACGTTGGTCGGCATGATGCCGTCGTTCTACGAGGTCACCCGATTCAGCATATCGGTCAGCGACGGGATCACTGCCGTCTCCAATTTCCTTCGCGAAGAGACGGTTAGAGAATTCAAAATCGACAGACCCATCCGAGTCATTCATAACTTTGTCGATTCGGAAGAATTCAAGCCGCCCGCCGACCCAAACATCCGGCGGAGGCTGGCGCCGCGCGGCGAAAAGCTGATTATGCATGTGTCAAACTTTAGAAAAGTCAAAAACTTACCGGTTGTACTTGAAGTGTTCAATGAAGTCAAAAAGGAGTTGCCCTCGCGGCTGATCCTGGTCGGCGATGGTCCGGAAATCGAAGCGACCGAAAGGCTGGCGGCCGAAATGGGGATAGCCGATGACGTCGTTTTCCTCGGAGACCAGCAGTACGTAGCCGAGATCTTGCCAGCTGCCGACGTGTTTTTATTGCCCAGCGAACACGAGAGCTTCGGTTTGGCGGCTCTGGAAGCGATGAGTTGTGCGGTCCCCGTGGTGGGGTCCCGCGTCGGCGGTCTCCACGAGGTAATCATTGACGGTGAGACGGGCCATTTGTGCGACCCGCACGACGTTCGCTGCATGGCGCGATTGGTCGTTACCTTGCTCTCCAGCGACGAGCGCCGTCGCACTATGGGAAACAAGGCCCGGGAAAGGGCGATCGTCGAATTCGGACGAGAAAGAATTGTCGGCCACTATCTGGACGTTTATCGTAGATTGTTGGAGGAGCCCGACCGTGTCCAGTGATTTGAACGCCGCCAGTTTTTGGGAAGCCGTCGATCGGATCCGCGAACGCGACAAGCGTTACTCGAGAGATGCGTATGTGCTGGTTATGGACTCGCTAGAGTTCGCCATTCAACGAGTGGGCGAACGCCGACACCTGAGCGCAACTGAATTGCTGGTGCACCTGTGCGATTACGCCCAGGAGCGGTACGGCGTATTGGCGTATTCGGTCTTGGAGAACTGGGGAATCCGATCCTCGGAAGACGTCGGTTCGGTGGTGTACCGATTGATCGACGAGGAAATACTGTCGGAACAAGACGGCGATTCACCGATCGACTTCAGCGGTGGGTTCGATTTTCGCGGGCGTTTGGAAGATCGATACTTCGATCGTGTGGATAAGCAATCTCGGCGGAATCCGAAAACCGGATAGTTGGTATTTCCTT
>CBDVBX010000278.1:0-4118 GCA_965372335.1 uncultured bacterium | reverse complement strand
ACGTCGACCGGCACTTCAACGAGGAGGGGCACCGGGTGGTTGCGGAACAACTGTTGCCGGTTGTGCTCGATATGTTGTCGGCTTCGAATCGCCCCAACGATGCTCCATAGTCAAACATTCGTGGTATCGACTACCTGACCCTCAATTTCTTCGCCATCTTTCGAATCTCGTCATTGTTGGGGTTGAGCTTCTTGGCCTTCTTGATCTGGGCAACCGCCGCTTTCTTGTCTCCTTGCAGCGAGTATATCTTTGCCAGCTCGCAGTGGGCCAGCGCCCTTTCCGGCCACCAGCACTTCAGGCGGGAAGTTAGATACCGGTTGAAACAGTCTTCGGCGGCATCGAGATTCTGTTCGCTGAGGACATACGTTTCACCCAACTTGTACAACGCCCGCGCGTTAGTCGGGTCGATTTCCAAGGATTGTTGGTACAGTGCAATCGCATCGTCCCATCGTTTTCTGGTCTGATAGAAATCGCCCAGCCACCGGTAGAGGTGAGTCTCCTGGGGCTTTGTCTCAATGGCTTTCTTTAACGCAGCTTCGGCTTCACCGTACTTCTCTTGTTTGATATAAACACGATGTAACTGCCAATAAACATCCACGTCTTCTGGGTCAATGGTTACGATCTCATCGATGTATTTCACCACGCAGTCGTAATCGTTACGGTAATAACATAGCCACGCGTATTCGACGTATCCGACTTTGTCCGAGGGCCGCGCGTCCAACACCTTTTGTATTTCGGCTTCCAACGATTCGTAGTCTTTCTCGTGTAGATATACTGTTTTCTGGGCGAGAAAGCCCTCGGCGCTGTCGATTCTGGCGACGGCTCTTGCCTGACGCCGCGCTTCGTCTTTATCCCCCCCGACGATGCCGGGTGCCTGCATGAGGTACTCGATCAGCGAAGTCCGCGCTTCGATGTTGTTTGGGTCGAGCTCCACGGCCGTTTCGTAAGCTTTCTTGGCACTCTTGGCGCGGGAAAATTTCTTAACCATTCCCCCCCGAAGCGCCTTTAATCCCACGCCGTGCCCGCGTATCACGTAGTACTTCGCCCCGTTGGGATTCAGTTCGATCGCTTTTTGGGCGTAGTCTTCGATCCGATCCAAATTCTTCCATGGGGCGCCGCCATTTCTGGATTGTGCGTCGTCACGGATCAAATAGACTCTGGCAAGCTGATAGTAGATTTCGGGATCATCCGGGTGCGCTTTGGAGAGCTCGACCAGCAGAGTCTCCGCATCGTCCATCCAGCCGTCTTCGATGAGTTTTTCGGCTTCCGATAAATCCGCTGCCGCAATCGCGGCTCCAGACATGACCGACGCGGTTAAAAGCACTGCTAAACATACCGGTAGAATTCGATGTTTCATGACATCACCATTCTTCAAGTAACGCTGCGCGCGGGGTGAATAACGAAATCGGCGTGGGATGCTCGGAGATACCTCACGAATATACGGCCCCGCGGTCGAACGATCAAGCGATCGTCGAAAATGTCCGCGATCCCGTAAAATATATAATTGTTTTATAACATGTTACATGCATTATATGATAATTATTGCCAATGATCCGTAGCCAACCACGGCTTTCCGTTCATAACTTTGTGGTATCTTCTACTCCTGTGAAAAACGAAACACTTGGTGAATTGACTCGGGAGGAATTGTCAATGAAGGCCATTGTTGAACTCGGAGTGGTGCCGATTGGGGTGGGTGTGTCGTTATCGAAATATGTTGCCGCGTGCGAACAAGTGCTCCAGGCTGCCGGTCTGGAACATCAGCTCCACTCGTACGGAACCAATATCGAAGGCGAGTGGGACGACGTGTTTGCCGCTGTCAAGCGTTGCCATGAAGTAATTCACGAGATGGGCGCACCGAGGATATTTACCGTGTTGAAAATCGGAACCCGTACCGATCGCGATCAATCGATGGCGGACAAAATCAAAAGCGTCCAGTCGAAACTTCGAAACGAATAGGGACCTAGGGTACGTGCGCCTGACGATCTTTTCGCCGAGCGGCCCAACGAAACGAAGCGCTTTATTCAAACTTGATGCCCTGCGCCAGTGGCAGTTCCTTCGACCAGTTGATCGTGTTGGTCTGCCTGCGCATGTAGGCCTTCCACGAGTCGGAACCCGACTCCCGCCCACCGCCGGTTTCCTTTTCGCCGCCGAATGCGCCGCCAATCTCGGCGCCGGAGGTGCCGATGTTCACGTTGGCGATGCCGCAGTCCGAACCGGCGTGCGACAGGAACCGTTCGGCGTGGAGCAGGTTTGTGGTAAATATGGATGACGACAACCCCTGCGGCACCTCGTTGTGCCACTCGATAGCGTCGTCGAAGTCGTCGTACTCGATGAGGTAGAGAATCGGTGCAAACGTCTCTTCGTGGACGATCGGCCAATCGTGCTGCGCTTTGACGATCGTGGGCTCGACGTAGAACCCGGGCCGGTCGATGGTGTTGCCCCCGTGGAGGATCTCCCCCCCGGTCTTTTTGATCGTGTCCAACGCGGCCATCATGTCCTCGATCGCCGCCTGATTGACCAGCGGCCCCATCAACGTGTTTTCGTCGAGAGGATCGCCGATACGGACCTGTTTGTAAGCGGCGAGTAGTCTGTCGGTGAAGTCGTTGGCGATCGACTTGTGCAAAAACACTCTGCGCGTACTGGTGCAGCGTTGCCCCGCCGTTCCCACAGCGCCGAACAACACGGCGCGAACGGCCATGTCCATGTCGGCCATTTCCTCGACCAGTATTGCGTTGTTGCCCCCCAACTCGAGGATCGTCCGTCCGAGCCGTTCGCCGACGACTTTGCCGATACGGTAGCCCATCGTGCACGACCCGGTGGCGGACACCAACGGAATTCGGCGATCGTTGACCAGCATCTCTCCGATCACCGAACCGCGTCCGATAATCAGATCAAAAACGCCGTTCAAGTTGTGAGCTTTCATGACGTCGTTGCAGATGTGCTGGACTGCGACGGCGGTGAGCGGCGTCTGGGACGACGGCTTCCAAAGGGTCACGTCGCCGCAAACGGCCGCTAGGGCTGAGTTCCACGCCCACACGGCGACCGGGAAGTTGAAGGACGAGATCACACCAACCACTCCCAACGGGTGCCACTGTTCGTACATCCGGTGGTTGGGTCTTTCCGAGTGCATGGTGAGTCCGTACAATTGCCGCGACAGGCCGAGCGCGAAGTCACAGATGTCGATCATTTCCTGCACTTCCCCCCAGCCCTCCTGGACGGTTTTGCCCATCTCCAGCGTGACCAACCGCCCGAGCGGATCTTTCTTGGCCCTCAGGGCCTCTCCGAGATCGCGTACGACGAGCCCGCGTTTGGGGGCGGGTGTCATCCGCCACTCCTTGAAAGCCTCAACCGCTTCCGCCATCACCTTTTCGTAGTCGTCCTCGTTTGCCTGCGCGACCTTGGCGATCTCTTCTCCCGTTGCGGGATTGACTGACGCGAGCAGGTCACGCCCTTCGACAGGTGCCCACTGGCCCGGACCGGAGCACGCCCCGGAGTTTACGCTCTCGATTCCGAGTTCTTTCAAGAAATCCATGACTCGTCTCTCCTGTAGTAATGATTGTCGTTAAGAAATTATGGTCTCGAAGCATAACACAAAGGCGGGGTATTTCGAAGCGGATACGGGCCGTGTTCAACGGCAACGGCCCCGCCGTCGCGACCGCACTGCAAAACACACCTGCCTTTGCGAACTCAAAGCTGCGCGGTCGTTGCGCTTCGAGCTGCTCAATCCCACTGGCCGTATCGTTCGCCGCAATGGCGTCACCATCCTCCGGCTATCAAGCAACTCCCGCTATCGCGATCTTTTCTCACGCACGGCTCAAGCCCTCAAAGTCGCGTGATTTTTGACGGATTGAGATTAGTTATATCTAAAAAGAATGTTAATAATTTTTTCGATTCTTTTCGATTTTTCTTGACAGCTTTTCGCGCGTTTTGTTCTTAACGTGTTTTGCAATTTTTGTAACGCCCGTGAACACATCTCTCGTCTCTTCTCGCGCGCTCAAAAAACAACTTAATCATTTTTGAGCAAATCACCTTTGTAACGCTTGTCTATGGGCTCTTCTGAGCGCCAAAAAAGGGCATGTTATAATACAAGCAACAAAGGGAGGTTGGTGATGATGAAG
>CBDVBX010000277.1:0-4135 GCA_965372335.1 uncultured bacterium | reverse complement strand
CTAGTTAAGCGTTTTCGGGTTGGGGAAAAAGAATGCTCCCGACAACGAATGCGAGGCCGCCGCACGCCAGACCGACAAAAACCTCTGGAAATGTTTCCAGGTTCGGGCTCGCCGGAGCCAAGACAAAACGCCAGACGGCTGTCGACACCACGCCGAGGACCATGCCGAGTATGGCGCCCGTGGCCGACGCGCGTTTCCAATAGAGTATCCCCATGAGGCCGGGCAAAAACGCCCCAGCGTACAACGCGCCGGCAAACACCGTGAGTTCGACGATACCGAGATCCATCCCGGTGTGGACACGGGCCAGTGCGGCCAGTCCAAGCGGCAGGATTGCATAGACGATGACGATCTTCCGTGCGTAGGTTACGTTATCCGACGCGCTCTTGCGCCCGAGAAGTGGCAGGATATCTCGCTGGAGCGCCGCGCCGGCAACGAGCAGCACGCTGTCGATCGTCGACATGGCCGCGGCCAGAAGCGCGGTCAAAACGATTGCGCCGAGGGTCGGACCGAGGATCTGGACATCGGAAAGCAACCAGGGAACGATCGCATCGGTCCTCCCTGCGATTTCCGGCGGGACATCGTACACCCGAGCGAGGAGCCCGATCGGCAGCAAAAAGAGATACGTAACGGCAACGATAACGACAATCAACAAAACGCCCCGCCTTGCAGACGACGGCTGCCGCAGTGCATAGAAACGTGACAGCTGGCGAGGATCGGCGACGAGTTTAAGCCCCCCCGACAGACCGACACCCACAATAAAAAGGAGCGGCGCGGCGGTCGTGATGCGCAACAGGGAGAAACCGCCGCCGCCCGTGCGCGCGGCTTCGACCGCCTGGAGCTTTGTCATGACGGGATCCCATCCACCCGCGGTTGCGATAAGCGCGATCGGAATCGCGATCGCTCCCGCGAAGAGAATGGTCGCCTGAAACGAGTCACTCCACACGTCGGCCAGGTAACCGCCTACCGATGTGTACGTCAGCTGCACGACGAACACAATGGTGAGCGCATATCCAAACGGAATGCCAAGCAACGCGCCCATCGACTCGGAAGCACCGAGGAATACGGCGCCAAGAAAGAAAACGGAATCAAAAAGGATGATCGCGGCCGCGATGGCTCCTACGCGGGTGGATCGGAAGTGGCGCCCAAAGAAGTCCGACGGGACGATCGACTTCAGTGCCTCCGCCCTCTCCCGAAACCTTGGAGCAATGAACAGCCACGAGAGAAGCGTCAGAAGCACCAGAATCAAACCAACGATCATCCACGACAGGCCGAAGTCATAGCTCTTCGCCGAGTGACCGACAAAGCTGTTCGTCGAGACAAACGTGGCGTAGAACGACAACACGACGAGCAACGTGGGCACGCTCCGCCCGCCGACGTAGTAATCTTCGATGTCCTGGGTTCGTCGCCTTGCCCGAATAGCAAAGAGAATGAGGATCCCGATGTAAACCAAAGAAACGGCGATTCGAATTAGCATTGTCGCGTATGTTTGCCGTCGCGTGCGCCAGCCTAACCGGCAAGTAGCTGAGTGATTTCCGTGTGGAGAACCCCGCGCCGTATCAGCTCACCGGTGTGGAGATCAACTATCGTAGAAGCGAGCCGCTGCGAATTCGCGAACTTGCATTCACCGGCCTCGCAGACGACGTCCACTTGCTCGAGCATCGCTTCCGGCACATCGGATATCAGGAACGAGTTGCCCTTCCCCGAGATATTCGCCGAGGAGCCAAACAACAGAATCCCCTGGCGATCCGCCGATGCAATCAGCTCGTCGCTCATGCCGCCCATGTTCATGAAGAGCGCCAGCCTGCCATCGCGGCTGAGAAGGTCGATACAATCGGCCGGAATGGATCGCGCGACCTTGCTTTGCCAATCCGGCTCGGTGACGACGCCGACAGGTAGACCCGCGTCCATCACTCGCTTGATCCTCTCGATCTCGGCGTCGCTGCCCTTCGTGATGTCCAGAAACTGATCCCACGACGCCAGAATCGGGCACGGTCGCGACGTGGGCCGCAACTTGAGTTCAAAGATCCGCTCGAGCGATCTACGTTGTCCCGCGAGAAACGCATAGGACACATCCAGGAGGACCATCGCGAGCCCACCGCGCGCAATAATCGCGGTGACGCGATCGGCCGCATCGCGCTCCGATGTCACGGTGCGGTCTGATTCTCGCGTACGAACGTGGATAACGCTCATTGACTCGCGGCTGCATTGGGTTGCCATTGTATGTACTCCATATCGAACTCACCCGCGGGCAAAATCGGGATGATGTTGTGTTTGAAACAGATCCCGTCCCGCCTCATGTCGGAATTGACCTTTGATAACACACGAACCACGAACTCGTAAACCAGGGACTGATATTCGCGTCCCTCGAGGAGAAGAAAAACCTGGTAGTCACCCGACAGCAGATGCCCGGCGGTGACCACCGTGAACTTGGGCTCGCGTCCCTCCGCGGCCTCTTCCTCGAAATACTTCTTGAGCCGTTCAACGAGTGCGGGGGTGTACCGTACCTCATGAAACCGTCCGGGATGCAACTCCAGCAGAACGAGTGCCTTGGATGTTGGCATCAGCTCGAGAACCAGCCGCCCGGCCTCGAGTCGGATCTTTGCCCTGTCCGGGACCTTGCGGGCCTCGTGGGCCGCTCTGAGATATTTCCTCAGTGTCTCCGCAACCCGCGACAGGTTGCGGCTCAGGCCCAGATCGATGACTTCCTGACCGGTCAGCTCCCCTTTTGAGGCGAGGACCTCGAGCAGCATTGCGTAACGCTCGGGATCACCCCGTCCGGGCACACGCAGCTTGCGCATCGCCTGCGTCGTCTGCGGGAGCCATCGCTCCATCTCCAGGCTCTCGAGCGTCAGATACTCGTCCAGATTCTTGGTATTGACGGGATTCTCGGTCTCGGGTGGTTTTGACATTTCGGATCCTCCTGTGACACCCCCATTTGGGCGATCATCCATCTACAATGTTACCGTACGTAATGAGTCGGTCAAGCCAAATATACGTATCGAGTTTGTCTGATCGTCCATTTAATACGCAATATTATCCTAATCTATCGTCGTATCTGGACCTTGTATAGACTATTAATTGCCATGATAGGTCATTAAATACGTTTCACGCTACAACGTCTGTCTACCTAATTACGAATATATATGATCATTTCCATACGATTATACTACATGAATCAGCTCATTACTAGCCTTATTTCGTATCATTCTACCATATTATTCAAATATAGCCATTAATTTCATTTTGTCCTTGCTATACTACTAACATGTTACTACAATTCAATTGCCTGCAGTGAGAGACCTGCTACCGGGAAACGAGGAGAACCCAATGAGAATTCCACCACTATTGGCCTTCACTCTCCTTCGGATCACACCGGCGCTCAAACCAGCCTCGCGGGTCTTATCGGAAAAAGAGAAATCGTGAAAAAGCTATCTGAAATCTGGGGCGAGAACCGAGGCGATCGTAACAGATCGTGGTCGCTGTCCACGGCTAACGGGGAGGACATGTTCTCGCCCCGCAATTCCATCATACCGGTGCAAACGGCTGTTCGCGTGTGCGCCGTGATTGTACTGGCGTGCTGCGTCGCCTGGCCGGTATCAAACGCCACGGCGGAAAAGAAGACGAAATCGAGGGCGAGATCCAAGTCATCGGCCGCGCGCAAGCCCGCCAAAGCCAGGGTGGAGAAAAAGCCCACACGGGCAACCCAACGCAAGGCGACACCCACGGCAACACCAACAACCCGCGTCCGCCAGGCGAAGCGCACGCCGGCAAAGAGCGTTCGCGCGCCGACGCGCCCTTCGAGGCAGACGGTCCAGCGACCCGCCAAAACTCCACCAAAACGAGAGAGCAATACGTATCGGAGAGTCCAACCCAAACCAGAGCCCAGGAAGTGGGCGGCATTCGGAGAGCCTAAGCGCCGTCCTCCTCCCGGGCGGAGGCTCGATCGTTCACCCAAACCACAGCCGTTCGATCAGAAACCTCTGTCTCATCCACAGCGCAGATACCAACAACCCAAACCCAGACCGGAAGAACGAGAGCCCCTACCCCATCCAAGACAACGGCTCCACGATCCGCCGCCCGAACCCGAAGAACAAATCCGTCTGCCCCACCCAAGACACCGGATCGATGATCCGCC
>CBDVBX010000276.1:0-4142 GCA_965372335.1 uncultured bacterium | reverse complement strand
AACGGCTCGGTCAACGTGTAGCGCTCCTGTAGAAATTGGTTTAGTGGAATTCAGGTGAGCGAAGGTGAGCGAAGCAGTCTGAAGATGCGTACAATCGATCCCACGGTCAGGACGAGCCCCGCGATGATCATAATAATAATTCCGTCCCAGGGGGCACGTTGAAAGCGCACAGAGACCGTCGTCGACTCAGACAGGTCTGACTGCTCTGGACCAGACCACGTCGCTGTGACCGTTGCTATACCGGCATCGGACGGCGTCCAGATGACCGCCCCAGCGGCATCCGATTCCCCCAACGCGTCCGTCTTTTCCACACTGCTGCCCGGTCGATAAGTAACGGTCACGGAGGCACCACCTACGGGATTGCCATCCGAGTCACTAACAACGAGACGGACCTGTTCGTTCTGAGTCGGAAACGCTTTGTCGGGGACAATCGTCGCCGCCAGCAATGGGCACGTCCAGGCGATGCACAGATAAGCAGCAGAAAGACCCAGCGAAATTTTTCTATTCATGATCTTTGAACTCACCTTTCCTGGTGAGTATCACGCCGCCGACGGTGCACGCGATAAACCAAAACGCGAAAATGACAATCGGTGCCGAACGCATGAACGAGTAACCCTCGCTGTAGTTATCCGCGTAATCCATTCCATAGAGTCCGCCCTGAATTTCACCCCATACCGACATCGCTAGTACATATATCAAGAGGCTCGGTATAACGAACTTGACCAAAACGTTGAACCACCGGCCCAGTTGCATTCGTGAGTTGGTGTTTACGTAGCGGCGGATCTTGTCCGCGCCAAAGACCCATCCGATAAGGAGACACTCGGACAAGCCAATAACTAGGAGTCCGTAGGAAAACACCCAATGATCCATGAGGTCGAGCAGCGTGAGACCAAGCGTTCCGTCGTTCTCCAGGCCAGGGTTAACAACCTGCGGCAGAGCGAAGCACGCGCTCCCAATAAGACCCACCGTTGCCGCAATGCCGACCGTCTTCCTGCGTGTCCAGCCGAAGTTGTCCTTCATCGACGATACGACCGTCTCGACCAGGGAAACGGACGACGTCAAACCGGCGAGGAGCAGCAGCCCAAAGAACAGGACACCGAAGGCGGCGACTCCGGCAGGCAGCTCGCCAATCCCCCTCGGAAGGATAAAAAACGTCATGCTGAGCGTGCTGGCCTGAGGTACGACGGCACACGCGAACAAAATTGAGAATATAGCAAGCCCGGCGATGTACTCGAAGCCGCAGTTAAGCAGCGATGTGATCACCGAGTTCTGCGTCACATCGCTCTTGCGAGGCAAATAGGATGCGTATGCGGTCATCGTGCCCATGCCGAGAGACAGCGTGAAGAATATCTGGCTGAACGCTCCCTGCCAAACGGCGGGGTTTTTCATGACGGAGAAGTTGGGTGTGAAGAGGAGATAGACGCCGTGGACGCCGTTGTCCAGCGTTACCCCGCGGATAATCAGAATGATCATGAAAATCCACATGAGCGGCACGAAGATCCGAGTCGCTGGTTCGATCGTCTCAACGCCCTTTCTGATGATCAAGATGTTGAAAAACCAGATTATCGCCACGTAGATAACTGGCTTCCAAGTGGAGAGCATCCGAAAGAAGAACGCGACGGGATTGGCCAGATCCCCCTCGGCGAACCCAAAAGCCGGTATCGCCACGGACGTCTTCCACAGCGCCCCGAACGAGCCGAACAGCATGCCAAGAACCCAGCCCAGGATCGTGATGTAGTACATGGTAAGGAATGCGGCGTTTACGTTCGCCCACCAGCCGATGAACTCCCCTTTATTGCCTGCGATACGCGAGAGAGATCCCGGGAACGCATGCCGGGTGAGGTTGCCCAGGCCGAATTCCAGAATCATCACCGGAATTCCGATGACGAAGAGAGCGATTAAATAAGGTAGGTAAAACGCGCCGCCGCCGAATCTGTAGGCGTTGGCGGAGAAGAATACTATATTACCTAGGCCAATGGCAGAGCCGGACGCGGCGAGAATGAAGCCGACTCGGGATTTCCATTGGCCACGAGCAACGGATTTTTCCGGCAAGCGAGTCACTCCTGGTTTGTCACGTGTAGGAATTCTCCGAAGTCTTGCCAATATATCTTTTAGCAGTCTTGACTGTCAACGTCTTTTGGCACTTTGCCGCGTAGTGTCCGAGAACTGTGCGCCGTGCAAAGGCGTCGACTTCCAGTGGGTGCAAGTCCCGCCCGGCGACGGGTCGCTCCAGCCGGTAGCAGTCGGAGCGGCGGAGGAGGCAACAAGTCCGCCGAAGCCTCTGATGTAACGGATCACCTCGGGTGATCCAGCGAGCGGACAAAGAAAAGAGGCGCTCGCCTCCCTGACACCGATTAAGTCTAGTTGGTATCTTTTTTCATATTCTTTCCCTGCACTTTACCAGAAGGGCCAGCTCGAGATGGTGTCCGGTTCGTCCGAGGCAGATGACTACTTTCGCCGGGCACTCGCTTCTGCAACCCGGGCCGCTCGCGGGGGAACACATTTTGTTCATGTAATTTTGAGTGAAGCTCGTTGCTATTGCGCGTTGACTTCCGCGCACCTGGGGAATCCCAAAAGGGCGATGAACGATATCGAGTACGCCCTTAAGCTGGAGCCGGAGCGTGCCGACATCGCTTACCACGCTGCTGCCGTCTACTCACTCCTGGGCGATACATCCTCAGCCCTTAAGTGGCTCGGGACATCGGTAGAGAGGGGACATCAAGAGTTGTGGTGGGCGCGTGTCGATCCGGATCTTGACACACTTCGTGGACTTCCCCGTTTTCAGGGAATCATGAACGACTGGGATCGCCGCATACATGCGATGATCAATTGATCTTGAATCCAGAGCGATCGATTAGGACTCTATACGCAATACACCCTTTCTCTTTTTCCCTCAGTATTTTCCCGAATTTGCACACTTCATGATACGCAGACCCATACGCCAACCACGTTGAAACTCATAACCAAATGTGATAAGATATCCCACCTGGACGACTATTGTACGAAGACTCTGGGACTGTTGGATCCGGAGGGCCCCGATTCCAACGATCCGATGAAATCACACTGTGTGTATATAACTGCTCTAATCGGCCTGGTGATCGTCTTGTTGGCCGGTTTCGGCGCATGCGGAGATGACGGAAACCCCAGCGATCCCGGCGACGATCCCAACCACATCGACACGATCCCACCCTCCGCGGTCACCGACCTCGCCATCGATTTACGATTCCCAGAGACCATTTCGATCAAGTGGACGGCACCCGGCGACGACGGCAACGTTGGAACAGCGGAACAATACGACATCCGTTATTCAGATCAGCTCATCACGGAGCAGACGTGGGAAACGGCCGTGCAGTTGTCCAACGAACCCCGCCCAAAAAATGCCGGACTGCAGCAAGTTATGCGTGTTCATGGTCTGGAACCCTCAAGCGACTATCACTTCGCGATGAAAACATTTGACGAAGCGTCGAATGCGTCAGGTTTGTCCAACTCGATTGTGGGCAGGACACTGCCCGAGGATAACCGTCCCGCCACCACGTTGGACCTCAACGCGATTACACTCGACGAAACCTCGTTCATGCTGATCTGGACCGCCCCGGGTGACGACGACATGCTCGGGCACGCGTCGCAGTACGATATTCGCTATGCCGACGGCGCCTTTGGCACTTTCTATTGGGAGACGGCGACAAGGATAGCTGATCTTCCCACCCCCAAATCTGCGGGTGAGCTGGACACGGTCATTGTTTCCGGACTGCAGGCGGACACGCACTACCGGTTCGCTCTGAAGACGGCAGACGAGGTGCCGAACTGGTCGGGGATGTCAAACGTGGCGCGTGAATTGAGCTTGGGAGTAGTCCTCGCCACATCCGGAAGGACTCTCTCCGCTGGAGATTCCTTGGTGATCGTCTACAAGGCCACCGCCGACGCGAAGTGCACATTGAGGATCAAGCAAGGGGCCGGGGAGACCTGCGATCCTTCTTGGGGCTTTAACGAGATTCTCGTCTCGGCCCGGCTCCCAACGGGCACATACACGTACGTTTATGACTTTTACAACGAGGATACTGAAACATATGAACCGCCGTACGGCTTCGTGGTTTTGTGTTGGGGATCTGAATTCATGAGTTTCCAGGTTTTCAATTTGCGTC
>CBDVBX010000275.1:0-4150 GCA_965372335.1 uncultured bacterium | reverse complement strand
TAAAGTGGTACGCGAGCTGGGTTTAGAACGTCGTGAGACAGTTCGGTCCCTATCCTTCGTGGGTGTAGGAGATTTGAGGAGAGCTGCCCTTAGTACGAGAGGACCGGGGTGGACGAACCTCTAGTGCACCAGTTGTCTTGCCAAAGGCATAGCTGGGTAGCTACGTTCGGAAGGGATAACCGCTGAAAGCATCTAAGCGGGAAGCCCACTCCAAAACTAGATCTCCCAGAGCTTCGGCTCTCTGAAGGCCCCTTGTAGATTACGAGGTTGATAGGCTGCAGGTGTAAGTCCGGCAACGGATTCAGCCGAGCAGTACTAATTGGCCGTGCGGCTTAGTCCATTAACGCTTCAAAAAAGATATTCGCTTTGTTTGAGCCCTGCGAGTTGTTGTAATTACCACGGTGTAGTGAAGAGTGCTTGAAGATACATAACACAATTTGAATTCTCAGCCTTTTCCCACCGTGACTTTTTCCAGACGCGCCAGTTTTTGGTAGCGCGTCTGACGTGAACTGCGGTGCTCTGCTTCTCTCGTCCCTTACGGCGACGACGCGCGATCATATGATAGCGCGGCTAACGCTTCGCAGGGGAGGTTATCAGCAGAGCGGCCCTGCGGCGACTGGTGAGCAGTACTAATAAGACAGCACCGGCCGGTGGGGCGATCCTTAGTATCAACGGTTTTTCGGTGGTCATAGCGTGGGGGGTACACCCGTTACCATTCCGAACACGGAAGTTAAGCCCCACTGCGCCGATGGTACTGCACTTGTAAGGGTGTGGGAGAGTAGGACGCCGCCGAATTTTTCCTGGAGACCCGCCCGCAGAAGCGGGCGGGTCCACCTGACTACGGCCGAGAGGTTTCGATTATGTCGCGCAAATGTATGCTGACGGGGAAAAAGCCCATGGTGGCGATGAACGTGTCGCACGCGCACAACCGATCCAAGCGCCGTCAGTTGCCCAATTTGCAGATCAAGCGGTTGTTCGTTCCGGAGCTCAACCGGTACGTCCGCGTGCGTCTTTCGACACGCGCGCTTCGTACGGTGAACAAGAAGGGGCTCATGCCGTACCTCCACGATCGTGGGTTGTCGATTAGAGACATCGCAATCTAAACGCGCCGCGGGAGAATCAGGAGAACCACCATGGCCAAGAAAGCCGGAAGTCGCGAGACGATCAAGATGAAGAGTACGGAAAGTCCGCACATGTTCACCACCCAGAAGAACAAGCGGAACAACCCGGATCGCCTTCAGTTGAAGCGCTACGACCCGGTCCTTCGCAAACACGTTCTGTACAAAGAAACAAGATAGACTGATTGGAAGGGGAGAGCCCCAGTATAGAGCGCCCGCTTACGAGCGGGCGTTTTTTTGTGGTGTAACCTAGTGATCTCGGTATACAAGTCGAATGTCCTGTTGGGTTGCCCAACGGACGACAGTTGATGTATACTATGCTCCCCACGAAACTGCAAAATCCCTTGCGAGCGGAATTGTCGTAGTCAATGGGAGGTCAGCCGTGCGATACCTTTCACTGTTCGTTCTGTCTGTTATTTTGATTGCTGCGGCGCTAGCGGGGTGCGACTCGTCCACGGCGTGTCGGAATTCGACATGGTAAAAGTGCGGCTGATCAAGTTCTTGCATCAAGAAATGGGATTTGACGTCATCGCATTCGAAAGCTCGCTTTTCGAGTGTTTCTACGCTAATGAAAACGCTCCGGATCTCAGTCCAATAGACATCATGCGCAACTCGATTTTTGGTGTGTGGCACGCCCACGAGACACTCGTACTTTTCGACTACATCAAATCGACCCAGGGGACCGATCGGCCCTTGATCCTGGCCGGTTTCGACGTTCAGATAAGTTCGAATCGTGGCGTACGAGACCGCCCCGGTTTTCTCAGCGCCGTCATCGACAGTATCGACCACAATCTCGCCAGTTGGGTTCATTGGATTGATTCCAGCTTCGTTTACCAGGCCACGCAGGGAATCAATTTTCAAGGATTTATCAATTCCTCCGGTGATGCATACGCCAGCATCTATCAAGACGTCGTCGATTTTGTCGATGCCAATATCGACACGCTTCGCGCGGTCCACAAGGACAATCCTCTCAGGCCACTAATTGCGCGTCAAACCGCGTGGTCGATGACCCGGTTCATCGCGATGATGAAGGTGCTGCATTCGATCAATCAATACAGCTATCTGCGCGACGAGGCCATGGCGGAAAATGTCGACGCGTTGGTCGAGGACCTGTACCCCGGCAAAAAGATCGCCATATGGGCCCACAACTTCCACATCCGGCACGACCAAAGCGGTGTACAGGGGGACACCTACGGCGCCGAAACCATGGGAACCTACATCGCGCAGCGGCACCGCCCCGACCTCTACACGGTCGGCTTGTACATGTATCGCGGCCGGGCCGCGTACAACAACCGTTCGACGTACGTGCTGTGGCCGCCGGTCGAGAATAGTGTCGAAGCCATCTTTTACCAGACCCGGTGCAAGTATGTGTTCATTGACATGTTGGGGGAACAGCAGGACGAGGGTAACGCGTGGATGTTCGGTCTCACGCCGGTCAAGACCTGGGGTACGAAAAACCTGGTCATGAAGCCGAGGAACCAGTACGACGCGATCGTGTTCATCGATACTGTCAATCCGCCCGACTACGTCGAGTATGTGGCAGAAGTACCGACCGTCGTTATACTCGAATCGCACGTTCCGCAACCGATGCGGAAATAAGGGGACCGCGACGGGAAATCGTTGTGATCCAGAGTTCTTTTTGCGCGCCAAATTAGCGATAACTAGGTTGTATCCACCCACCCGTGGATATTTCGTGAGTGATTTGAAGACTTTTATTCCACGTTTTTGGTGGGTTAGCACGAGATTTACATTTTGCAGCAATAGTTGACGCAGTAATCGCGATTCGGCGTCAGTGATCAACACGAGAGTTTACAACATCCATGAGTAGAGCGACTGGCATTACTACGTTGGTCCTTATTCTGTGCTTTTTTTCGGCGCCGTCTGCGACGGTTATTACTTTCCTCGTGGCTTCGGATACCCACTATGGCTGGCAGGTACCAGATACGAACAATGGCGTGCAAATCGAGGCGATGAATGCCATTGAAGGTATGGCATATCCAGCGGAGATCGGAGGATTCGTCGAGAAACCGAAGGCGGTATTGGTGTCGGGCGACTTGACAGATCACTGGTCTTTGGACGAGTGGGACCTGTTCGTGGCAGACTATGGGTTGAACGGTCAAGACGGAGTGCTCCGCTATCCGTGTTTCGAGTGCTCTGGAAACCACGACTCCGATGCCATGAGAGCGTTAATCGCGGAGCGCCATTGGATGGTGACGTACCCTGTGAACTGGCCGCTCATCAAGATTTTCAGTCTGGACTACCGTCCCACCCTGGCAGTAACCAGTTGGCTCTCCGTGCAGCTGGGAAGACTCGGCCCGCGAACCCCGGTCGTATTGTTCCACCACTACGGTTTCGACGAGTATTCGGTCACTTGGTGGACGGAAGAAGAACGCCAGGCGTACGCGGCCGCTATCGAAGGTTACAACATCATCGCCATCTTCCACGGGCATATCCACCAGTCGTTCAATTACCAATGGCAAGGCGTGGACGTATTTTCACCGGGATCTGCGAAGAGTCAGTGGAAGCCGAGCAACGCTTTCTTGGTGGTACGGATCACCCTCGACGGTGATAGCGTGACGGAGCTGGCAGTGGCGGCGTACGAGTGGACGAAGGACGAAAACGGGAACTGGGACGGCGGTCAGTGGGGTTGGGTTTACACGAAGTCGACGCCGGTGACCATTGAAGATCGGGCGCCGCCACCGGATGCCATCGCAATCCATAACTATCCGAATCCGTTTACGGACTATACGACCATCCAACTGGATATGCCGGAACCCGGCTGGGCGAATATCACCATATTCGACGTCGCCGGCCGAGAGGTTGAAACATTCTTCGTCGGCCGAGGACTCGAAGCCATGTCCCACCGGGTGAAGTGGAACGGCAAGAACAGCTTGGGGGTCGATTTGCCTTCGGGGACCTATTTTTACACTGCCACAACGAGGCTCGGAGACACTACCGGCAAAATGACGCTGGTCAGATGAGAGACCTTAGTGTCATACAATGCGCTTTATACCTGGAGGGGCCGCAGCCCC
>CBDVBX010000274.1:0-4256 GCA_965372335.1 uncultured bacterium | reverse complement strand
CTGGACCCTCTATTATGCTCGCCGACTAAGGTCCTGCTCAATCTCGCGATCGCCCACCCTCTGACTTTCGGAGGTCAAGGGGTAGGTCGCCGCTGGGTTGAGCAGGCCGTTTGTCGGCGAGCCATAATAAGAGGTGCCAATCCGCGAGCCGACAACCGAGACGACCGTCCAGTTCGGAAATGCTACGTGCAAGGTGGGCCGCAGGGAGTCGTGCCAGTGAAGCCCACGGCGGCCTGCCCCAAATACTACCGAAGCCCGCAGTGGCGGGTTGATCGGGCTAAGTGAGGGATAGGGAGAGAGATGAGGTATATCGGAATCAATTTATAGTAAGGGGTCAAATTGTAGTATCCCTAATAATACTAGGTAAGCGTGGTGAAATAAGTTATTAAATTACAGGCCAGGGTGGAAAACAGTTAGAATCTGTGGCATAATGATAAAAGGAGCTAATATTCTTATGAAGATCGACCAAACTGATATCGAGATTCTGAGCACGCTTCAGCGCAACGGGCGGATCACCAACTCCGCGCTGGCCAAGCGGATCAAAATCTCGCCGCCGCCCACGCTGGAGCGCGTCAAAAAACTGGAAAAGAGCGGCGTGATCAAAAAATACGTCGCGCTGCTCGACCCCACGACCGTGGGGATCGGCACCCACACATTTGTGGAAGTCAGGCTCAACGGTCACACCAAGAAGAACGTGACCGAGTTTATAGAAACGGCGCAGAAGATGGACGAGATCATGGAGTGTCATCACGTCACAGGCGACGCCGACTTCTTGTTGAAGATCGCCGTCAAAGACATTCCCGCGTACGAAAACCTCGTCCTCCATAAACTCACCACACTTCCGCACGTTTCCAATCTGAAGACGATGGTTGTGCTGTCCACGTTCAAGGATGAGACGGCCTACAATCTGGAAGGAGTCGGAAATGGCAACCAAAACGACGGCTGATATCACCGACAAAGAATACTGGGTCCACAAGGGCAAGCAAATGATCGAGGACCGCAACCGGCGGATTACCCGCGCCAAGGGGTGGAAGTTCGACACCGTCGCGACTCACGGACTGTACGACTTCCACCAGGCGCTCGAGTTGAACAACGGCTCTATCATGGAACCGGTGTACCTCAGTCCCGCACAAGCGTACTACAACAGCGGCGAGATGGAAGCCGGTCTGGCGTACGAGATGCCCAACTGGTGCTACAGCCGGATCGCCAACCCCTCGAGCTATTTTCTCGAGGAGACCGCCGCGCTGCTGGAGACGTACGGCTCTCCCATCGAGGCCTCGTGCGTTGCGACGGCCAGCGGCATGTCCGCCATCCGCACGGCGACCGATCCGTTTTTGGTAAATGATCCCAAATTCCCCAAGCCTAACATCGTGTCGTGTTCGCACGTTTACGGCGGCACCTTTCAACAATTTTCAGTCCGCAGACAACAGGAACAGGGAATAGAGGTCCGTTGGGTCGTCGATCCGTTGGATCTCGCGGCGTGGGAGTCGAAAGTCGACGAGAACACCCGATTCGTCTATGGCGAGTTTCCGTCCAATCCGTCGGTGTCGATATTCGACATCGAAGCCATCGCCGAACTGGCACACCGCTTCGACATTCCGTTGTTGGTCGACTCCACGTGCGCCTCACCGGCGCTCACCCGGCCGCTCACGCTGGGGGCGGACATCGTCATCCAGTCGGCCTCCAAGGTTATCGGCGGCAGCGGCACTTCCATTGCCGGTCTCCTCATCGCCAAGAAAGACATCGTGAGTAAAGTCGGGTCCGACGAGATGCGCGCCGATTTCGCCACGTGGGCCAAGTTCTGGCCGTACCGAGACAACGGCCCCAGCATCAGCCCGATGGCGGCGATCATGATCCTCAATGACATGCGCACGCTGAGAATGCGCATCGCGCAGATGAGCCGCACCAACATGCAGGTGGCCGAATACCTCGACAAGCACCCCAAAGTAGAGGCGGTCCACTACCCCGGCCTGGCCAGCTACCCGGCGCACGACCTGGCCAAGAAGTACATGCGACTCGCCGACAGCGGAGAGCCGCTCTACGGATATATGTTGTCCGTCGAAATCAAGGAGGACACCCCGGACGGTTCGGAAAATGCCCGGGTGTTCTACGATAACCTCGACATGATCTGGCGCGCCACCGATCTGGGACGGGTCAAGACGGTCGCCACGCTCAACGCCATCTCCACGCACCAACAGCAGGGCGAAGAGGGCCGCAAGCTGGCGTCGATCAAGCCGTCGACGTGCCGCATCGCGTGCGGCATCGAAGCCCCCGAAGACATCATCGCCGATCTGGACCGTGCGCTGGATGCCATCTCGTAATCTGATATGATCGTCGTTTCACACGACCGACAACAAAGGAGCAAAAAGAATGAAGCACAAACTGGCGCTCATCGGGTTTGGCACAGTCGGACAGGGGTTGTGCGAGATCCTCATTTCGAAGAGCGAGCGGCTCCAAGCCAATTACGGTTTCGAATGGGAAGTGGTGGCCGTCTCCGACATGCTCAAGGGTAGCGTGTATTCCCCCGACGGCCTGAACGTCAAGAAGCTGTTGTCGCTGGCCGAGTCGGGCACGTCGCTCGAACAGTACGACGGTGCGGCGGAAAAAGGGTGGGACGCGCTAAAAACCATTCGTGAGTCCAACGCAGACATCGTCTGCGAGATGGCCTACACCGACATAAAGACGGGTCAGCCGTCCACCGACCACTGCCGCGCCGCGTTCGAGACGGGCAAGCACGTGGTAACGTCCAACAAAGGGCCCGCCGCGCTGTTCTACCGCGAGCTGTCGGAACTGGCGCGAAAGAACGGCGTCCGTTTCATGATCGAGGGAACGGTGATGTCGGGGACACCGGTCCTCAACCTCGCGCGCAACACGCTGGCCGGCAACGAAATCACCGCTATCCGCGGCATCCTGAACGGGACCACCAACTTTATACTGACCAATATGGAAGCCGGGCGTGCGTACGATGACGTCCTGGCCGAGGCGCAGAAGCTCGGCTACGCCGAAGCCGACCCCACAGCCGACGTGGGGGGATTTGATGCGCTAGCCAAGGTGACGATCCTTGCCAACGTGCTGATGGGCGAGAACGTGAAACCGGACGATATCCCGTGCGAGGGCATCACGCAGATCACGCTGGACGACATCGAAAAGGCCAAGTCCGAGGGCAAGCGCTGGAAACTCATCGGCGAGTTAAAAAAAGAAGGCGGCAAGTTCTCCGCGTCCGTAGCGCCGATGATGATCGATCTCTCCCACCCGTTGGCCGGTGTGATGGGGGCGGTGAACGCGGTTACCTTTACCACCGACCTCATGGGTGACGTCACCGTCAACGGCCCGGGCGCCGGCCGGACGGAAACCGGTTACTCGATTCTGATCGACATACTCGAAATCCACAACGGTACAAAGGAGTAGATATCCATGAAGATGATCATTGGCGGCCAGCTCGTCGACAAGGACGAGAAGATCGACGTACTCAATCCGTACGACGAAAAGCCGTTCGACACGGTGCCGCGCGGCACCGTCGAAGACGTGGACAAAGCCATCGCGATCGCGCAAAAGGGTTACGAGATCAACCGTAACCTCCCCTCGCACCGGCGGATCTCAATCTTGAAGAAAACGGCTGACATCATGCAGAACCGCTACGAGGAACTGGCCAGGACGATCGCCACCGAGGGGTCGAAAACCGTCCGCGAGGCGCGCAAAGAGGTCGGCCGCGCGATCAACACCATCACCATCTCCGCCGAAGAGGCGAGGCGGATCGATGGCGAGACCATCCCCTACGACAGCGCCGAAGGATCCGAGAACCGAGTGGGTTATTACTACCGCTTTCCGATCGGCATTATCTGCGCGATTACGCCGTTCAACGACCCGCTCAATCTGGTCGCGCACAAGCTCGGCCCGGCGATTGCCGGCGGCAACTCGGTGGTGTGCAAACCGGCGACCGTCACACCGCTCTCGGCGCTAAAGCTGGGCGAGTGTCTGTTGGAGGCGGGACTCCCCGGCGAGATTCTCTCCATCGTAACCGGCTACGGGCACGAGATCGGCGACGCGCTGGTCAGCGATCCGCGAATCCGTATGATCTCGTTCACCGGCGGCGTGGAGGCGGGCGAGCGCATCATGTCCAAGTGCGGGCTCAAAAAGATTGGCATGGAGCTGGGGTCCAACTCGCCGGTGATCGTCATGGCCGACTGCAAGCTGCAGGAAGCGGCGGAGTCGTGCGTGTCGGGTGCTTTCTGGGCGGTGGGGCAGAACTGCATCGG
>CBDVBX010000273.1:0-4271 GCA_965372335.1 uncultured bacterium | reverse complement strand
GCTTTGAGCGCATGCGGGACGTCCGCCGGCATCAAAATCGATTCTCCTTGGCCGACGTCGAACGCCTCGCCACCAACCGTGATTACCGCCTCACCGTCGAGCACCTGGACAAACGCGTCGTACGGAGTCGTGTGCTCGCTCAAGCCCTCTCCTACATCGAACGCAAACAATGTCACGTTTCCCGTCGGTTTTTTGATCAGTGCTCGGCTGACCACAGCGCCTTCTTGGTAGTCGATCGACTGGGCCAGATTTTCCGCTCGTTTGTTCATCGGACTGTGAATCGTATCGCACCCTCGTCGCACTTGTCCAGACATTTACCGCACACGTGGCAGTCTGGTCGGAACCGCTTTCCTTCTACAATGGCGCTCATTGCGGGGCAAGGTGTGCTGTCTATGCAGTCAAAGCACATCGTGCATTTGTCGGGATCGACTTTGATCCGTAGAACAGAAATCTGTTCGAGAACCCACGTGAACAGCCCCAGTGGGCATGCCACGTAGCAAAAGGGCCGGAAAACAGATAATCCGGCAATAAGAACACCAGCAAGGATTATCATCTCGTACAACCCAAATCCCCAGTGAAGCGCCTCGAATGGGTTGACATAGTCATAAACACTTTTGCCGATGACAAACACGAGAGGGACGAACACGACGAACAGCACTACGCGGATCCAATTGGTAACCTTGAATGGGAGTTTGATCTTCGCTCTGCGCGGCAGCGGCACTTCGTGTACGATTTCCTGTAAAGCTCCGACGGGACACACCCAGCCGCAAAACAACTTGTTACCGACGATACTGAAGACAGCGATCGAAAACAGTATCGCAGGGAATATGATCGGGATACCCCGTCCGGCGTTCACAAACAGAAACGGCTTCGTCACCGTACAAACGGGACTGGGGTGAAGTCCCATTCCCCGGGCAAACTGCCCCAGCGGCAACACGGTGAGGACACCGAATGCGAAGAACGCCAATGCCAGAAACGCAATTCGAATTTCGCGTCGCAGTTTGGCGCGCATCAGCATGAGGGCACCCGCCAAACAGAATAGCGCGCCCATCCACACGCGCGGCAACATCAGTACGTCGAAAAAGCCCATTTTCTGCTTCGTTTGGGTTTCATCCGCCCATAGCTGAGCCGCCACCACAAACAAGATCGACGCCGTCAGCGCCGCGAGCTGAACGGAGTGCTTTAGCCAACGTGTTTTGCCCTTCATTGGATGACCTTCCCACCGGTGATGGAGTCGAAGCAGGTTTGCAGCTCGACCTCCGCTAGTGAACCATTAACTAACATAATTGAAATAGATTACACTCGTGAACACTTTCACATTATAGGCAAACGACGGTGACAGGTCAAATCGAATCGTTTGGCGCGCGGGTGAGGTTTAACCTATAATGGGACGACTTCCAGTCGTTCAAATTCCCACTTCCCGGAGCGAATTAATGGTTTCTTTACCGGATACCGACACTCTTGTGGGGGCCGGCGCCTCCGCCGAACAAGCACAAATTATTCAGAATCGGCTTCAAGCAGTTTCTGACGGAACGGCCGATGCCGAGACGTGGTTTGACTTAACCCGATCAGTTCTCGACGGCTCGATTCCGTTTGCCGTTCATCAGATTGTATTCAAGGCGGTGTTCGCGGACTGGGATCATTCGCAAGGCCCTCCCCCGGCCTGGCGACCCACGCCCGAGGATGTCGATCGTTCGAACATAACCGCCCTGTGTAGGCAGACGGGCCACTCATCGTTCGAGGATCTGTTTGCGTGGTCATTGGGCGCGAGAGACGAGTTCTGGCAGGCGATGATCGAGACATTACAAATCCGCTTTGGTCAAAAGCCGAAGTCAGTTGTCGACCTGTCAGAGGGCCCCGAATTCGCCCGCTGGCTTCCCGGTGCGCGTCTCAACATTATCGATAGCTGTTTTAACGCGCCCCCTGAACAGGTGGCGGTAGTCCATCAAGCTGAAGGCGGCGATCTTCAGAAAGTCACGTACGCCGAACTCGACCGCCTGTCCAATCGGGTGGCTAACTCGCTTGTAATTTCCGGAATCAAAGCCGGCGAAGCCATCGCCATCGACATGCAGATGACGTACGAAGCGGTCGCCACCTACATCGGTATCGTCAAGGCAGGGTGCGTGGTCGTCTCTATCGCCGACAGTTTTGCCGCCGACGAAATCGCCGCCCGCTTAAGAATCTCCGGTGCGAAAACCGTGGTCACGCAAGACGTTCTCATTAGAGCCGGCAAGACGCTTCCGATGTACCAGAAAGTCGTCGACGCTGGCGCCGAGCGGACGATTGTCATCCCAGCCGAGGTTGCCAACGGCGGCACCGGCGGGAGTCCGGTGTCGCTGAGGGAATGCGACGCCTGGTGGTCGGACTTCCTCGTCGAGGACGACCAGTTCGATGCTCGCCAGTGCGAACCAGACGACACCATCAACGTCTTGTTCTCATCGGGAACCACGGGCGATCCCAAGGCGATCCCTTGGACGCATACCTCCCCTATCAAGTGTGCAATGGATGGGTTCCTCCATCAGGATATCCACCCCGGCGATGTGGTGGCGTGGCCCACCAACCTCGGTTGGATGATGGGCCCCTGGCTGATCTTCGCAAGCTTGGTCAATCGAGCAACCATGGCGCTTTACTATGGATCGCCGGTGTCCCGCGAGTTTTGCGAGTTCGTCCGCAAGGCCGGCGTGACGATGCTCGGGCTCGTTCCCGCCGTTGTGCGCGCCTGGAAGGCGGCAGAAGTCGTCCACGGTCTCGACTGGAGCCGAATCAAAGTATTCAGTTCGACGGGCGAACCGTCGAATCCCGATGACTATCTGTTCTTGATGTCGCTCGCCGGGTATCGTCCTGTCATCGAATATTGCGGCGGCACAGAAATATCCGGCGGATACATCAGCGGGACCGTGGTACAACCGGCTTCACCGTCGACCTTTTCAACTCCATCGTTCGGGCTCGGATTCTACATCCTCGACAAGGATGCTCGCCAGACCGACGTGGGCGAACTGTTTCTCATACCTCCTTCCATCGGTCTGTCCAGCCGGCTGCTAAACAAGGACCATCACGAAGTATACTACGAGGGAACTCCCGCGGGTCCGAACGCCGAGCTGCTTAGACGGCACGGGGACGAAAAACAGCGTCTGCCGGGTGACTACTATCGGGCGTTGGGGCGCGCCGACGATACGATGAATCTCGGCGGCATCAAAGTCAGCTCTGCCGATATCGAGCGGGTTGTATCGTTTGTCGACGGGGTGTCGGAAACGGCGGCAATTTCCGTAACTCCAAAACGGGGCGGACCGAGTCAACTGGTCGTTTACGCCGTTACTAAACCCGGAATCGAACTCGATCGATTCGAGCTTCGCATAGCAATGCAACGCGCAATATCCAGTGGACTCAACCCGTTGTTCAAGGTACACGACGTCGTCGTTACCGACTCGCTACCGCGAACGGCGTCTCATAAGGTGATGAGGCGGGTGCTCAGAAAAGAATACGAGGCGGGTAACGACCGCTGATATCGCGCGGTCGGTCATTACCGCTGAAGCACTAGTTCTACCACAGCGTGTTGCTGAATCGGGCCGTCTCCGTGACGGTGTTCGGGGCCCAATCCCTCCCAATGGTAAACCACTTTGAATCCTTTGAATAATCCTGGTGCTTCGCCGGGTTCGAGGAACGTTCGGATAGTATTTCTTCCTTCTTCAAAGCAATTCCTTCCGATCGAGCGCCAGTCGCGGGCGCATTTTTCGAAGGCAGAGTCTTCAGTGGTAAAGGCCGTCAAGAACACGACCGTGTCTTTGCCGCTCCACGAATTGACGCTATCTTGAAGGCGCCCGATTGAATCCCACGTGAGAATCTGTATCAATCCGAACAGACATATTGCGCCGTAAGTACTGAAATGTTCTCTCTCCGCGCGAGGATCGAATGTCTGGTAAGAAGATTGTATTGCTCGTACGGCAAGATTGTTGTCACGGGCAGCAGATGCAGTTGCTCTCACCGCCTCTTCCGACGGATCGATGGCATCCACTACGATTCCCTTTTGTGCAAGAAACACAGCATTCCGGCCCTGTCCCGTGCCGACATCCAGTGCCGGGCGCGTCGAATCGATCAGTTGGACATGGTCGATCAAAAGGCGCTCCGGCCCCTCACCGAAATACCCTTCGTGTTTCCGGTATGCGTCATCGAATATTGACCGTTCGTCGTTCATCGTTATCATGTTACTCCGCGTTGTCAGGTTATTCCGCGTTTGATGTTACTCTACGCGAATCGCTCGGTCAATCAGCGTT
>CBDVBX010000272.1:0-4274 GCA_965372335.1 uncultured bacterium | reverse complement strand
TCGCCATCAACACCGCCGACAACCGCAAGTTTGCGAATCAGGTGTTCAGCTGGCTCGCTTTCGGCGGGTTCGAATGGCTCACCATCACCCCGACGTCGGGAACATTGGGCGTGGGTAGCGATGTGGAGATCAGTCTCGAAATGGACGGTTCGATCCTGCCGATTGGAGCGTTCGATCTGAGTCTCAACATATTGAGCAACGATCCGGCGAACCCGGTATTGACGATCCCAACGCACGTGGTCGTCGATTCTTCGGTGACCATCACCGGCCTGGACGACCAGGTACCGGGACAGTACGAGCTCCACGCCAACTACCCGAACCCGTTCAACCCGACCACAACGATCAGGTACGATCTCCCCGCATCTGTGAACGTGCGGCTAGTGATCTACAACGTTAGGGGAGAGAGGGTCCGAGAACTGGTCAACACCAATCAGCCTGCCGGCCGCCACAAAATCTTATGGGACGGGCGGAACTCCCACGGAGAATCGGTGGCTACCGGTGTGTATCTGTACAAGATCGTCGCTGGCGAGTTTGTCAGCACGAGAAAGATGACATTACTGAAATAAGGAAGTAGACGATCATCCAGGAAGCGCCCAGCGCTGGACAAAACTTAAAACGTGCATCGGGTCGGTGTTCCGACACCGATCCGATGCGGTCCGAAAGTCTTGGTTTGAAACGTGCACCAATGCGTGGAGTCTTGAAAACCTAGGGTATCCTGCAGCAGAGGAGGCTTTACATGCGAATTACCAAAAAGAGACTGTTAGCGTCCAGAACGGCGGTATTACTCTCGCTGTTCGCGTTGTTTTTCCTGATGGGCCCGCCGCCGGCGGCCAGTCAGTTTCTCCACGGGAGCGACAACGAGGGGCGAATGTACTTCATCAACATCAACACTGGTGCGGGTACGTTTATCTGCAATCTGCCCACCCACCCTGATCCCGGCGTCACCGAGATCGAATTCGATTTCGTCGCACTGAGGGGGGTATTGCAGACGCGCGACGGCATCTTCTCCAGCCAGTTGATCGATGTGTTCAACTGCGCGCCCATCACGGGCCAGGTGTACAGCGGTTGGGCGTTCAACGGCCTCGAGTATGTCAACGGCGTCCTCTACGGTACAGGGATCGCCAACAGCTGCGGATCGTCCAATCTGATGATCCTCTACCCGGCCAGCGGCACGACGACCCTGATTGGACCGACGGGTATGGGGCCTATTTCCGGCCTGGCGTGGAACGAGGTGCATCAGGTCATGTACGGAATCACCGGTTGCACTCAACAGCTCGGGCCTTCGAACTTGGTGACGATCGATATGACAACGGGCGCCGCCACAGTGGTCGGACCCACAGGGATCACAGCGGGCAGCTTGGAGTTCGGTCCGAACGGCAAGCTGTATGCAGGCGGAAACAGAGTGGATGGCGGAAACCTTTACGAGATCGATCCGAACACGGGCGCGGCCACTCTGGTCGGATGGACTGGCCTGAGCGGTGTGACAGGACTGACGTTCGCGATGTTCCCGGTGCCGGTGGAAGAGGTTTCGTGGGGCGCCATCAAGGTGATGTATCAGGAATAATTCCGTCAGGGGTCGGGTGCGGGACCATAGGTTTGCAGCTCTGTTGTAAGTGGTACCAGATCTAACCTCATTTGCTCCAGATGATCGGGGCATGGCCAGCTCTTTCGCGTCATGCCCCGATTTGTTTGTCAACGACCGACACGCACGCGTATTCGCCTCTCAATCAGTTTCAACAAAGTTTTCGCGCGAGATCAGATCCTGCCCGATCAGCCAGGCCGCCAGCTCGCGGCTGACCAGGCTGTGGAACTCCTTTGAACGAATGTCGACGTGACCGGCGTCGATCCAACGGATCGACTTCGGCTCGTTTGCCATCTCGTGGAGCAACCGGCTGCAGTACTCTGGCATGCGGGGATCGCCGGTCCCGTTCAACATGAACACCGGTCGCGGCGCAATGTCGGCTACGTATTTGGCCGGCTCAACGGGTGATGTGAGTACCGCCCCCAGCCAGCTGGCCGGACCAGCGATCCAGCGTGTGGCGTTGATGTTCGCGCTCAACAACGTCTCTATATCGGCCGCGCCAAACAGCATCACCGCAGCGGCAATTCGCGTATCGGTGGCGGCAACGGCGGGTACGAATACCGCTCCCACGCTCCCGCCCACCAGGATAATCCTCTCGGGATCGACGTCCTCGCGTCCGAGCAGGTAGTCGACACCGAGCATCGCCGCCGGTGGCGTGTCGATCACCGCCCGCCGTATCGGTCGGATCGCGCGTATGAATTCACTCGGAGACAGCCCGCTCTTCTTTCCCGGGTACGGATAGTCGAGCGCCAGCATGACGACGTTTTTAGTGTTGTGGATGTAGTCCAGCGTGTTTTTCCCGGTTCGGACACCGCCGAGCAGCAGGAACGCCGGGTGACGTGCGCTCCCCACCGCCGGTCCCGAATGCCGCCAAGGGGCTTTCACATAGCCGTCCACAACCAGCCCGCCGTCGTTCTCCAGCCGTATTCGAACCGTCTGGTGGCCGGCGCCCTCCTCCACCACCGCCTCGTAGATCGTCGTGAGGCGACCATGCCGCTGGATGAAATACGGACGATAGTCTCGGCGTCGGTGATATTCGCCGTAAACGTACACCGCTGCCACCAGAACGACGGGTAATAATACCGCCGTGAGGAACCATCGATTGCCGAGTATTCGCCGCTGCACGGGCGGACTCATTCCTTTTAAAGGCCTGCGAACCGTAGTCGGGGTTGTGCCAAGAACCGTAGCCAACGGCCACAGCGGTGTCAACTGGAGAGCCCGGCCGGAATTCATTTGGAAATGCCGCTGGTGTTCACTATCTTATTAATACCTAAATTGAGTGAGACCCACCGCCGATCACGGGCTTCAGCTCGAAACAGCCGACCTCGGCCGACCGGCAGTCCAACTATCTGGGGGCGCGCCGCGCGCAAGGTAAGTCCCGTTCTGGCTGTCCTGCTTGTGCAGACATTCGGCTCTACTCTGGCGAACGAACCAAGTGTACTGTCCGCAAACTTAAAAGGGCTGAACGCTGCACGGCGACAATGGCCGGTGCGTCCCCGCCTGTTTTCTTACCCGATTCCGTATCAACGTTTTACATTGCCGGTCACCCGGCTTTTATTCTACACTCCTTTTGAATTCGGCTCTCCGTAATATATTTAACCGAGGGAGTAACCGATGGGCGCGCCCGCTAGAGGAATTCCGATCGAGAACGCGGTGAAGTTCGGTTGGGAAACATTCAAGAAAAATATCCAGTTTATCCTGGCGGTCGAAGCCGCTGCGTTGTTGGCCGAAGGTGCGGTAAGTCTCGGTACCGAGTGGATGGAACGCATCGGCGGTTTCCACGAATGGGCGATGGGGGTTGCGTACTTCGTCGTCTCGATGATCATCCAGATGGGCGCCATCAAGATCGCACTCAAATACAGGGACGGCGAGAAGGTTGAGTTCGCCAATATGTTCGACGGGTTCGCAATACTCCCCGCGTTTATGGCCGCGGCGGTGCTCAAAGCGCTGGCGGTCGGCTTCGGCCTGATGTTCTTAATCGTTCCCGGCATCGTGGTCGCCATCCGTTTCTGGTTTTTCGGCTACCTGGTGGTGGATGAGGAGCGGGGGCCGATAGAAGCCATCCAGCGGAGCATCACCATCACCGAGGGCGTCGGCGTCGACCTGTTTTTGTTCGGCCTTCTCCTGATCGGCATCAACTTCCTCGGTCTGCTCGCCTTCGGACTGGGATTATTCGTGTCGGTCCCGGTAACGATTCTGGCAACGGCTTACGTCTACCGGTACTTGAATCCGCGACCGGCGTCGGCGCCGGAAGAGGCCCCAGCGACCTCGGGGCCGGCCTAAGGGCCGGCCTAAGGGCCGACCTCGGGGCCAGTCTGAGGCATGCCCGCCTGACCCAAGGGATTTCCCGTGATTCTGTGTCGTTTCTTGCCGTTGTGATTGTGTCTTGGTATCGTCACACCTGTGCGGTTTTCTCACGCCGTCGAGCCCCGGGCGGACTTCTATAACGCATTATATTTCAGCCACTTCCCACTTCTGGTTTGTGGCACGCTACGTGCTTTGGCCCGGGGTAGGAACTTGCAGATGACTCGGCGACCCGCACGCTTTGGCCCGGGGTAGGAACTTGCAGATGACTCGGCGACCCGCACGCTTTGGCCCGGGGTAGGAACTCGTAAACGAACCGGCCGCCCGAAGCCTTACACAAGGAGGACGACTCATGAAACGAACCACATCTTACACAGGGATCTTGTTG
>CBDVBX010000271.1:0-4283 GCA_965372335.1 uncultured bacterium | reverse complement strand
AGTCCAAACGGCCGAGATTGATCAACACCTCCAACGTTCCTTGGCGCTCTTTGCTCTGAGGGTAGTGAATGACCATATCGCTGTAACCATCGCCGTTGAGATCGTGGCTGGACAGCTCCCCGTAGGCATCGGCCTTGACTTTGGCCACCGCTTTTTTGGAAAACAACCGATCCTTGTCGGCAACACCGAGGAAAATTGATAGCTCGTCTTCGTGAGTCGCAAAAACGAAATCGGTTCGTTTGTCACCATCATAGTCGCCTTTCAGATCGGTTGCCTGCTCGTCTGACTCGCCAGAAAAATCGAGCTTGAATTTGACCTCTTTGGTGAAATCGGGCCGATCCGGGAAACGGTCGTCTTCTCCGAGCAAATAAATGTTGAAGTACACCCGGATACTTCGCGTTATCAGGATACGTATAACGGCTGCGATACTGAACTTGATGGATGGCAGGACGAGGTCTTTGCGGCCGTCGCCGTTGACGTCCCAGATCAGGGTTTCGACCGATGCGGTCCCCTCTGAAATGATCACTTGGTCCGGTGTTTCTGCGTACCCGTTTGGACCGCCCCAGTAAACGTTGACCACACCGCGGAAATCGGTGATACCTTTCGAAGTCAGCTTCGATACGATTACGTCGGCGTAACCATCGTTGTTGAGGTCCACCACGTCGGCACTGATATCGCCGGTTCCCTCGATCTTCTCCCGTTGGGTGAGTACGTCGAAGAAATATTCGTGGTCCGCCTCCGTCGAGAACGATCCATCACCGCTATTGAGGTAGACGTACACGCGATCGTCGGTGTTGGCCACCAGGTCTTTACGACCGGTGCCGTCGAAGTCGATGAGCGTTATGTCGGGGAATGAGTATCTGGCACGGAGACCCGCCGTCATTTCGTCCCGTCCGCTCGAGTACGAAATCCCCATGCCGGTTTCCAGATCGATGTTCACCAGTTGTTTCGAATCATATTGCCCCGGTTCGCTGGCCGAGTGGATTTCCAGGCCGCCAAACGTAAACACCGAGACGTCGTCCAAGCCGCTTTCATTCCAGTCGCGCACGAAGTTCGTGAGCGGAACGCGGCTTTTCGACGGGTACACCGCCATCCCGGTTGCATCGAACAGCTTGTCCGACGCAACGCGGTAGCGATCTTGCTCCAAGGTGTGATAGCGTACGTCCTTGGAAGTCAGATAGCAGATCTCCTTTTTGGCGTCGCCGACCACGTCGCCGATGTCCAATATGACGGCTTCGGTATCCAGTTCCCACGACTGGTCCGCGGCGGTTGAAAACGACCCATCCGTTCCCTGCCAAAATATCGACACCCACCTCAGCTCGTCCGGTGGGAGTCCTTTGCGATGAACGACGAGAATGTCTTTAAGACCGTCGTTGTCCAGATCTTCTATCCAGTGGTGCTGCAAGTAGTCCGGGACGCTCAACTTGTACACGGCGAAGGCCTGCTTGTCGTCGGCCAGCGGCGCGCCGGCTGTCGTTGCCAAACACACCATACATGCCAACGAGAACAACGTCGCCTTGCGCGCTTTGCGCCGGGGCGATGTTGCCTGGTTCGGATGTACGGAACGGATGCGCATGTAGCTCTCCTGGTCTTAGTTGGTAATCTCTTTATTTCTTACGATCTGTCGTCCGATGGCGAATGCCACCAACGCCCACGACGCGCCGGCCCCCAGCGAGCGCCATATCAGATCACCCCACTCCAACGGGAGCGGCAGCCCTTTGGACATCGCCACCATCTGCTCTGACGGTAGCCCCAAGTAGGTCGTGAGCAAAAACGGCGCGGTCGCCGGAAACACAGACAATGCGGTCATCGCCACGCCGAGACCCAGAGCCACCGCTATCGCGCCACCGGGATGGGTCAATCCCGCCGCCAGCGCCGACGTCACCACCACGGCTGAACACATAACAAACAGTGTTAGACCCGTCGTCAGCAGCAATCGAAGCCCCATACTGCTTGCCGAATGAACGAGGTAATCCTTCTCCATCAAGTTCGCAAAACCCAATCGAGAGGCGGCCAGCACCACCACCACGACCACCGCCAGGACGAACAGTCCTGCCACGACACAACACACAATGAGTACCTTGGCAGTATACCAATCGGTCCGGCTCGTTGGCCGCACCCACGCGGACTTGATGGTACCCAGAGCGTAATCCTGCGAGATGACGAACGACGTGATGACCACCAACACCAGCACCATGACGTTCGCGATCCACGCCATCGACGACGCGGCCACGAAAAAACCGCTGGGTACACCGAACCAGTGGTTGCGCGCACCGGCTTCAAAACCGATATACAAAAACGCGGCCAGCAACGCCAGCGCGGCGGGAAAAACGAATGTCGACCGGCGGCGGCGAAATTTGAGCATCTCGGCCGAGATCTCTCTGGAAATGTCGCTGCGGTGAATCATGCGCTGTCTCCCCCGCCGGTCAATCGGAAAAACACCGCTTCCATCGATTCGCGCCGTACCACGATCTGGTCGGCGGTGATTCCCTGTTCGACTAGAAATTGGTTGATTTGGCCTGCGCGCAGCGCCGGTGCAAGAACTTCTAACCGGTCATCGGCTGTTCGTTCGACCTGGATGACCTCGGCGAGCCCGTCGAGGGCTTCGGCAGCCTCCGCGGCTGCATCGCACTGGATCTCGATTAGATTGTCGTCCGCCGCCAGATCTTCCGGTCGTCCGCTGGCGACGATTCTCCCCCGGTGAATAATTGTCACGTGGTCGCACACCTGTTCCACTTCGTCCATTCGGTGAGACGAAAGCAACACGCTTCGCCCTCCCTCGTGGGCAAGTTTCGGCAAGAGGGTACGGACGTCGGCGATACCTCCCGGGTCGAGTCCGCTGGTCGGCTCATCCAGCAGTAATAACTTGGGGTCTGGCAGCAGCGCCGACGCCAAACCCAACCGCTGCTTCATCCCCCATGAGTACCCCCCCACCCGGCGGTCGGCCGCGGCCGACAGTCCGACCGTTTCCAGCAGTTCACCGATCTTCTCTTCGAGGTTGCGGCCCAACCACCGTGCGATCACGCGGAGATTGTCGCGGCCAGAGAGATACGGATAAAACACGGGAGCGTCGAACTGGACGCCCAGATTCGACAGCGCCCGGCGCGACTCGACGTTCACGTCGGCACCGCAAACAAACACGCGCCCCGCCGTCGGGCGCAACAATCCCGATATCAGTTTGAACGTGGTCGTTTTACCGGCCCCGTTGGGACCGAGAAAACCGTACACACCCGGCCGGTCGATGGTGATGTCGATCCCCGCGAGCGCCGTCGTCCGCTTGTATTCCTTGCGGAGCTTTTCAATCAAGAGTATCGGTTGATCGGTTGCGTGCATCGTTTCAAGCATCGTTCAGAAAGACCGTTCGATTCTCAGGATCGCCCGCAGCGAGTCTCGGCCGCCATCGAGGTCCTTGGCCACATACACACCCACATACGGCAACACTGATTCTCCGGATATTCCCACGCCCAAAGATTTGCCCCAATCGTCGAACGGTGTTTTGAGAAATTCGACCGCGTCGTTTTGGTCTTCGGCTTCCACCAATAACCCGACGTCGGAAAATAGTAATAAGTCCCACGAGGTAAACAGCGCGCTGACATATCTCACGTCGGGCAGCTGGCGCCTCAGTTCTACCGTGTACACTGTCATGCGATTTCCTCGATAAACGTCGAAGGGATGGTCGGAAAGACCGCGCACGCCGCCGTAGCCGCCGAGCGATTGGTACACCTGGTGGGGGGCTCCCCCTAGCGTCGAAAACAGTTTCCCGCGCAGGTCCAACTGGAATCGGTGCGGCAGCTGCATGTACTTACGCAGGTCGATCGAAAACGCTTCGTAGGCGAATTCGCCGGGGCCGTTGTTGAATCCTTTTTCTCCCCACAGCTCGACGTACCAGGCGCTGCCCGGTCGTGCCGGCTCGCGACGGGAGTCATAGACCAAAGACGCCGAGGCCATCACGCGTACCCCGTCGTCGATCGGCGGGTTGCCGGGCAACCGCTGGTTTGAGTTGAACAGCGAAGGTGCCTTTCCCGTTTCCAGCGAATAGTCGCGGCCGTACGACACGTCGGTTGTCAAGCGCAGGTGCTCCGTGAACCCGAACAACAGACCCGCCGATACGCCGTGGCGCTCGTAATAATCGGCGAATTCATAACCCGTGAGCACAAGGATGCCGGCGTTTTCCACGCGAGAGACCTGCCACGAATCGTTGGTGACAACCGTCTTGAAGCCACCCAGCACCAAGCCGATTCTGTGCCCCCAAAGCGGTACGGTGACCTCGGTATCGAATCCGA
>CBDVBX010000270.1:0-4289 GCA_965372335.1 uncultured bacterium | reverse complement strand
CTCTTCGCTCGCCGCCGTCCTCGGCTAGAACCGGCCGCGATCCAATTCGACGGCGGACTGTGGATATCGGATGACGGATCCAAGATCTTCGCCCGCAGCGGTAACGTCTTCAACGCCACAGACGATCAGCAGACCGACATGACATACGCGGGTTCCCTCGACGGCGCTGACGGGGTGAATTGGGTTCATCATTCCAGCGTGACCAACAACGTTTACGTCCGATCCGAACGAAAAACCCCCTCGGTACTGTACCACGGGGGTTTTTCTATTTAACGGGTGTGGGTAACGTCACTCAACGATTCGCCGAACGGAGCATGAGCGCTTCCAGTTGTGCGATCCGCCTCTCCAGATCGGCGATCTGGGCGTCTTTCTCCATGAGCTTTTGGTGGAGCGCCTTGATCGCCGCCAGCGACACACCGTCGGCATCCACCGTGCTGATATGTTTGTCGTCCTCACCCAGATCGAACGCCGCGTAAAAATCCTGCGCCATGGGCCCCATGTGCTGGATGCTGGCGTCTTGCGCCTTGTAGTTCCAAGTGGAAATCTCCACCTCGCTCAGACGCTCGAGGACCTCGAATCCGTCCACGCGGACAATATTGGTTTTTAGGTTCCGATCGCTGGCCGAGCCCCAGGTGCCACTGCCGGGGGCCAAGGAAACACCAGCGCTGGGATTACCAACGCCGTCGATAGCGGTGACGAACTGAACCCCACCCGTGCAGCGGACGGCAAACTCATTGGCCGCGGTGGAATTGAAGTCGAAGTTGCTCGAATCGGCGAAGACGAATGCGCCGTCGTGCGCGGCGGCCACCTTGGCCCGCCGCCCCAGGGCGACGCTGAAACGGCCGGCGGCCGAGTTTGACTGCCCGCCTGGAACCGCCGAGTACGCCCCGTCGGCGTTGTTGAATTGCCCGCCACCTACCGCGGCGCGCGATCCTGTGGCGTTGTTCGATTCGCCGCCCGCGATCGCCGCGTCAAGTGCGCTACTTACATTCCATCTACCGCCGCCGATCGTCGCGCCGGACGCAAGCGACGAGTTGTTGGTTCCGCCGCCGACCGTCGAATTGGTGCCGCTCGCCCGGTTGATTCTGCCACCCGATACCGTCGCGTATTCGGCGTCGGTTGTAATGCCTGAATCGTCACCGGCCTGGTTTTGTCCACCGCCGCCGATTGTACCGTAGTTGTCGGTGACGTGATTTCCCGAACCCGGGTCGCCGAGGTTCGACCGGCCTCCTCCAGCGATGGTCCCGAATTCAGCGGTCACATTGTTCGACCACCCGCCACTGACCGTCGAATAGCGCTCTGAAGCTACATTTTCTCCTCCCCCAGCGATGACGCAACTGTGTTCGTCCGCAACATTCAACGTTCCCCCTCCCACTGTACTCCGCTCACCGATCGCGGAGTTGTTGATTCCACCGCCGATGGTGGAGCCATAACCGCCAGCACTATTTGAGGTCCCCCCCGAAACCGTCGCTACCGAGTTGGGCGTCGTGTTATCTTCTCCACCCCCAATCGTACTGCTGTTTCCGGACGCGTCGTTGTTGATGCCACCTCCTACCGTTGCGCCGTTGTTACTGGCGCTATTGGCATCACCTCCCCCGATCGTCGTGTAAGAATTGGTCGTTACGTTCCCTCTGCCACCCCCCACGACACTATGAGAACCGCCCGCATGGTTGTTCTCGCCTCCGGAGACCGTAGCGTACGCATCGGCTAGATAATTACCGGTGTCACTTCCCGCCTGGTTGTTCGCTCCTCCTCCAACTGTACCGTAAACGTCGTTGACGACGTTGAGCAGCCCTGTCGTACCGCCGCCGGATATCGTCGCACCGTATACCGAACTCAGAACAAAATTGCCGTTGTGCCCACCGATCAGGTTGGGACTGGTGGCGTGCGGCAACAGATATAACGCCCGTTGGTTGTTCACACGGAACTCGACCGCTCCGTCGTCGGTCGTCCCGAGGAAATTCGTGCCGCCTGTCAATCCGCTGTTACCCGTGAGACTCCAACCGGTTTCCGGCACCGCCTGCCATGACGCGATGCCGAAACCGTCGGAGGTTAGCACGTATCCGAACTGAGTCGTTGCATTCATCTGGAACGACAGGCAGCGGACACCCCCGTTGACATCGAACGTGGCCATAGGCGTGGCCACGCCGACCCCCACGTTACCGTCGATCCGCAGGCCGTCGTTCCCCGTGATGTAGACGGGACCGGCATCTGCGGTGATCATTCTACCCACACCCGCACCCCCCTGGTCGTACGCCTGATCCAAAGTGTTGCCGCCGCTACCCCCGCCCGAAGAAGAAACGATCAGCGAGTCGTTACTCTGCGTGATGGTCACGTTGGCACCGGCCGCCAACGTGACGTCGTCCGTCAGCGTATTCAGGCTTTTCACCGCCGCACCGCTTTGAATCATGCCCGACGAGACAGCATCCGTCTCTCCTGCGTTGACGTAGCGGCTGTCGGTATAGAACGTGTCGAGTTCCACGGCCACCGACGTGACAGACAACCCGTTGCCACCTCCCACATTGAGAGTGACGTCACCCGACGCTCCGCCTCCCGTCAAACCGTTGCCGGCATTTACTCCGGTGATGTCCCCCGTCCCTACACCGGTGGCGTCGATCCGAATGGTGTCGGCGCTCGTCGTGACGTTTATGTTGCTGCCGGCGGCGATGGTCACGTCGTCATTGATCGAGTTGAGACTCTTGACCACCTGGCCCGTCGCGATTTTGTCGGCGGTAATGGCCCCGTCCACCACACCTTGTGAGTTCAAGGCGTACGCCGCTGCGGTTAGGGGACGTCGAGGTGTGAACTCCGACCCGCCGTCTACCGATACGCTAAGCCAGTAGGCGGTATCAAATGCCACGGCCAGAGGGTTCGACGAGCCCAAGATCACGGAGAAAATCCCTCCGGTGACCTGAACACTCTGCGTCTCTATCCAGATTTCCGATCCGCCGCTCGCGGTCGTGTACATCCGAAACGTGAGACTATAGCTGTTGTCCGCCACCGGTGTACCGGCTCCGTCAGTCAGAACACCCTGGTAGCTCATCGTTTGGGGAATTTGTGCCCTTACGGAAAGAGCCGATACGACAACAATCAAGATTGATAACAAAATGCGATTCATGGTTCTTCCTCCTGGCGTTTATTTCACCACAACCAGTTTTTTGGTGATGACTCGTTTTCCCACTTCGAGGCGGTAGAAATACACACCGCTACCCACCCGTTCGCCGTTCAGGTCGGTGCCGTTCCAGGTGACCGAGTGATGGCCGTATTCCTGCGGTTGATCGATGAGGGTCGCAACGCGTTTGCCTCGGACATCGTAGACGGTGAGCGATACCCGTTCGTTGGACGGAAGATAGAAATCGATATGCGTCATGGGATTGAACGGATTAGGATAGTTTTGATACAACTCTACTTCGCGCCGCGGTGTCGTAACCTCGCTTACAGCCGAGAAAAACTCGCCGTCGCTGTCCACCGCTCCAAGGCGGTAACGATAGACCTGGCCAGGTCGAATATCAGTATCGACAAAAAACGTCTGGCCGGCCGGCACGAGCGTCTCACCATTTAGGCGGATGAAACCCTCTTCGGAATCGGGTGCTCGGTAGACGTTGAATCCCCTGAGGTCATCGGCACTCGCGACCATCCAGCTGAGCTCCACACCCCTGTCTCCGATTGCGGTTTCGAAAGAAGCTATCAGCACCGACGAGGTCGGGCCGATGTGCAGCCGATCGGGCAGATACCAAAACCCCGCAAAATGCCGTTGATTCGATGCCGTAAACTCGCCAATAACCGCTTGACCGATCGTGTCCGACAAGTAATTGGTTCCGTCGCTCGAAGATCCACCACCCGCTCCGAACACCGCTGGTGGTGGCTCCGGTACCTGCGCGATCAGAATCCCGGGCGCCAGAACAACAAAACACACCAAAACAAAGATATGACCGAATCGCTTCATACCCGACTCCTTTCAAGTGACAGGCCTTAGGCGTCCACAATCAGATGGGACTATCATCTGCTGTGACAATGAAAAACGCCCCGCACAGTCTGCGCGGGGCGCCCGTTATATCAAGTTACCAATTACGACAGTAAACAGTCGATACATGACCGTCATTGATGTGATTCCGAGAAGCAGTGGCACAATCGAATGAAGAACGACCCTTCATATTCGAGTCCCATATGACTAAAGGCGTTTAATCCCTATACGTCGGCCGCTGGCTTGAGATTTTCCGCCCCGGGGAGTTTACCAACGAGCTCTTCCGGTTTGTGAATCAACACCGGAATGTGTTGTGGGCATATCC
>CBDVBX010000269.1:0-4294 GCA_965372335.1 uncultured bacterium | reverse complement strand
GGCGGCGTGGTACGCCGCCCTTACCTTGTCCTCCGCGGTGGCTATGAGGGCGGGACGCATCCCCATGCCGGCGAACAGGTTCATCGTGCCGAGGAGGATGGCCGCGGATCTCATGATACCGAAGTCGCTGGGCTCGAGCAGGCGTGCCAGAACAATCGTGGCAATGAATCCAAAAAACTGGACGCCCAGCGACGACGCCGTCACCGCGATGCCCGAACGAAATGCTTTTTGTCGCATTGCCATGTGGCTAACTCTCTCTATCCGATTTCCACCGCGAAGTCGAACACGCGGACTCCGCAGCGGTGTGCGATGATTCCGGCGGCGCCCCGATCGAGCAATTGCGGGGGACTGTCGACCACGACCTGGGGGCGCGGTTTTGTCCGCCCGGCTTTCCACACGGTAAGGGCGTGTACACCCTCCTCGACCCGAAGCTCGAAGTAGTACGGCACTCCCGGCACAACCTGCTCGAGACCAGACCAATCTCCCCGAAACCTTTTCCCGATGCGCCCCACCCAATACCGCCAGTGCGACAGCGGCGCTTCTGCCAGAATGTGGTCGCCCATTTTCTGGCCATGCGCGTTCATGTGAACGTCCACACCGTAACGGATGCGCAAACCGGGGCAGTGTGAGTAGTAGTAACCCAGTCCCGTACTCCACTGGCTGGGCAGGTGTGTGCCGTCGCCCTGGAGGTGGGGATTCCACTTGAACAGCAGTCCGATGTTGTGGGGAGTCCCAACCCACGACGTAATCATGAGTCGGGCCCGGATGGTGTAGCCCGTACCCAGGTCTTCGCGGCCGAACAAAATGATCCTGTCCAACCCCGAGTCTTCTTCCGCGATTTCCAACCAGCGGTCACCGGTCGCATCGCCCGCGACGCGCCAGCGGCCGTCCACGACCTGGCTCACCTGTTGAGGATGCTCGACATCGTGCAGAGCGAGACGGAAATCCGGGGGACTGTCGCCGTTCGCCGCGCGAAAGCGCCAGGCTCGCTCCTCGCGGCCTCCGTTGCGCAACGATGCGGTGACGACTAGCGTGTTGTCAACCCGTAGTTGCTCGCGGTCGATGGTGTCGATATTGAAATCGCCAAAGTGAGTCAGCCGTTGGGACGTCGCATCGGCGGACTTGAAGAACACGGGGCGTTCGGGCCCGCCGTTGAGAGAGTACCCGAGAGATTCTACGGAGTCCGGTTCGCGCACGCGGCCCACGATGTTCACGATGCGCTGCGCGCCCGTGTATACGGAAACACCATCGGCCACGTTGAAGAGTTCTATGCGGGTTTCGGCGCCCGGCGTCGTCATTTGGCCCCGAGTCCTTTCGCCCCGTACTCGGCGATGTTCTCGAACCAGTCAACGTGAGCATAGCCGTTCTTTTCCTCGAACGAAGCCGCATAGAAGTCGAGGTCGCCGTCGTTGTCCAGGTCAGCCGCCCGCATCATGTGAAAGTTTTTGCCCTTGTACAACACGACTCCGTTCCACTCCTCGCCGCGCGTAGCCGAGGAAAACCACATCACCGCTCTTTCCTTCCTCTTCCTGTTCTTGAAATCCAATTCGGCGGTGATGACTTCCACGCGTCCGTCCGGACCCTCGAACACGACCAGATTCTCAGGCGCCGCCAGGCCGTGAACGATTTTCTTCGGCCACCAGGGCCGAGTCGGATCCGAGCTGGACTTGTACCAGTACACCTCTCCCCCGGAAGGATTGTGGCCGGAGGCGACGACGATGTCCAAGCGCCCGTCGCGGTCGACGTCGTAGAGCACGATGTTTGACGGCGGCACCGTGACCAACCCGTACAAGTGTGCTTCCCAACGCGGCTGTTCAACCGGACCGACCGCCCGATACCAGGTATCCGAGCGGACGATATCGAGCCGCCCGTCGCCGTCGATATCACCGACGTCCGTGCCCGCAAACGCGGAGCCGCGCGGCCCGCCCACTGGCTGCAGTTCCCATTCACCCGTTTTAGTCGGGTCAGACGGGATCCGCAGCCAGTATACCCCCTGATTGGACGAACCGCCGATCACTATGTCCTCGACACCGTCCTGGTCGATGTCGGCTATCAAAATGTCGTGAGGCGCGTATTCCTCACCCGTGGATGCGTCCGGTGGCGCAATCAAGAAACGCGCCCATTTGCCCGCGACCACATCCTCCGGGCATCGCCACCAGAACAGGCCTTTGCCCACGCCTTCCACACCGGCGCCGGTGATGATGTCCAATCGGCCATCTCCGTCGACGTCGTGGAGCGCCAGCCCCGTCCCGGAGGACTTCGGACCCGATGGGTAGGCGTCAGCGGCGATCGTCGTCTTATCCCAGCCGCTCTTCTGGGAGGCGTCCGCCGCAAGCGGGTTGCGGTACCAGGCGATTTCCGAAGGGCCCGATTTTCCCGAACGTATCACGATGTCCGGAAAGCCGTCGCCGTCGATATCGCCCGCGTACTGCGTGCTGATGTGCCCCCCGCGATACCGTTCGTCGATGGAATGGTGGACAAACAAGCCGCTGATTGATTGTTCCTCGCCCTGCCGCGCGCCGCAAGCGGGCGTTTCCAAAAGGAGCACGATGCCCCCAAGGAATGATAATGTTTTTATCAAGCTTGATTTCATCGGATGGTTATGTCGTCAGAAGTGTGAGGCCTCGATTGTCCAAAAACTAAGAGACGCGGTTCTCGTATAAGCTCCTGCTGTTTATCCTAACACAAGTTGTGTGCTCTTCGCAACTTCATCGTCCGTTTTCTGATCCGTTCCCGCCGATCCGATATTTCTGTTGCTCGGCGAAAATACACATCCACAGGTGTCACGTTTTTCAGCGACCGTGATATCGGTGGTTGTTGTTATGAGAGAAGACCTCCACGTACGCTGGAGGTCTTCTTATTTTTACTCAGAGTAAAGGCGGTTGCGAAACCAGTTAGGTCGGGCGCGCGATCTGTTTCCGAACGAAGCCCAGCCCGTCGGGACTTCGCATACGGCGGCTGCCCGCGCAACCAACCGGGGGGTTAATGATACAGCGACTTGACCGCTCCCCACGTTGTCTCCTGGACAGGTACCTGCACGTCGTGAGAGAAAGCGGTAAAACACTCCCCAGGCAGGTCGTGCATCAAGTTGAAGTTCGCATCGGAAAAGGCCCAGACTCGAATACCTGTGCAGAGCTGCAAACCGATCGAGAGTGTAATCGTGTCCGAAAATGCGTTTCCAACTGGTGTCGGAGTCGACACGACGAGGTCGCCAATCGGATAGTAATACCCGAGTCCCGCGTCGAACAGCGCCGGTTGACCATCCACGGTGATAAGAGGAGTACAACCCTCGGGCTCGATACCGTCGAACACGAGCAGGATGTTGGTATAGGTCGTGGGTACCGCGCTGTATCCGTCGATGACCAGGTCATAGTTCACGCCGATGGCGAAGTACCCCTGATTGACTTCGTCGAGCACGAAGCCTGTCAAACCCGGGGCCTGGTAAACATCGAGGGCAATCCCGTCCCCGTCGATAGGGTCGATCTTGATCAACACTTCACCACCCAGATCGAAGAGGGGATCATAGAGCGGGTCCCCGGGACCCACGGTATATTTATCAAGCGAGGAATAATGGTACTCACAGGGGCCCGTCGGATAGGCCATCAGGCATACATCCGCCAGCACGACTCCAGGGATCATGAGCACGCCGAGGAGCACCACCAATATACTTCTACCCATAGCTGTCTTTGACATGACGTTTCTCCTTAACGGGTTGCATACGCCGCCGCCCGGCAATCTAGCTGTATCGCGTTCACGGGTTGGCGCTCTTGCGGAGGGGTGTCGGATGCATTATGGCGGAAATACGTGTCGGAGTCACCCACTCCCCTACAGGCGCTGGATAATGTGGTCCATCCGTATCGTGTTATTGTATCATAATATGAGAGACGTTTCCAGCACAATTCGGCGTGACAGAGTTACTCATCATATGGAGGATGAGGTTATGAAACGTGCGACGTTGTCCGCCGAACGGGGTTGGCGACGCGCGCATGCGCGCATAAGCGGTGAACGTATCTGCCGCTCGAGTGCGACCGCACCGCATGCTCTGTGCGCTTATTAATCATGCCGACACCGAGCTTGCGAAATTAATCACATTAATCGCATAGTCAAACTGTTTAGCGCAAATAATCACTGGACAATTACCTCTATCTCGTGATAGTAATTATTTAACTACATCTAACCTCCGCGTGGAGGTACTCACGGGGAGTCGCTCAACATACCTTCGTCTTTTTCAATTCGCCGCGGGGAGAACCGCGATTACTTTCTACCAGCGAGAGGAGTCCCTATGCGACGCAGC
>CBDVBX010000268.1:0-4376 GCA_965372335.1 uncultured bacterium | reverse complement strand
CGCAACGCGGTGCGCCCGCTCCCCCCAAGATTTGTCTACGATTGATTACACCAACACACGGACCTGCTCGCGGGCGTAATCGACCCACGCGTCCTCGGGGTACAGTTCGATGAGGGTCTGATAACAGCTTTTCGCCCCCCTGCAGTCCCCGACCACGTTTGTATAGATGTTGGCGGCGCGCAGCATCGTGAAAGGCGATTCCTTGTGCCTGGGGTAACGGCGGGCGAAGTTCTCGTAAGCAACGAGCGCCAGCTCGTACTTGAGATTTCTCTCCAATCCGAACGCCATATCAAGATGGGGGTCCGTCGACAGAACGAAATCTGGGAATCTACGGACGGCCTGCTCGAACACCTCTTCGCACTCCCCGCGTTCTTGCGACCTCAACAAGATCTCACACGCTCTGAGATAGCTCGCCTTGGCGCCGATGTCGTCGCCCGCTTGGACTCGGACCCGGGCCAGCTCGGCGTGGGCCTGGCCGTCATAGGAACGGACGGCCACGTAACGCGACAACTCGTCCTGGGCGCCGAACACTTCACCCTTGCGCAAATGACGCCGGGCGCGCGTGTGGTGCGCTTCGGCGCGAGCGTGCTTCCACCCTCCTGTGGCCAGGGTGTAGGCGATTCCGAACAGGAATCCGGCGATGTGGGTCAGGTGCGCCACGCCGGCCGACGCTCCCTCGAGCTGGACCGCCCCCCTTGCCAACTGCATTAACATCCACAGCGCCAAAGCGAACACGATCGGCACCTCCACCCGACCCCCCTTGGTATACCCCTGGAGGGGCATAAACACCCAATACGCGATCTTGACCCGGCTGATGTAGAACCGCACCAGGAACGCCCCCATCACCCCCGAGACCGCCCCCGACGCGCCGATGATACCGAGGTCGACACCGAGGACGTTGATATTGAACCACCCCTGGGCCAGGTTGCCCACCACCGCCGCTCCCAGAAACAACAGGCTAAACGACAGCGTACCCATCTTGTCTTCCAGGTACCAACCGAAGAGAAGCAAATACAATAAGTTACCGCCCAGGTGGAAATAGCCGAAGTGCAAAAACGCCGCGGCCACGGCCGTCGCCCACCCCGAAAACCCCGGGTAGTAGATAAAATTGACGAAATCAAACGGTGTGGCTTGGGGAAAGTACTTGGTGACGACGAAGACACCGGTGCAGACAAGCGAGAAGAAGACGGTCATCACCGGAAACCGCCGAGTTTCCGCGTCGATTCCAACTGGAATGTAGTAAAAGAAATACATCGGTCCCGGTAAGTTGGTGTCCGTTTTTCAAGGGATGGCGCGCTCCAAGCATTTGCAATTTTCACGCCTCAATTGCACACCCGAAGTCCATGGGGACAAAAAAAAGCGATCCCCCCCAGAAATCGAGGGGGATCGCTTGGGTACTTTGGCCGCGACCATCGGCTGAGGACCGATGTCGCGTAGGTCCAAGCAGCTAGAAGCTATAGGTAGCGGAAATACGGGTGATAGGGCCTTGGGAACCCTCGCCCCCCCACGGGCTGTAGCCTGTCAGCCAGTAACCCGTGGCGAAAGGCGTTGCCTCGTGCAGCTCCATGTCGATGGTCCACTCGGCCACGTTGAAGCCAACACCCAGGAACCAATCGAACGGATCGGGAAGGTTCGGCTCATCTTCGATATCGATGTTCTCGGCATCCTCGTCGTTGGTCCACTTCATGTCCTTACCCGCTCGGGTCTGTGTGTAAGAGATGTTCCGGTGAACCGCGCCCACGCGGGTGGTGAGCCACGACGTGATCTCCGACTCGAGAGCCAGACGAAACGTCGGGAACACACTGGTGGTCAGCTCTTGGACCGGTCTGTCCTTGTAGTCGGGGGCGGTGTTCGTATCCGCCACGGAATACTCCCACTTGTTCCAGTTGTACTCGGCGGCAAAGATCAGCGTGTTGCTGCCATTGACCTCGAGGTCCAGGGCGGCACCGATGACGATGTCGGCATTTTTGTCGCCGTTCCCCGGCGCGAATGGGTTGGCTGGGGTGGCCGTCCGAGTCAGCGCGTATTCGCTGGTCATATACTGGAATAGCGGAATAACGGTGACGTAGTCCTTCCAGTCGTAGAACAGACGGGCGCCGATCTCGAAGCCGCTGCTCTTGTCCCACTCGATCTTGGACGTGCCCGTCGCAGGCGCGGGCGTAACCTCAAACTCGCCGCCCGCTGTGGCATACGTAAACGTGGCGTCGAGAAGCACACTCTCGTTGTTGGTCCAGGTGAAGCCAACGCCGATGGTCGTCCACGAAAGACTCTCTTCTGAGTTAGGATCGGCCTGCGTGGCTCGATTCTGCTCGTCTTCGACCTTCCAGCTCGAGCGGGTGTAGGCGAGGCCGAGAACGATCGACTCGCCAATCTCCCAACCGCCGGCCAGATCCCACTTGTTCACGGGCGTACTTAGATCGCTGTCGCCGGCCCCGTTGCTCAGCGAATGCCAGTAAATAAACGGGTTCACCAGGTAGAATCCCGGGTGGTCGACGGCGTTCTCCAGCAAGCTGATGCGGTAGGTGCCCCATTTGCCGTCCTCGCCGCAGGCGTAGTTAAAGCCCAGCGCCCGGGTGTCACTCAAGGTGTAGAACTCGTCGATATCGTCGAGTTCGCCCAAGGTACCGATCTCGGCCTGGACCAGGTTGGCGTACGACGGCAGCGTGCTGTACCAGCGAAAGACGTTGCTGTCGTCACTCAGATAGTTGCCCGTGCCCGCCATCGACCGGACGCGGGCCGTCGTACCGAAGGCCGGCGCCGCAATCGCGACTACGAGCAGCGAAACCAGAACAATCGTGCTCCAGTTCTTAAACATTGCTTAACCTCCTCTGTGGGAACGGTGTCGTCGCTAGCCGGCCGTGCCGGCCCATCCCCATCCTGTTTGTTTCCGTTTTCACTAGGCCCGTGCAGGGTGTGCACGATATGACCGCGCCGCTGCGGTCGCATTCAAACCCGATTCCACCACCTCCTTCGAAATAGGACAATCTACGGCAACCGGATAGAACCTGTTTGAATCACTTGCGCCCGCCGGGACACAGAGCACCGACACTTGCCGGCCACGACTCCCACGACCACACAACGGCTGAAAACGCCGATCGATACGCGGGATTCTCGCGCTTTGCATCCGCTCGAGCGCCGAACTGTTTCTCTTCCAAGACCTATAGCTGATCCTTCTCGGAACTTTAATGCGGGAATTTACGCCGACTTAAATGCCTTGTCAACGTTTTTTCTCTCATAGTTGCGAACAATTTCACAAGAACCGGATATCTCCGTCAAGAAAGATTTGTCCATTTCGTGTTAAACATCGGTTTGTATGTAGGGACGAATCGTTGAACAGGCATGTGATGCGAGGCGTCCGCACGCCGGATCCCGGCGGATGCGAATCGCTATAATGCAGTTATTTTAAATAAGATACAATATCTCTCGTGATGCGCCAGTCGGCCACCAGCTGGGCTTCATACAGCTGGCTGCGGGGGTCGAACGAGCCCACCCGGACCTGTCCGTAGGCGTGTAGAAACAAGCCCTCGGACAGGACCATCCCCACGTGCGTAATATGTTGGGTCGATTTTCCAAAAAAGATCAGATCGCCGGTGGCGACGTCGTCGGCATTGCCGGGTGGCTTTTCGCGTCCAAACAGTGCCTGTTGGTCGGCATCGCGGGGGATGAGGGCCCCGTTGAGGCGATAGATGCGCTGCATAAGACCGGAACAATCGAATCCCATCGGTGTCGTGCCGCCCCAGATGTAGGTGATACCCAGAAACCTCAATCCGGTCGCGGACAGCGCGTCCCTCGATGTTCGCTTACCAACGGGCAATTTCTCTATCGAGCGTGTCGCGATGAATCCTTCTCTCCCGTCCGGGAGGCGTACCGCTCGCCAACCGCGTCGTCCGCAGTCCTCGGCGATCAAGGCCGTACCGACAACCAGGCCGGTGACCGGGAGCGCGTCTCCCACAGGGCTCTGGTGCACGACGGCGTGGTTTATAGCCACCCGGTGAGCGGCCCTCTCGGCGTAACTCTTTTGTTTTTCCTCAGATAGCTCTGACAGATGCCAGCTGCGGATCCAACCGAGGTATCCGTCGTCCAACCGAACCAAATACCACTCGCCGTGTTCTTTTAGCGGCTCGACTGCGTCGCCGTACACAATTTGAGTGACCAATTCGGACGTGTGGAGCGGGGCGCGGCGAACGTCGGCCACGCTGTTGGCCGCGATGAGACCCGACGGCAGGGCGTCGGTATCGGCGGGCAGCACGACGAAGCGGACGGCTCCGCCGGCGGCCCTCGATCCCATCCGTATGCGGAGTTCGTCGGCTACCCCGGCGTCGCTGGACTCGCAGACGACGGTTCGGCCGTCTGGCGGCTGCGGCGTAACGTTGGTG
>CBDVBX010000267.1:0-4384 GCA_965372335.1 uncultured bacterium | reverse complement strand
TTCACTCTCGGAATATACCTTATCACTCTACTTCGATAGACGAAACTCGAATGGAATTACGACGGCCAACTCGGTTGGATTGTACTTGGTTGGAGGCGGCGAGACTTCCTTCGGGGGAGCGGGAATTTGAACGTTTGGGATGTCTTGGACCACCATGAGGTGGCCCGCAAGCACGCAAGGACATAAATTCACCCTGGCCGGTGCTCTCACGGCAGCTCGAAACGGTCCTAAGGGTTTTCCGGCTGGGGCGTGCCTGCCGGCCTACCGGTAAAGCGATTTGACCGCTCCCCAGGTCGACGGTCTGACAGGAACCGGCGGAGTGCACACCGGCGAGGCCGACGCGTTCACACAACAATAGCGATCTTGCCATATGTCTCCCTCCTAGTTGGATGTTCTACACATAGTATCCCATGATTTTCTGTGACGCCCCACGCGACAAAATAAGTATTGTCACCCCCACTGGGGACGCGCTACCGTGTGCTCGCAAAAGGATCCAATTAAGGAGGTATCCGATGAAAAAAGCGATCGTTTTTGTCGCATTTGCAGTTCTTGTAGCGGGGAGTATCGGTTGCTCCTCGTGGAGCCGCTCGCAGAAAGGCGCGGCCACCGGCGCGGCGGCGGGCGCGGTCGTCGGTGGTGTAATCGGGCATCAGAGCGGCAACACGGCAGCCGGAGCGATTATCGGCGCGGCCGTTGGCGGCGCGGCCGGCGCGTGGATCGGCCACTACATGGACAAACAGGCCGAGGAGATGGAACGCGACCTCGAAGGCGCGAAGATCGAGCGAATCGGAGAGGGGATCAAGATCACATTCGATTCGGGTCTCTTGTTCGACGTGGACAAGGCGGCGCTCAAGCCGAAGAGCGAAGAGAATCTGACCAATCTGGCCGTCATCCTCAACAAGTACGACGACACCGATATCCTGCTGGAGGGGCATACGGACGCGACGGGTACCGAGGAACACAACTTGGAGCTATCCCGCCTACGAGCGCAGTCGGTCTCCAACTACTTGGCAGAGCACGAGGTCAGGGTCACCCGATTTACCATCATGGGGTACGGCGAAGACCAACCAGTAGCGGGCAACGACACAGCGGAGGGCCGCGCCCATAATCGCCGCGTCGAAGTCGCCATTTACGCGAACGACGATCTCAAGAAGGTGGCGGAGGACAAAGCCGGCGAGTGATCGAGCGTGCGGGCCGGCCGAGAGGATTCCAGACAGCGTGTGCGCCGGTCGCTCGTGAGCGCGACCGGCGGTCACGAAAACCGTGGGCAAATAACCTCCCATTGTAGTTTTTTTACTAGGTTATCCTCTGTTTTCGTGCTAGTCTTCCGGTTTAAATAAAGAATCGATAAGCACCTACAGGCCTTGCCAGTACATATAAGTCCAAGCATTTAAATAGCTTACAGTCACCCAGATATCAAAAGCGAGCGGTCGCGGGCGCGCGCCCATGGTTTAGGGCGCCGTGGCCGTGTAGAAGGGAGGATTCCAACCCAATGAGTGAGGGCAAGTCGATTGTTATCGGCGTTCCGAAGGAAACGTTTCCGGGCGAGACCCGTGTGGGCCTCGTCCCGGGTATTTTGATCTTAGTCAAACGTCTCGGGGGGGAGGTCATCGTGGAGACGGGCGCCGGGCTGGCGGCCGGGGTCGTCGACAAGGAATTCGAAGATAAGGGAGCGAGAATCGTTAGCCGAGACGAGGTGTTTTCGCAGTCCGACGTGATCGTTCAGGTCCGAACGTACGGTGCGAATCCAGAAGCGGGCAAGGCCGACTTGACGCAGTTCAAAAACGGGCAAATCGTCATAGGATTCGGTGAACCCCTGGCGGAGGCGGAGCTCGCCAAAGAGTTTTCGCAGACGGGTGCGACGCTGTTCGCCTTGGAACTACTCCCGCGTATCACACGTGCCCAGAGTATGGATGTATTGTCGTCCATGGCCACGGTGGCCGGTTACAAGGCGGTTTTGATCGCGGCCAACGAGTTGCCGCGTATGTTTCCTATGATGATGACGGCGGCGGGTACCGTCGCGCCAGCGAAGGTGTTAGTGATCGGTGCCGGCGTCGCCGGTCTTCAGGCTATTGCTTCGGCCAAACGTCACGGCGCCGTCGTTAGCGCCTACGACGTTCGTCCGGCGGTCAAAGAACAGGTCGAGTCGCTCGGCGCCAAGTTCGTGGAGATGGAGCTGGAGACCGCGGGCGCAGAAGACAAAGGCGGGTACGCCAAGGAGATGGGCGAGGAGTTCATCAGGAAACAACGAGAGCTGATGACCAAGGTCGTCGCCGAAAACGACATCGTGATTACCACTGCGGCTATCCCCGGCAAGAAATCGCCGATTCTGGTGACCGAGGAGATGGTCAAGGGTATGCAGCCCGGTTCGGTCATCGTCGACCTGGCGGCAGAGCGCGGCGGCAATTGCGAGCTGACCAAGGCGGGAGAAACGGTCGTCTACAATAATGTCAAGATCATCGGCCCGATTAACTTGCCGGCCATGGTCGCGTTTCACGCCAGCCAGATGTACGCGCGCAACGTCACCACGTTTCTGCAAAACATGGTCAAGGACGGCGAGATCAACCTCAATATGGAAGACGAAATCATCAGCGACACGATGGTCACCCGCGACGGCGATGTCGTCAACCCGCGTGTCCGCGAAATCCTCGGCCTGGCCACCGCCGGCGAAGCCGCATAACGGAGGTATCGAGAGTGGAATCATTTGTAATGATACTGACGGTGTTTGTTCTCGCGCTCTTCGTGGGATGGGAAGTCATCACGAAGGTGCCGCCGACATTGCACACGCCGCTGATGTCCGGGTCCAACGCGATTTCGGGTATCGCGATCATCGGTGCGATCCTGTCGTCCGGCGCGCAGCACTCGACGCTCACAACCGTGTTGGGCGTCTGTGCGGTGGCGTTCGCTACGATCAACGTAGTCGGCGGGTTTTTGGTGACCAACCGGATGCTCCAGATGTTCCGGAGAAGGTAACCGTCGTATACCAAGGACAATCATCTAAAAAGAGGAATAAACGATGTTATCGATCATCAACCTTGTTTATCTGATTGCGGCGGTCCTGTTCATCGCAGGTCTCAAAGGACTGGCGCATCCGCGGACGGCCGTCCGGGGCAATATGCTGGGTGCCCTGGGTATGTTGCTCGCCATCGTGGTGACGCTGGTCGACCGTAGCGTCATCGCTTACCAGTGGATCATCATCGGGTTCGTCGTGGGCGGCGCCATCGGAGCGACGTTCGCGATAAGGGTCCAGATGACCGGCATGCCGCAGATGGTGGCGCTCTTCAACGGCTTCGGCGGTGCGGCCTCGTTGCTGGTTGCCGGCGCGGCGCTCATCGAGGCGGTCGCACTCGGACGCGGCGACGACGTCCAGCTGAAGATCGCGACGGTCGCCTCTGGCGTCATCGGATCGGTGACCTTCTGGGGCAGTATGGTCGCTTTCTGCAAGCTGCAAGAAATCTTGATCTCCGGCGGCAACGTAAAGCTGCCCGGACACCAATTCATCAACGCGGTCATGGCGACAGGCCTGGTGGTTCTCGGCGTCTATCTGGTGCTCAACCCAACGGAGATGTGGGCGTACTGGGCGATCGTGGCCGTGGCCGCCGCACTCGGCGTCATGCTCACCGTCCCCATCGGCGGCGCCGACATGCCGGTGGTAATTGCGCTCTTGAACTCGTACTCCGGTATGGCAGCGGCGGCGACCGGTTTTGTGCTCAACAATAACGTGCTCATCATCGCCGGTTCGCTGGTGGGCGCGTCGGGTATCATTCTGACCAAAATCATGTGCAAGGCGATGAATCGCTCGCTGGGGCACGTACTATTCGGGAAGCTGGCGCCGGCCGAGGGCGGCCCGACGGCCGACGAAGTGTACGCCGGCAAGATCAAATCGGCGTCGGCCGACGAAATCGCCATGCTGTTCGACACGGCGCAGCGCGTCGTGGTCATACCCGGCTACGGAATGGCGGTGGCGCAGGCGCAGCACGCCGTGCGAGATCTGGCCAACCTTCTCGAGGAGAAGGGTATCCAAGTCGAGTACGCCGTCCACCCCGTGGCAGGTCGTATGCCCGGCCACATGAACGTGCTTTTGGCCGAAGCAAACGTCGACTACGATCAACTCAAAGAGATGGACGAGATCAATCCGACGATGGGGACGGTCGACGTCGCCATCGTTTTGGGGGCTAACGATGTGGTCAACCCGGTGGCGCGCACCGATCCCAGCAGCCCGATCGCGGGTATGCCCATCATCAATGCCGACCAGGCGCGTACGGTCGTCATGATCAAGCGGAGCTTGAGCCCCGGTTTTGCCGGTATCCCCAACCCGCTGTTTGCGGCCGACAACACGTTGATGTTCTTCAACGACGGCAAGAAGGCGATCACCGAGCTGATC
>CBDVBX010000266.1:0-4454 GCA_965372335.1 uncultured bacterium | reverse complement strand
CGATCCGCCGTGTGTCAGCAACGCGGCCGGACTCGTCCGGTCCGTCCGAGTACGCCGCCCCATTTTCCGTAATGTATATCCGCTGCGGCCCGTATTCGCGGCGAACTCTCTCGACAAGTTCAGTGAGACCCTGCGGGTACACTTCCCATCCCATGTCGGTCAGGCCGTCATCCGGTACCACCTGTACGGCCTCGGGCCAGGCGTCCTCGCCCGCGCGCATCACCACGCGGCTGTAGTAGTTCACGCCGAGGAAGTCCATGGGCGCGGAAATCGTCTCCATGTCTCCGGGACGGACGAACGGCAGTTGGCGGCTTTCCAGGTGACCCGCGGCGATACGGTCTTCGACGACATCCTCCGGATAGCCACCGTGAAAAAGCGGATCAAGGTACCAGCGATTAAAAAAACCGTCGAACCAGCGCGATGCGTCTGCGTCTTCGGGGTTGTTCGATGCGGGTGACGACGGGGTGAGGTTGAGCACAATGCCCACCCGCGCGTCGGGAACGTTTTTGCGAATGACCGGGCAGGCGCGGCCGTGCGATAGGAGCACGTGGTGCGCTGCGCGGAGCGCACCCGCGGGGTCCTTGATGCCGGGAGCGTGTTCGCCGCTGTCATGCCCCAGGTGGGCGATGCACCAGGGCTCGTTGTGGGTCATCCAGTGTTTTACGCGGTCGCCCAGTCGCGCGGTGACCACGTCGGCATACTCGACGAACGCGTCGACGGTGTCTCGCGACAACCAGCCGCCATTGTCCTGTAGTTTTTGCGGTAGATCCCAATGGTAGAGCGTGATGAACGGGCGAATACCCTCGTCGACCAGCGCGTCCACGAGCTTGTCGTAGAAATCCAGCCCCGCGGCATTCACGGTACCACGCCCGGCGGGCAGGATGCGCGGCCAGGCAATGGAGAACCGGTACGCGTTCACGCCCAATCGCGTCATCAGGTCGATGTCTTCCCGCCAGCGGTGGTAGTGGTCGCAGGCCACACTGGCATCGGAGCCATCGGCGATACTCCCCGGAACAGCCTCGAGGCGGTCCCAGATGGACGGGCCACGACCGTCGTCGTCGTAGGCACCCTCGATTTGATGGGCAGAAGTGGCTACACCCCACACGAAGCCGTCGGGGAATCTAAGTGCTTGCGGCAACGGATTATCGCGTCCTTCGAAGGGCCTGTCACAATGCCATTTGAGTGGACGTACGTCGTGTCGAATACACGCTACTTTGTTAACTCGACATACTAGATTTGTCGGTCCATTTGGTCGATATAAAGAGTATTTGATTATAGTACCCGGATACCATAAAATATAAGTGGAATTCGGCCCTGGAACAGTACATTCCGCCCGTTGCCCCTGGTTTAAGTGCCCATTCAGGGACACAACTGATCGTCGACAAACGGAGCAACGCATGTACCGCGTTACGACATGTATCGTCGCGCTCATCGGCGCGATCGCCCTTTCGCAGGTAGAAGCGTCGGCCCAGTGCATCATTTCTAACCCGAGTTTCGAAATTGGTGGATCCGGCGGGCAGGCGTTCGGCGGCTGGAACCAGTTTGGAGTGGTCGGCTCCACGTCCAACGCTCCGCACGGCTCCCTGGCCGCACGCGTCACCGGACCCAACCTGGGCGGGTGGGACGTGTCGGCGTACTGGCAGGCGTTTGACACAGCACCCGGTGAACAATGGGAAGCATCTGTCCAAGCCTGGCACACGTCGGTGAATCCGCTTACCGGTCAGTCCAAAGCGATCCTCAACATCGAATGGCGTGATAGCGGCGGCAACATGATCTCCTACGAGTCCCACGACGTGGCAACCGCCGCCACACCGCCGGATGAGATCCAAGAATTCAACGTGGTCAGCGGCCCCGCCCCTGCGGGAACCGCCAAGACCCACCTCTTGCTCGCCGTCTTGCAATCACCCACGGATCCGGCCCCCGATGTGTATTACGACCTGGCCCAGTTCAACGAAATCGGTCCCCCAAGCATCGACGACATGCAGTGGAACGACTTTCCGGGCGGCCGGACGATAGTCTTCAGCAGCTATGACTGGCGGGTCAAAGGCCCCGGTGTCTTCGGCCCCGGGCCCAATCGTTTCGACGACGCCGCCAGCGCCGTGTGGGTGGACGCTGGTGGCCAGCTGCACATGACGATTCAGAACAACTTCGGCAACTGGTACAGCACCGAAATCACACTGGTCGACCCCCTTGGTTACGGTGATTACATTTTCACCACGGAAGGTCGCCTCGACCTGCTGGACCCCGACGTCGTTCTCGGCATGTTCATTTGGCAATACGGCCCGTGCTACGATCCGTCCTACGTCTGGTGGGGGCCGTACAACGAGTTCGATATCGAATTCAGCCGGTGGGGTAACCCCGGCAGCGACATCGGTCAGTTCGTCGCCCAACCGTGGGACTGGCCCGGCAACATCAGCCGCTTTGACGCCACCTTCTCCAGTGGTGAGACTACCAGTCACGCTTTTCGCTGGCTCCACGACCGGGTCGAGTGCCGCAGTTGGCGCGGCGGGCCGCACGACGAATCGACATCGGTACAGATCTACTCGTGGTCGTATTCGGGACCGCACATCGCTCGGCCGGAACAGCCGCGGGTTCACATAAACCTGTGGCACATCAACACGCCGGCGAGCGACCAGGAGGTCGTGCTCGACGCGTTTACATTCGTACCTGAGGGCGGGCCCACGGCTGCCAAAGGCGACACGCCGGTGGCCACTAGTTACCTGGCCGACGCGCGCCCCAATCCGTTTAACCCGACGACAACGATCGGCTACACCATGTTGACGGACGGGTTCGCAGAGATCGCGATCTACGACGTGAGCGGCAGACTGGTGCGCACCCTCGTGAGCGGCAATGCCACGGCGGGTTTCAACGAAGTAGTATGGGACGGCCGGGACGATTCGGGCAGCCGTGTGGCGTCTGGTGTTTATCTCTACCAGTTGCGGGCCGCGAGTGTGGTGGAGACAAAGAAGATGGTGATGTTGAAGTAACGGTAGGGTTCAGGCCGCCGCGGATGTCCTGACGCCGCGGGCCACAAACAAGGGGAGTCGAAGTCCAGGAGGGTTGGTAGCGGGAACGCCCCGCCGCCTTTTTTCGACACATCAGGGCTGGCATCGGCGGCATCGAAATTACGGGTCGCCAAGGAGGCTTAAACAAATGAAGTGGAAGAATGCTCTAGCTTCGCTCGCGTTGGCGGGTGTGGGTGTGTTGGCGATTGGCTCGCCGGCATTCGCGGATGGAGTCCAACTCTTGGCCAATCCCGGTTTCGAAGAGACTCCGCAGTACAATGGTTGGTTCACATTCGGCAACGGAGTGCAGTGGTCTACGCCATCCACGGACAATATCGCCCGCACCGACACCGCGGCAGCGAAGATATACGGCGAATTTAATGGCTGTCCCATCCCGAATTTCGACGTGGGTGGTTTCGGACAGTCGTTCACGCCGGTCGCCGGCAAGGACTACGAAATCAGCGGCTATTCCTTCGTGTCCAGTGCCGACACGCTTTACGGCGACGACACCTGCATCAGCAATCGTGTGATTGCCAAGATTGTCTTTTTCGACGCCGCCTCCGGCGGTAACGAGATATCGAGCAATGAAATCATCGTAGGCGACTGGTCAACCCCTCGCGACGTGTGGGTTCCGTTCACAGTGTCCGCGCCGGCGCCCACGGGGGCACTGCGTGTGGAGGCCCTGATCCTCTTCCTGCAGCCCGGTTGCGACGAGGGCGCGGTGTTCTTGGATGACCTCTTCTTTTGTGAGAACGCGCCCACTGTGGACGCCAACGTGCTTGCGAATCCGAGCTTCGACACCGACCTTAGTGGCTGGACCGTTTTCGGAAACGTGTTTTATGAAGAGGGCAGCCCCTTGGCCATTCCCTCGCGCGCGTCCCTCCGACGCACGCCGACCGGAGCAGCTAAGCTGTTCGGGACATTCAGCGTCGGCGACGACTCCGGAATGTTCCAGAAGGTGAACACCGAGCCCGGCAAACAGTGGAAACTCAGCGTGTACGCGCTGAATACGTGTTTCGAAGACGCCCTCCGTGGGACCAACGAGAACGTAGCACTCGCCCGAATCGTTTTCCGCGACAACAGTGGTGCTGACGTGGGTGGCGCCGACGTGATCATCGGTGACAACAGCTCGCCGCTGGGCACCTGGACACGCTACGAGGTGACGGCCACCGCGCCCACTGGCACGGACTCCGTTGACGCTTACATTCTGTTCACCCAGGGCCTGTTCTTGGAGAACGGCGCGATATTCGTGGACGACGTAGCTTTTACAGACGACGTTGCCTCAGGCGTCGACGACACGCCCAGCGCGGCCGGGGCGGAGATGTACCAGAACGTCCCGAACCCGTTCAACCCGTCCACGCGAATCTCCTTCGACCTCGCGCAGCGAGAGAACGTGGATATCAGCGTGTACGACGTGAAAGGCCGTCTCGTGAACACGCTCTTTAAGGG
>CBDVBX010000265.1:0-4539 GCA_965372335.1 uncultured bacterium | reverse complement strand
GGCACCGAGTAACGCAAGGTCTTCCGGACCGGGTCCAGGCGTATGAGCGAGCCGATGCCCGACATAATTTTCATGAGATCTGCTCTCGTTCGTACGTCGCCTCGACTTTTTCGAACCCCCGCAACGCCACCCGGTATGCAGCCAGTGACGCTGCTATCGAAAGCAACCAAACTGCCACGGTAGCGATCGTCGACGTACCGGCACGCACCACCAGAACCGTCAGGAACGAGTTGATCCGCATGGTGTGCAGCAGTCGAACAATCGGCCCCAGAAACATGGAAATCCACCAAAGCATCATAATGCCCAGCAGTATCCACATCACCACGGTCCGTTTCCTGCTCGATACGCCCGCGCGGTGGGCTTGAAAGTACACCGACATCGACAGCATCCACACGACGAATACCGTGGCGAACACCAACGGAAAAAATGGGCCCGACGGCGTGATCCTCCGGAATTGAGGGTAGTCCTCTGCGATCTTGAGTTTCTTGGGTATCAACGCGGCGGTGCCGTCATCTCGTTCCCGGAGATAACGATCTTTGATCTCCTCGGGAGAGACCGATTCGCCGTAGACCGCTTCGATCGCGCGGCTGATCTGCCAGGCGGCGAAGTCCGCCGAGCTGCCGGCGGGGGTGTGGTACGGCGTGTGCGTCTTGATCGGGCAGCCACGGAAGAGTGGCCTGGCCCATCCCTCGCGCGATTCACCCCACGGCGCGACCGTGTCCGGTGTGCGGCCGCCCCACAAAATTTCCATCGCGTCGTACGGTACGTACAGGTAGTAATTGCCTTCGTCGCTGTCCTGGACGAAATGGATCACGTTCACAGCCGATGGGCGCTTGCTCTCCATGACGGCAAAGTACACGCGACCACCCCAGTACCCGATGGCGAGGGCCACAACGAACGGCAATACGAGAACGTTTAAAAGCCGCTTCCGTGATACAGGCAGCGCATCGACCACGTACAGCGTCTTGAGTGTCGGCGCCGTAAAAGCGATCAGCATGTATACGGCCATGGAAATGTAATTGAATTTCAGACTGAATTCCAGCCAGCGACGGTCCATGCCCGATAGAAGCGCGCCGAAGAGCACAACGATTGGCATTGTCAGCCACGGCGTGAGTTTTTTCTTCGCCAGCCTGGTGTAACATTTGAATATCGTGCCGTTGAGGAAACGCTCGAATGCTATGCCGCGGGCCCGGTCTTCGGCAACGGCAACTTCCCACTCCTTTCTCACCACATCCCTATCCAAACTCGTCGCTGCCGCCGCGTCCGCCGTCGACAGGCTAAACGTCGCCGGGACCAGTCGATACCGGTACCTACCGACCGTTACAGCCAAAGCGAGCGTGACGAGCACCGTCCACGGCGAAACGCTGTTCATCACGACGACCACGGAGAACACGGCGGCCATTACCAGGATCGACAGCAGTATTCGCTCCCGGTTCCGCCGCAGCTGGTGATCCGGTGGCAATGGGCTCTGAATCAAAACGACGGCGAGGATCAAACCCGCGCACGCGTGAACGGCCAGGCCGCCCATCCCCTCGACCGGGATCATCCAATCTCCCGACAGTTTCCACAGCAACAACACCCCTCCCGCAGTCAGTATCGCCGTTACCGCCAGTATTGCTACCCCTGACAAAATCACGGCGGTGAGATGTGAAAGCCATACCCGACGGGCAGAGATGGGAAGTGCCATGTCAAAAGGCGTGCAGCGGGTCCTGACCTCGCCGAAAACCAAATAAATAGTGGCGGCAAGCCACACGATGGACACCACCAGCAGTGGGTTTGTCCCCTCGGGCTGCTGCCAAAGGTAAAACGTCAAAATGTTGATCAAAAGCGTCGCGGTTACCGCCGAGATCCCCAGCCACTTCGGCAGCGTTCGTATTGCGGGATTCCGTCTAATCAATGTCAGCATCGTCACCGACTTCCGGCGGTCAATCTTGTCCTTCTACCAATTCGATGAACATCTCTTCGAGAGCGGCGTTCCGGCAGTTGGCGCCGGTCACGCCGAGGTCGCGCGAAAGCACCGCGCTGGTTTGTTCGGGGTTCAGCGAAAACACGGCGTGCATCGCATCGCTCCGTTCTCGGACGGCGAGGCAGTCGCTGTGCCCCATCAATTTTTCCGTAAGGCTGCCGTTGACGTACGGCACCAGTGCGATCGAATAACCCTCGCGTAAATCGTCCATGTCGCTGTCGACCAGTATGCTTCCCTCGTGAATCATCACGACGCGTCCTGCCATGCGCTCGACGTCGGTCATGTGGTGCGATGAAAACAGAATTGTCGACCCCGCTTCGTTGAGAAGTTGGATCGAAGTCTCCAGGAACTCGCGGCGCGCGGCCGGATCGAGGCCGCCGGCCGGCTCGTCGAGGAGCAGTAGTTCCGGTCGGTGCGAAACGGCACAGAGGAGCGCCACCTGTCGCGCCTGTCCCTTGCTGAGAGAACCGATTTTCGCCCGCGGCGACAGGTTGAACCGCTGGCTCAGTTTTTTGGCCATCTCGTCGTCCCAGTTCGGAAACACGCCGCGGTGAAGGTCCACCACCTCGCTCACCCTGAGAAACGGCGGCAGGATCTGGTCTTCGGAGACGTATCCGACGCGTCTTTTTACCTCGAGCGGCTTTTCCCGCGGGTCCATGTCGAAGATCCGCACTGTCCCCTGCTGTGCCTCCAGCATACCCATGGCAATGCGGATGAGGGTGGTCTTGCCAGCTCCGTTTTTGCCCAACAAACCAACTACCTCACTCGATCCGACAGAAAACGTCACGCCCTTCAAAACGTCGACGCCTCTCTTGTAGGCTCGGTGAATACCGTTGAACTCAACTACGCTCATGACTTGTTCTCCCTTTCATCATCCGCAGGCGACCGGCCCGCGCTACTCAACATATCGATAAAGATCCGTATCGCTTCGTTGTCATTTATACCCAACTGCTTCACCATTCTCACCGTGGGTGTGAGATTCTCGCGAAACCGCTCGATTTTTCTCTCTTTGATGTCTTCCCGATTGTGTGTCTTGACCACCAGGGGACGTCCGGGACGCCGTTCGACAACATCGTCCTTTTCGAGATAACTGTACGCTTTGCTGATCGTCATCGGGTTGATGCCCAGTTCTGCCGAAAGCGCGCGCGTCGACGGCAGCTCATCGCCGGGCTCCAACAGACCGGCGGCCACATGGAACTTGATCTGATCCATGAGCTGCCGGTAAACGGGAACGCCGCTGTGAGGATCGACGACGATCAGCATCCTAATTTCCTTGCGGGTGGCGATAGTCGGATTGGTAGTTCAACCACTGTTTTGCCAGACAGAGGTACGTGGTGCGAAGCGCCCGGAATAGCGCATATCCCTTTTGCGCCTGGCGTATCACATTGGGTACGGCACCGATTCGCACTTCGTGGATTCGGGATCCCGGCATTCGAGAGTCGCCTCGTCTCGCCTCGTCGAGAGACCAGGTGCCGTTGAGCGAAATCCAGTCCGCGTCGACGCGGATCCCGAGACCGAACTGGAGCGACCGAGATCCCTCTCGCGGCGGAGCTTGGGTCTCGCTCGCCGGGGTTCCCGCCGGCCAAGAGAGCGTGACCAGAAGCGCCGCGACGGTCAGGGTAATAAGTGCTTTTTTCATTTCAGACCTCCCTCCCCCACGCTCGGGGTCAGGTGAATTACATCCATAATACAGCTATAACCACAAGATAGACTGCATTAGTGTATCTGTCAAGTAATACACTTAAAAAAAGTTCATCAATTCTTAACCGACTGTAACACATTTAGTTATGCGCGCAGACGCAACGCCTAGCGGTGTGATACAGTACAGAAACGTTTACGAATCTGGTCGCGTATGTGTTTATGAGGCCGGTGCGACCGGTCTCGTTTTTCGGTCTAAACAGATCCGAAAGACGGGGCGTATAGTGTACAGACAGGGCAAAACGGAGGGACCGTGGACGAACTCACACTGGAAGACCTGGCAAAGGCGTATCAAAGCGGTGACCGACGGAGCTTCCGTCGCCTCGTCGAATCGCTGACGAAGACTTTGATCGCGCTGGCGTACCGATACACGGGCGATTGGGAGAGCGCTCGCGATGCGACTCAGGAAACGTGGATCAAGGTCCACCGGTCGATCGATCGTTATGATCCCTCCAGGCCGTTTCGTGCGTGGCTGCTCACGATACATCGCAACACGTGTATCAGCGGTCTGCGTTCACCCGTCGTCCAACGAGAGTTCGCGTTGCCCCCTGAGGAGCTGGCCGCAGTGGGCGCGGAGGCGACTTCCGAAGATTCGCACCGCCGCGTCGAACGCCACGAGTTTATGGCTCGACTGATGAAAGCGCTGGAAGTGCTCAGCGACAGTCAGCGAACAGTTTTTACCAAGGTATATATCGAACATTTCAGCCAGAGAGAAGCCGCCGAATCATTGGGAATGAGCTTTAGCACGTTGAGAACGACGCTGCACTTTGCGCGTAAACGCCTGGCCGGGATACTACGGATGATGGAGGAAACGCCGTGAACACACAATCCAACTGCAAACGACACCAAGACACAATGGACAAATTGTTCGAAAA
>CBDVBX010000264.1:0-4544 GCA_965372335.1 uncultured bacterium | reverse complement strand
GTTGATATCGATGTCGTACTCGCGCCCGAATCCCTCGTACAATCCGAGCTCGCTACAATCGACTACTTTCTTTGGTGTCCCCAGGGTCAATGCGGGTAATAACGAGACAGACACTTCCATCAAGTCACAATTGGTCTCCTGATAGTAGAGCGATTTCCCGCTTCGTCCCCAGCGCGGGCGATTGCCGCCGTTCGTCGATATCTGCCACTTGCCCTCGCCTCCGGGAAATCGAGTAATGTACACGTCGAAGTTGCCGGACTCGTCCGAAGCATACGCGATGTAGTTCCCATCCGGCGAAATCCTAGCGTGATACTCTCGCGCCGGAGTTGCCAGAAGTTGCTTCGGTTCACTTTTGTCTTCCAGGGCGCTATACCACAGGTCCTCCTGTGTGGCGCCGCCCTGGATGTGATACGCGAGATACCTACCGTCGGACGAGAGGTTCGGCTCGCGTCCCTTGGCGATCGGGGTCGGTGATCCGGTGCCGTCCGCGCGGCGCACCATGATGGTGTCGCCTCGCGTTTCCTGGTACAGAATCTGTGTCCCGTCTGGCGTCCACTCGGCGCCTATTTGCGCGCCCTCCTTGAACGTGAAACGCGTACGCGTTTTGCGCTCGAGATCATGAATCCAGATGTCAACCTCGCTGCCGTCCCACTCGCAGACCGCCAGCCGCGTTCCGTCGGGTGAGAGCGCCGGGTCGAAATAGCCGGGCCTCGGCTCGGAAAACGGCTCACTCACGGACCCGTCTCTGCCGACCCATACCGGGCTGATGCTCAGGCCCGTCGCTCCGCGCAGGTACACCAGCGTTCCGTCGTCTGACACGCTGGGTGTGCTGGCGTCCGAGGCCACCGGAAATGGCTCTCCAGTTACATCCAGACTCGAAAGCGAGAATGGCACGGCCCACACGCCACTGTTCGTCCCCGAGCGGTGATAGAGTATGTGCCCACTGGACGAGTACCTGGGAGACGACAACCGCACGCCATCCACATGCACCACAAGCTTGCGTTCGCCGTCCGCAAGGAGCTCGATTCTGTCGGGAGAGTCGTTCTGGCGGTGCACAACGAAAAGTGGTCCTTTACCCTCGGGCAGCAGAGAGGGTTCGTGGAAATCAGCTTCGTTCTCTTCCAGCGCTAGAAACACGCGTGGGTCGCCGCCGTTGGCGGATACCTCGAACAGCTCACTGCTCCCGTGCGCGTATAAGATCCGATCGTCTTCCGACCAGGCAGCGCCGCGCCCGCTGGTGAAACTCGGCACGGGGTCGCAGATTTTTACACTGCTGCCGCCGCTGACCGGCAGCTTCCACAGGTTGCCGTCGGAGAGGTAGCCGATAAACTTGCTGTCCGGCGACCAGAACGGCATCGATACGCCTTTGACGCCGAGTTCTCTGGCGTTGAGCTGATCGAGTTCCTGAACGAAGAGCCTGCCGTTGAGAATATAGGCGACCATCGAACCATCTGGCGAAATGAGGGGATCGAACGGGCTCTGTCCCTCTTCGCTCTCGACGACCAGGCTGAATTTTCGAAGCGGCGGCTCGGGGGCGCTTGGCTTGAGAAACCAGGTTGCCGCTCCAACGACGGCCGCCACGAGTATGGCGGCAATAATCATGATCATCGGAGTTCGGGTCGAAGGAGGGGCTGCAGCCGCCGCGTCCGAACCGTATTCGGTCTCACCGCGCAGCACTCTGTCTATAATGATACGCGCCTCGCCAATGTCGCGCAGTCGCGTGCGCGGGTTTTTGTCGAAACAGCGCCTGAGCAACGTGACGATGGGTCGTGGTGTGTCGCTGGGAAGCGAGTTCCAATCGGGCTCGCTCTTGATGACACTGGCCAGTGTGTCCGACACGGTTTCTCCCTCAAACACCCGCCGGGCTGTCATCATCTCCAGCACCACCACACCGAACGCCCAGATGTCCGCCCGCCGGTCGACGGCTTTGCCGCGCGCCTGCTCGGGACTCATGTAGGGGGCGGTTCCCAGGATGACCCCCTGGACCGTGGGACTGCTGGCCAAGACGGTGGGGGAGTGGGAGAGGTCGCTTGACACCCTGTCCGTTTCCAGCGCTTTGGCCAGACCGAAGTCGAGGACTTTGACCGTGCCATCGGGAGAGACCATGATGTTGGCTGGCTTGAGGTCGCGGTGCACCACGCCCTGCTCGTGGGCCGCTTCGAGGGCTTCGGCGATCTGGTAACCAACCGCGAGCGCATCCTCTATAATGAGGGGCCCCTCCGTGAGGCGCTTGGAGAGGTCCACGCCCTCGACGAGTTCTAAAACCAAAAACCGCTGGGAGTCAAATTCTTCGACGCCGTAGATGGCCGCAATGTTGGTGTGATTCAAACCGGCGAGGAGCTTCGCCTCGCGTTCGAACCGCGCGAGTCGTTCCGTGTCGGCCGCGAAGGATTCCGGGAGGAGCTTCAGGGCAACGTCGCGGCCGAGCTTGGTGTCGTGGGCACGGTATACCTCACCCATGCCGCCCGCACCGATGCGCTCGGTCACTTCATAATGTGCGAGGGTTTTACCAATCATAGGGGGGCATGATAGCACATATGCCGGACTATCCTGCCGGACTTATTTTTGTCCAAAAAGAGATCCGATCGTCAGTTTTAACTCGGAATTGAGGGGTGTCCAAATCCTCCCGAGGATCTTTTGTCAGACCAGAGACTTGACCTGTTCGAGTAGCTCCAGCGGTTGGCGAGCGCCAGCCGGTCCAACCGATTTCGACCAGAGCACCGTGCCCTCTTTGTTGATGAGGACTGTCGCGCGGTCGGAGATGCCCACGTCTTCTAGCCACAGACCGTATTCCTTGGCAACGGCACCCTTGGGATGGAAATCTGAGAGCAACGGGAACTTGATCCCGGCGAAACCTGCGGCCCACCCTTTGTGACTGTACTTCGAATCCACGCTCATACCCAGAACCTGGGTATCTGCGGCGTCGAACTGCTCGAGGAGAGCGTTCAGACCCGGTATCTCCATGCTTCAAGTGGGCGTGAAATCGAGTGGATAAGAGACGAGCAATACGTTCTTCGAGCCACGGAAATCTGACAGCGACACCGTCGTGTCCAGGTGGCTGTCGAGCTTGAAATCCGGAGCCGTGGCTCCAGTGGCAATCAACGCCATGAATTCTACCTCCGCTTCTATTGGGGTCAAGGTCTCCGCGCGGTCAAGGAAAGGGACCACGCTTCGGTGTAGGATACTAAAATTGTCGGCTATTTGACAAGGCAAGAAGGAACAATATCGGTGAAAATCGGCTTTTCCGTCAGAGGCATTGGCTGTGGTAAGATTTCGTAATGTCCTCTCGATTCGATAACGGTGCGGTCTTGCGCCTGACCCGGCAGTACGATGCCGAGTCCCGCGCTTATCTCGATTGTTGGGCGCCCGTGCTCCATCCGATCGCGTGCAGTCTGCTCGAGGAATGGCCGGAACACGCCGTTGATCGGGCGCTGGATCTTGGGGCGGGAGTCGGTCTGCTGCTTCCAGTGATCCAACAAAAGTTCAGTCGGGCACACGTCGTCGGTGTGGACCGGTCCGAAGGCATGCTGGCATTGGCGGATCCGGATGCGTCGGTGGCCGTGGCGGATGCCGCGAACCTCGGTATCCGAACAGCGGCGTTTGATTTAGTCGTGATGGTCTTTATGTTGTATCACCTTCCCGATCCGGGAGTGGGGCTGGCGGAAGCCAGGCGCGTTCTTCGGCCAGGTGGAGTGTTGGGAATGACGACGTGGGCGGGCGACATGGAATCTCCTGCGGTCCAGGTTTGGAACGAAGAGCTGGACGCGCACGGAGCTGTGCCCAGCGAGTCGTTGGGCCGCATCGCACTTCACGAACTCATGGATTCACCCGAAAAGGTTCAAGGGCTCCTGGAGTCGGCGGGGTTTGTCTCGGTACGCGCGGCGGTCCAGGAGTTTACTCACCAGATAGAACCCCGTGATTTCATACGTCTGAGAACAGAAATGGGCAGCACCAAGCAACGTCTGGAATCTCTGGACAAAGACGCCCGCCAGCGGTGCGTGGCGCAAGCCCGCGAGCGACTGTCGAGTTTGTCCTCCGATGATTTTACATTGCGGTTTTCGATCGTCTTCGCTTCGGCCAAAGCCCCCTAGTGTTGTCTCCCTTCGTTGGACTCTGTCGGCGTATACAGGAGATATTGAAAGCACCTGCCGCGTTTTTGTCCACTCACTTCCGAAGGGAAGCACTTGTCTCATGTGCCCCTCCGAGCTGAACGAAAAACCCATTCCAGATGGGCCTGGCAATATCTATTGGGTAGACTCCGCGGTGGTCCGGGAGTTGAGACCGTAGACGGCGTCAACGATGCCGCACGATCAGCTCGTCGACGAGGCGTCAGCGGACGCCAGGCCGTTCGAAAAACTGACCTCTTAACTCCCCTCGGCGTACTTTCTGAACAGGTCCGTCAACTTGCGGGTGTTAGCGCCCACGGTTCCATCACCGATAACGGTGTCATCCAATTGCACGACTGGCATGACGCCCTTGGTGGTACCGGTGAGGAATGCTTCGGTGGCCTGGCCGAGTTCGGCCGTGCTCACGGCACGTTCCTC
>CBDVBX010000263.1:0-4572 GCA_965372335.1 uncultured bacterium | reverse complement strand
CTCCCCGGGTAGGACTCGAACTGCAACCGGTCTCACCGGACGCCGATGACCAAAACGAAGCCCCCGCCGAGCGCGCGTCCGACGAGGGCTTCTTCGCATCAGCCGCAAAAGGCTGAGCTAACTAGGATCGGTGTTGGGACAGACTTTCGCCCAACGGCCTTTGAAGAATCCGCCAGGATGATCTTGATCGACACTGGCGTCGCGCGTATTCCACACGCCGTGCAGGTGTCCGCCGGTCCGCAATCCGCGTGTGAGCCACACGCCCTTGAACCAGCCGCCCGGCTCGGCATCGAAGTCGCCGTAGTATCCGACCAAAAGGCCGTGAAAATATCCATTGCGCTTGATCCACTTTCCGAAGAACACCTTCTCGCCGTCGGAGTTGGGACCGTAAATCCCGCGCAGATACCCGTTGTGAATGCCGTTCTCACTGATCCATTTGCCGCGGAATATGCCTCCCGGGCGATGTGGGACGGGCCTCCACTGCCCGGCCAGAAAACCGGTTGGGCAACGATCGGGCTCCACGGTGATGGTGTTGAACGCTACCGCGTTTCCCGCCTCGTCGACCTTGACCACGCGGTGGAGGTCTTTGAGGTCTTCCTCATATATGGTGACGGTGAGCGGGTCGGTGGCAAATGTGATCGACAACGGTTCTGAATCCGGCACGTCGCCCGCCGAGGTGCTCAACGTGGTGTCTGGCTTATAGATTTTGTGGAGCGCGACCAGAATGCCATCGAAATGGGGTTTGGTTTGCGACCGCCACTCGAGCAAATCGCGCGACGTCCTGGGGAGAATCTCGTCGTGCGCATCCCATGCGATCGTACGCTTGAGGCAGATCGCGCCGTTCTCGGCGGTGAGCGAACCGCTCCAGTCGGTCCAGAAGTCGATCGTGGAGTCGGCCTCGAGATTGCCCCACGTGATCATGAGATACGTGATCGGACGCCGGCGATCTTTGTTCCCGACTACGTCGGGATCGCTCTCCATGGGATCGTCGTACTGGGCATTCAACTCGGGGCCGAACATCTCTGTCATCGCGGCATCGCCGAAGGCAGGTTCCTCGTCGCCGAAATTAAAACCTCCGTACGGGTCATCCAGGTCGACGACCTGTTGCCGCGTCAAGAGATCTTCGTCGACACCCGCGTCGTCGGTAACCGACGAGCAGCCGATCATCCAGAACGCCGCAACGGCGAGCGCGATTACGAAGTACGCGTGAGTCCGTTTCATGTTCACTCCTTCTCGATAGGTGCGTTGGCTGTGCTGTTTACCCTTAGCTTGATCTGTTGATTCGAGTCGATTTAGATTCCCGGGTGAGCCGACGCGGGCGGGGTTCGCTGGGTTGCCGCACGCCGGCTCGGGTACATACAACAGCAATCCGGGTGCCGTTTATGGTCGTTGCAATTACCAGGTGGATAAGCTATTGTTTTGAAATGCTTTGAGGTTGATGGCGTACACGCCGCACACATTCGGAGGCCTCCGAATGTGTCCCTCAGCGTACAAACGGGTGGTCGGGCTTGACCATTGAGGGACACATCGAACGCGGCTGTCCTTCTACCAGTCCTATGGCGAAATCACAAGTCAACCATCGACAATCCCCGGTCGATATCGCCGCTGCGGCGATCGTGCTGGCGTTCGCGTGTCTGATATCTCTGTTTGCCATTCGAAACAACGACATCTGGTGGCTGCTGGCCGTCGCCCGCAGAATCGTCGAAACACAGTCGTTCATTACACAAGATCCTTTTACGTTTACCGTCGAGGGCGCGCCGTGGGCACCGCAATCGTACCTCGCCGCACTGGTGTTCTATGCGGTTCATGCGCTGACTTCGGCGTGGGGGTTGATCATCGTTCGCGCCATATTGGTGGTGGCGATCTTTGCAGTCTCGTTGTGGACGCTCTCGCGAGTCGGTGTGGGTTGGGCGCTGGCGAGCCCGGTCGTTTTGGTGGCGCTCCTCAACGCCCACTCGCGTTTCCTCGTTCGCGCCCACCTGTTTGAATACCTGTTTTTGGTAATTCTGGTTTGGTTTCTACTGACGGCTGCGCGCCGAGGGGGAAAATCGTTTTTCGTCATTCCGATCGTCTTGCAACTGTTGTGGGTCAACACGCACCCCAGTTTCGCGATCGCCCCGGCGTTGGCGCTGCTGTTCTTTGGGGGAGAGTGGCTCTCCGGCATGTTGGCGAAACGGTCGTCACTTGTGCGGCCGCACGCGACCGAAACATATAATTGGCGCCGCGTCGGGGTGTTGTTGGTCTTGATGCTGGTGGCGTGTCTTGTCAATCCCAGTCCGGGTTTGTTCCTCACGCAACCGTTCGGAGGCGAACAGCGGGAGTTGATATCGAGGTTTACGCTCGAGTGGCGCTCTCCGTTCGACCCGGCTCTGAGGCACGGCGCCTTTCATCCCTACTACGAAATCCTCCTGGGGCTGGCGACGCTGGCCATCGTGTTGTCGCTTCACCGACTGAAACTAGCGCCCGCACTGCTCGTAGTCGCGACGGCATACCTTTCGCTCCAGGCGCACCGGTTCCGCGTCGAGTTCGCGTTGGTGTCACTACCGATGATCTTTGTTTTGTTTGCGTCATCGACAGTCGTCCAGTCGGTGCGCCGCCGATTGACGGCGGCCAAATACGGCGCGTTGACAGCTCGGCTATTGGCAATTGCCGCATCGGTCGTCTTGATAGCGACGGCCGCCGATCGCGTGTCGATCGGTGGGGCCGTCGCCGATCGCTACCCCGTCCAGGCGTTCGACTACGTTCGGACCGAGAATATCGCCCGCCGGGCGTATCACACGATCGGTTATGGTTCGTTCCTTCTGTGGGAGCTCTACGGAGAACGGAAGAGCTTTATAGATGGTCGCAACTTCAGTCTGTCGCTATATCGTGATTTCCTGGTGTGCCAAACGAGCTACGAAGGGCGCCGGCGCATCGCCGGCAAGTACGATCTTGACGCGTTTATAATTCCTCCGCTCGAGAGGTCAGACGCGGGAATGGAGCGGGTCCACCGCTCGTTGGTGCAGGACGACCGTTGGACGCTTTGTTATCTCGACCGGTACGCCTGGATATACGTGCGCAAAGACGCGGTCGACTCCCAATGGCTGGCCCAAAACGGTCATCGCGCCTACCACCCGATGACCCTCCACAACCGGAAGATGCGCGAGGAGGAGATGTTGGCCGCATTGACAGACCTGGAGCGCGCCGTGAATGTCTCTCCCGCGTACGCCCGGATTCGGGTCGACCTGGCGCTGGTGTATATGGCCGTCGGCGATATCAAGAAGGCGTCACGGGAGGTCGACCAAATTCTCGAGATCGACCCAAATCACAAAGCCGCCCTCGATATTCGAGAGCGGCTTCGGGACTTGGATAGATAGGGCGGCCGCTGGCCATCATTCGGGGTTTGAATCGCTTGCCGGCGGGTCCATCGCACACCGAAAACCGATGTAGCGCCACTTCTTATCAGGTTTTTCGCGCTCGCGGTTGGCGCAACGCAGGTAACGTCCGAACGTGTTGAACGCGCCGCCACGATACACTTTGTACTTTTTTTCAGGATACGACTGCTTGCGTGTCGTGACCTCTTTGGGGATCTCCTCACCGGGTTGGCGCGGGTAGGCGGCATACCAGTCGTCCACCCACTCGGCGGCATTACCCGCCATGTCGTAAACACCATACGGGCTGGCGTTGGACGGGATGCTGATGACGGGTTGCAGTCCCTCGCCGTTGATCATGTGGGCGTCGTAGTTGTCGCCCCAGGGGTACGCGCGCCCGTCACTACCGCGAGCCGCCTTTTCCCACTCGGTTTCGGTGGGAAGTCTTTTGCCCACAAAACGCGCGTAGGCGGCCGCCTCATCCCAGCTGACGTCGACCACCGGCCGGCCGTCGTGGCCGATGGGGTAGTTGCCGTCCTCCCACAAGTGGGGTGGCTCGATGCCGGTCGAATCGGCGAACAGCTTGTACTGGGCGTTGGTCACCTCGTGGACGTCGATATAAAAGCCATCAACCCAAACGCTCCGCTGGGGGAACTCGTCCTGGTCGGCCCACTCGCGCAGGTCATCCAGGGTGCTGCCCATGATAAACTCGCCCGCGGGGATGTAGACCATCCCGGTGACTTCGGGAACGTCTTCGGTCGCCTGACCCCGGGCGCGCTCCGCCCAAACGACGAAAGCGGCCGCGGCGAGCACCGCAGAAAACGCAATCAGTATGAAAATGTTTTTCATGGCACCAGGTGGGGTCTATTGGGGTGCGGTCGGCAGTCAGCTCTGGGGGGTACCCCCCCCTATTTCCAACTTATCGAAGCAACTTACCCCTGTAAACGCATTTTTTCTATATATTAGTACCATTGAGGTTTGGCGCCGGCCTGCTGCGGGCTTAGGCGGGTCTTGGGACAGGTCGCCGTGGGCATTCGAAGTTTGGGGCCGACCAACCGCGGGTTTCGCGGCACGGCTCAGATTGGCGCCGCGGCCTTTATAGACCGCTGCGGCCCTATAGACCGGGGTTCAAATCCGGCACCTCGTGGACCGGCGCTGCACGACATATATAAAAGAAGTGAGAGGCAACACATCCGGTCTAGGACCTTCTGAATTGCCTCTC
>CBDVBX010000262.1:0-4685 GCA_965372335.1 uncultured bacterium | reverse complement strand
GCGCGCGAAGCGTGCGATTGGTGGTGTACGACGTACGCGGTGCTCGAGTGCGAACGCTGGTGGATGCGACCGCGATGGGCGGGAAATACACGGTGGAATGGGACGGTCGCAACGACCAGGGCCAGTCGGTCGGATCGGGAATGTATTTCTACCGGCTGGCGGGAAGACATTTCACACAAACACGCAAGATGCTCCTTCTCAAGTGAGCTGAATGCGAGGAAAAGACGAGATGTATAACCAACGATTTCCAAACCGAGTTTTGTCGACTTGTATCGTCATCGCCGTACTGGCGGTGCTTCCGACTTCGGCCGCGACGGCATCCGAGCTGACGCTTCCGCTGGGCCCGTCGCCAGATAAGGTCGTGGTTCAGACGGCCGGTGGAACATCGACGGTGACGATCGATGAGAGCGGGTACTTCCCGTTGGAGGACGAGGGACTTCCCGTTCTCCCCTTCCGCGTCGTAAATGTGTTGCTGCCTCAAGGGGAGGCTGTCGACGGATATCAGGTCACTTCCACGGGACGCACGGTGGTTTCGCGGGGATACTCACCAATGCTGGCACCGCCAACGGCTACCGACGACGGTATCGAAGCGACGGCCTCACCGCTGGTCGGCTGGACGAATGACGCGAGTCGTTTTCCGTCGGCGTCGGCCGTGTACCTGGGTACCGGGTATCTGCACGGCTATGCCGTTGCCAGCTTTGCGGTGTTTCCGGTTCAGCTCGATGCGGGAGACCTGGTGTTGCTCGAAGATCTCGCGCTCGAAATTACGACCCGGACGGAGACAACGGACAACGGCACGATTACCAGGGAAAGGTTCAGGAAAGGTTTTCGGACGAGGATTCAGCGCGACCTCGCCTCACTCGTCATCAATCCCGAAGCGGCGTACGGGTATCATTTTCAGGAAACCCATGTGGCCAAACCAAAGGGCGGGTTTCAACCGACGTCTTTCCCGTCGCTGGAGGGAAGCGCGGTCGACTACGTAATTATCACCAACGATTCGCTGGCGGCGGCGTATCAGACGCTGGCCGACTGGAAAACGGCCAAGGGCGTGCCGGCAGTGATTCGAACGACCGAGTGGATCGAGGCGAACTACCGCAATGGCTCCGATTTGCAGGAGACGATCCGAAATTTCATCAAGGACGCCTACGCGAAATGGGGAATCACGTACGTGCTCCTCGGTGGAGACACAGAACAGATTCCCGCGCGACTCTTGCATAGTTTCTATTACGACGGCGGACGTTTCCTACCCGCCGATCTCTATTTCGTTGGCCTCGACGGCGACTTCAACGCCGACGGCGACGACATCTTTGGCGAGCAGCCACCGTGGGGCATCGACAACCCCGACCTGTACGCCGAGGTGTACATTGGCCGGCTTCCCACGCGGAGTACGGCCGATGTCGCCCTGCTCACGGCTAAAATCATCGATTACGAGACCCCGGATCAGGCTTCGTACACGAACCGCATATTATTTCTGGCCGAAGTGTTGTTTTGGTCGGGCGACCAGATAAGTCTCAACGGGGCGGATATGGCGGAATTTCTATACCTGACAACCATGCAGGATCCCGGTTTGGACGTCGTGCGTATGTACGAGACGGATAACTTGTTCTCCGGATCGGTTCACGAGACCAAAGAGGCGGCCATCGACTCGATGAACGTCGGTTTCGACCACGTGATCCACATCGGGCACGGGTTTCGGTTCAATATGTCGTGCTACAACGGCAGCGTCACCAACAACGATGCCGATGTGATGACCAACGGCAGCAAATATATGAACATTTACCTGCTCAACTGCACCGCCGTGGCCTACACCTATTTCTGCCTGGCCGAGCACTTTATGCTTTCGCCCAACGGCGGCGCCGTCTCGGCCGTTGGTGCCAACGAGAGCGCGTTCCCCAATGCGTCGGCGTATTACATGAACGAATACTACGACCTGATGTTCATCCAGGACGTGGTCCACATCGGCGAGGTGTTTGCCCGTTCGCGGGTGCAGAGAACGCCCCTGGCGATGATCAGCGACAACGTGGACCTGTGGACTCATTACATCTACTCGTGCCTGGCGGATCCCGAAATGCCCCTGTGGACCAATCAAGTCGATAACCTGGCGGTGTCGCACGTCTCGAACGTTGGTTTGGGGACGACCTCGATATTGGTGACGGTGACGGCCGGCGGAAATCCGGTGGATTCGGCAACGGTATGCCTGTCGAAAGGCACGGACGATTACCAGTACGCGACCACGGACGGTTCGGGCCAGGTAACGTTTGACTTCCGCGCCGAGAGCGCGGGGCAAATCAGCGTGGTGGCGACTGGGCCTAACCACGGGCGCTACGACGGGACCATTACGGTAAACGGCAGCAGCGGGGCTTACGTGAGCTACAACGGGATGGTGGTCGACGACGACAATATCGGCGGGACATCTGGCAACGGCGACGGTGTAATCGACGCCGGCGAGACCGTCGGCATGCTCTTGGAGATGATCAACACGGGTCAGAACACGAGCGGCAACGTCACGCTGAGACTTCGCTCGGACGACGTCGGAGTGACGATCGTCGACAGCATCGCCGCCGTCGGTACGGTCGGTGGTGGCGGGGGCACGCAAGCGGCTAGCGATCCGTTCCGGGTCACGTTTTCGAGTAGTTTCGGCGACGAGGCCTCGTCGGCGTTCGATCTGGTCGTCGAGGAAGACGGATTCGAGACTTGGAACGATACGTTTAAGAAGGTTGTACACGCTCCGTCACTGGATCTCACCACGCTTCGAATTGACGACTCCGCGTTCGGTAACGGCGACGGTGTAAACCAGGCGGGAGAAGTATTTGACTTGTACTACGGGGTGAAAAACTTTGGAACCGGCACTGCGTACGGCCTCTCGGCATCGATAGTCGACCTCGACGGCGCGTTTACGATCACCGCCGGCGCCGACGTTTACGCGGACATAGCACCGCTGGTCGAGATGGAGAACACCAACGGATTCCGGATGTCGGAAGGCGATGTATCGACGGAACACTACCTGGAAATTACGATCACGGATATATACGGGCGTTCTTATGTGGACACGCTGGAGCTGAGGCCACCGTCGCCACCGTCGAATCTCTCTTTCGATCCAAGCCTCGGCATCGACCGTTTGGAGGCCAGGTGGGACGCCAGTCCCACCCCCGACGTTGCCAACTACAACGTGTATCGCTCGGACGTCCAGGGCGGACCCTACTCGCCCGCCAACGCGGACCCGGTGCGTCACACGATGTTCCTCGATACGGGCCTGGCGCCCAGTACCCCGTATTTTTATGTCGTAACCGCAATCGACTATTCCGGCAACGAAAGCGCCGCGTCTGCAGAAGGCTCGGGCAGCACCAATCCGCCGCAAATATCGGGTTTCCCTATCAAAATGAGGTCGCCGACGGTCAGCTCCCCGGTGTTCGGCGACATCGACGGTGACGGCGACCTCGAAATCGTGCAGGGCGACCGGTGGGTGTACGCGTGGCACCACGACGGCTTCGAGCTGATAGACGGCGACGACGACCCGCAAAGTTGGGGTGTGTTGACGACCAGGGGCAAGGCATTCGTATCTCCCATCGCGCTTGCCCGGCTCGACGGAAATCCCGGTTTGGAGATCGTCGCCGCTTCGCGGGACTCCTTGAATGTCTACGTGTTCGACTACGTCGGCGCCGATCTTCCCGGTTGGCCGCAGCCGGTTGAAAACCCGATTCGCGCGGCGATGGTGATCGGCGACATAAACGACGACAATGTACTGGAGATCATCGGTCTTGACGAGTTCGGCGTGCTGTACGTGTGGGAGCCAGACGGCAACGAGTACCGTGACGGCGATTCCAACCCGTCGACGAAGGGCGTGTTTCATCGTTTCGCCAACTGTACATATCAGTACGGCTCCCCGGCGATTGCGGACATCGACATGGACGGTCTCAATGAAATCGTGGTCGGCACTCAGGGCGACTCGGTGTACGTGCTCAACGAAGACGGCACTATGGTGACCGGCTGGCCGGTTTACTTGGGGTCCGACGCCGGTGGGAGCGTTGTCGTGGGCGATTTGGATGGTGACGGCGGCGGCGACCTTGAAATTGTCGTCAATACCTGGAACGGAAACGTCTATGCGTTTCACCACGACGGCACCGAGTTGTGGTCGCGATGGTATCTCAACAGCTTGTCGTTCGGCCCTTCGCCCGCACTGGCCGATCTGGACGGCGGCGGTGACCTCGAGGTGGTCATACCCAGCGCCGATGGGAATTTGTACGCCATCAAGGCCAATGGAACGCAGGTGAGCGGATGGCCGGTGCAATACAACGCCAGTACCTACACCGAAAGCTCTCCGATTATTGCCGATGTCGATGCCGACGGGTCGTTGGACATCCTCCTGGGCGACGAGACCAAGTTGATCAACGCGTGGGATGTTTCCGGCAATTTGCTCGACGGTTTCCCACTGGCGACTGGCGACGCAATGCGCGGCGTACCGGCTGTGACGGACATCGACGACGACGGCGACTGCGACGTCATCGCCGCGGGTTGGGACTCCTACGTTTATCTTTGGGATCTCGAGAGTGCCTACGACGAGGACGACGTCCCGTGGGGGAGTTTCCAGAGCAACCAGCACAACGACGGCACGTACGGCTCGAAAGTGCCCACCGGAATCACAGACGTGGCGTTTACGTTCGACGCCCTGGCGAGCGGCGGCGTGA
>CBDVBX010000261.1:0-4700 GCA_965372335.1 uncultured bacterium | reverse complement strand
TGATCAGCGCCACCCCCCCCCGCAACGGCACCAACGGCTAACCTCTCGTAAATTCCGGCTCACCCGCCGTCGGTCGGCCCAAAAACCTCCGAAGCCCACGGCGATCTGCCCAAATTACCACTTCGGCCCGCGAGAGGGCGGCTATCGCGTTCGGACAAAATTTGCAATAATAGTGGCGTGGGGTTGTCTAATCCTACGAAGCGCGCGTTGAACAGGAGATGAGCATGCGAATTCTGATGTGTTTGGTCGTGGTGCTAGCGCTGGTTGCGGGGTGTGGAGAAGAGGAGAGGATAGAAAGTCGGGCGCGGGACCGCGAGATCACCGTCGACGGGAAGATTGACGATTGGCAAGGGACGTTGACGTTTCTCGAGGACGCCAACCTTTCGTATGGACTGGCCAACGACGCGATCGACCTGTACATCGTACTCGTCGTGGGGGACCGCGGCGTCAGACGCCAGATCATGATGTCTGGATTGTATTTGTGGTTCGATCCTGAAGGCGAAAAGGGCAAGCGGTTCGGAATACGCTACCCTATTGGACTGCAGGAGGACGCCGCCAGCTTGATGTCGCTCATGAGCGAACAAGACCCGGGTGAATTCCAGACCCAGTTCGACGAATCCGTAAAGGAAATGATGGTCGTTGGCATCGGAGACCAAACATGGCGCCGTGTCGGCGTTGCGGCTCTCGATGGAATCAAGGCGTCGGCTGTCGCCGACGAAAGCAAAATAGTGCTCGAGTTCGTCGTCCCCGTTGCAAACGCCGGTTCATTCGGCTACGGAATTGGTGCTCTCCCCGGTTCGATTATCGGACTGGGGCTCGAGACGCCGGAGATAGACCGGGACAAGCTGGCGGATCAGATGACGGGTGGCGGACGTGGCGGCAAGGGGGGTGGTATGGGCGGTGGGAGACGCGGCGGTATGAGGCCGTCTGGCGGTCAAAGGCCAGAAATGCCCGATCCCATCGAGGTGTGGGCCAAAGTCCAGTTGGCCACCGGGGCCATACAGCCTTGAACGTTATATCCCCATGAGCGAGAAAAGCGAAGGCCCCCGGAGCATTCCCCCTTGGGGGGAGCCTATTCAACCGAACCCCTAATCGTTGAAGCAACCCTCGAAATCTAGAAGAAGTACATCATGTTAACGTCGACGTGGTTAGACGTCGACGTTTCATCAAATCCCGTGAAATCCGTCCACCAACGCATGTACTCCAGTGTGAGCATGAATTCTCCCGCCCAGGGTTTCCAGCGCACTGCGCCGTAGGCCATTTGGTTTTTCGAGCGCATGTTGTCGTGTTTGAGGTCCTCGTCCCTTGGATTGTCGATCGAATAACCGGCGATAAGCGTCGTTTTGTCGGAGGCGATGTAGTCGAACTCACCCCAACCGCCGCTCGCGCCAATTTCGATGCGATTAACGTCGTCGATTCCCTGGGCGATACCGCCGCGAAGATCCGGCAGGTTCTCGCCCGTCCACAATTCGCCGAGGATCTTGACCTTTTTCCCCACCGTTATCCAGAAGTCGGCCCCCGCACTCCACGAGTCGTATTCTATTTTGACGGTCGTGGTGTCGGATTCGTACAGTTCCTCTTTGCCGAGGTGCCCCCACACACCCATCCTGAATTCGACACTCTCGCCGACCGGTTGCTTGACGCCAAATCGGCCCTGAAGCTGCGGAAACGTAGCGTCCTGACCGTCGGGAATGCCGTTTTTGTCGATGTCCGCCATGTTCACCGCGCCCTGCAACGCGAGGGCGCCGGCGAAGTAGACCGTGCCACCGTCGGCCAGCTGCGGTGCAAACGTCACCCGAAACTGCGGCCTGCGATCTCCCAAGTTACCGGCGTTCCAGTTGACAGCGTTTAGGTTGACGTTGGGAAACAGGGGCGAGATCAAGTCCCAGTGCTGGCCGCCCATGATCTGCCAGTAGTCTCTGTGCAAGCGAATGTAGCCAAGGCGCATGCGAACCGACTGGCGCGACTCGGAACGGCTGGCGAATTCTTGAAAATCGACCTCGACACCGACGTCTGCTTTCCATCGTTCGTTGATCTTCCACCCCTTGAACCGCATCCCGATTCTGGTCAGCCGCGGGTGCATGATAAAGGAAGGGTCGTCCTTTTTGACGCTGCCGTCGTATTCGTTTTTGACCCACATCGGTACCAGATCGTTTTGCATCTGCGAGTCAAAATACATGAGATCGAATCGAACAAAACCATACAAATCGAAAACCGGTTTCTCGCCGGCCTGGACCGTGCCGGCAACCGCCGCGGCGGCAATGGAAAACGCGAGCGCTACAAGGACCATGTGACGTTGATTGAAATGCCTTTTCAAAAGCGATACCTCCTGTTGGCAGAGCGGGTGCCAATTCGAATTATGGGATCAGATACGGATAGATTCTCCCGACTGTATCGGCTAAAAGCCGGCGTATCTAAGGATAAATTTCCCCGACTGTATCGGCTAAAAGCCGGCCCATCAAGCAAATTCTTGAGTCCAGAGCCAACTATTCCCAGTGGTGACACAGCGGGGTCCGATGGAGTATGGTTGGGGTACACGGACGTGCTGGCCTGGATGAATCGGAACCGCCAAAGGGACAATAACCGGGAGGATTGCGTGGACGCCGACGTAATTGTAGTGGGAGCCGGGCCCGCCGGTTCGACGGCCGCGTGCATACTCGCTCGTCGCGGCCTCGACGTCTTGCTTCTCGACCGCAAGACCTTTCCCCGAGACAAGACCTGCGGCGACGGCTTTCCACCGGGATCGATCGAGATTCTCAATTCGCTCGGCCTGGGCGACAAAATCCGCGCGGCCGGTTTTTACCCGATACACGGCATACGCCTCGGCTCTCCGTCGGGGCGGACGTGGGAGACGTCGTTCCAGCCCAAACGCGACGGTGCGCAGTTCTACATCGCTCCCCGCGAACAACTCGACGCAATCGTACAAGGGCACGCCGTGGAGTGCGGGGCCCGTTTTCTGCAAGCCCAGGTGCGCGGGCCTTTGGTCGAAGGCGGTCAGGTCGTTGGCGTTCGCGCCTCAGTGAACGGCAGTGATACCGAATTCACCTCTAACGTAGTGATCGGTGCCGACGGCGCCACCTCCGTGATTGGACGGGATCTCCGGTCCAACGGCAAGCGGCCGGACAAGTCGCGGTCGGTGGCCGTCCGTGCTTACGTCGACGGTATCGAAACGCTGCCCCACCGAGCGGAGTTCTATTTCTACAAGCGGTTGGTGCCTGGATACGGCTGGATTCTTCCGCTGGGTCCCGATCGGGCGAACATAGGAGTCGTCATACGAGCGGACAGGCTGCAAGCAACGCGCGAAGCAAAAATGCCGGGGCCGAAGTCGACGCTCGAATCGTTGTTGGACTGGTTTATGAATTCGCCGGCTGTGTGCAAACGGCTCAAGCCGAATTATGATCGTGAGCACGTGGCCGCCTGGCAGCTGGCCAATGGGTCACACAGGCCCGAACAAAGAGCGTTCGACGGCGCCCTTCTCGTGGGGGATGCCGCCGCGCTGGTGGATCCGCTCACCGGCGAGGGCATTCGAAACGCGTTATTGTCCGCCACTCTCGCCGCCGGCGTGGTCATGGCTTCGATCGAGCGGCGGGACACAACGTACTCAATGTTGTCAGAATACGACCGGCTGTGCGACGCCCAATTGGTCCGGCAGCTGCGGCGTTCGTACCACATTCAAAAGTGGGTGACGCTGGCGCCCTGGTGGGTAGACCTGTTGTTTGCGATGGCAGGCACGTGGCCGCGACGGACCCTGTCGATCATCAACCGGGTGTCGAGCGATTTTGTCGTTGGTCCGGGCGGCGCAGTGGGAGTAGAGTAAACGCCGGATACTGTTGTAACGCGGGATTGAATCCTTGAATTTCGTGTTGGGAAGCTGAACCTTCGAGGTGTTGATCATGAGAAGACCGATATTGTTTACGTTGGTGCTCGCGCTGATCGTCGTGCCTCTGCTGACGCAAGCTCACATCCTGAAACTCAAGGACGGCCGGATCCTCAAGGGGCAGTTCGTCAGCGCCACATCCGAAGCGGTCAGATTCAACGTCGAGGGAGACACCATCATCGAATTCTCCGTCGACGACATCCTCTCGATTCACTTTTCGAGCGCCTCTATCGGCGCGACGCCACCGCCGGCTGCGGAACCGGTCAAGATCAGGTCCGGAACCGTCGTGCGGGTTAGAATCACCGACGAGTTGGGGACGCGAAAGAGCGGCGCGGGCGACCGCTACTTCGCCGAAATCGCCGAGGACTTCGTGGTGGACGGCGTCACATTATCCGCCAAGGGTAAACGAGTGTACGGCCGGGTGCGCAAAGTCGTGAAGCCAAAACGTTCGGGTGACAAGGCGGTGATTGAGATCCTCATCTCCGACCTCAGCATCGCTGGTAAGCAGCAACCCATTACCTCCGACTATTTCGGCGTCGAACACGATGGCGACGGCAATTACTCCTTACTCGGAACGGCTAAGCCGGTGGACGCCAGCCTGGGGAACTTCTTCGATGACCGTCACATTCGGATCCCCGTCGGGACAGTGCTCGAGTTTCAGATCACCCAACCGGTGACGCTGAGAGGTGTGGAGCGGTAACTCACAAATAGCAAATAAGAAGCACGCAGGTGACGAACGTCCACGAATCTTCATATTCCCTTTATGAAGTCTTCACATTGACTCCTTAATCTTCCCATAGGAGTAGAGAACTTTCGTAACACT
>CBDVBX010000260.1:0-4707 GCA_965372335.1 uncultured bacterium | reverse complement strand
CCGCGGCGGCCGGCCCCCAAATCTCAAGAGGTCACATCCAACGGCGGTTTAGTGGTAAATAATGGCGGGATAGCCGACCCAGTGGCGGAGGTTGTTGGGTGCGGTGGTGCCTAGGCCTTCGATTTGGTCCAGATCCAGCGACGCTTCGCTGACGCTGGTACCGTAGTCCAGTACCTCGCCGATGAGAGCGGAACCTGCCAGCGCTTCTTTGACACGGTTTGCCACGTTCAGTCCGAACGGAACCGAGAAGCGGCCGCACCAGGCCCACTTGTAATTCATCACGTTGTCGCGGTCGACACACGTGTACAGAAATTCCTCAAGATTCGACGGCTCGATCGTGCCCGCGAGGAGATTGTTCGCGAGGTCGCGGTCGCGTTGAACCGCCTTATCATACCCATCGATGTCCGTGCCGAAGATCGCATAGTTGCCGCCGCCCCAACCCGAGTCACCGTAGTGAACCGCGTCCGCAGACGCGATCAGGCACACGTCCTCGCCGAGCCGCCAACCCTTTTCCTCTATTATAGTAGCCAGCGCACGCGAGAGATCGCCGGCCAGGGCGTCCATCGTGTCCCAGTGCATGTAGGGGACCAGTATGGAGACGATCTCGACGTCGCGGTTATACGCCTGCAGCCAGGGAACGATCGCCTCCACCGAGTGCTCCACCTGTTGCATGTCGTTGTCGACCACGTAGTCGTCTTTTGACAACCTCGCAATGATGTCCTCACGAATCGGTGACACCTTTACCGGACCATACGGACCACGCCACGTCTCGTACGAATCGAACACCAGTTTGTCGCGCATGTCCCACACCCACGCCTTGTGAAACACGCCAAATAGGACGACCGTCTTCGCTTTGATGCGCGGCATGAGCAGCGCGTACAAACGGCCGGCGTAGTAATAGTCGTCGTGGGGACAAACGGCCGCTTTGACGGCGGACTCGCCGGACCCGAGACGGCGCGCTGCCAGTTCGCGGCTCTGCGCCACCACCCCATCCATCTGTTCACCGGTGGTGACAAAACCCACCGTGTCCATTTGCCCTCGCTGAGTGCCCGAGGGTTTGATACCGACCGAATCGAGGAGCTCCTGGACGGTGGGATCACCGGCCATCACGGTTGCTGCTGCCGCGATCACCGACACTGCACCGACCAGCGCGAATCTGATTTTCATGGCGAAACCCCTTGTTACATCGTAGAATCACTGGATATTCCAAATCACCGATTATCCAATACGAACGAAAGGATTGTCATGGGTCATCATTCTAGTCGTTTTTTGCGGATGTGGCTACCGGTCGTTGTGGTGGCCGTTTTTGTAATTAGCGCCGCCGTGTCCGGGTTCGCCGAAGAGAAAAAAGCCGGCGAAGCCGGTGAATCGGCGAAAAACAAAATCCACGTAGACGAGTGGCTTCTGCTGGGGCCCTTCGACTCACCATTCCCGGCATTCAACGACGAGGATGACGACACCAAGATGGGCGCCGGCGACCTGCTGTCGTATGAGCAGATTGCCGTCCGCGATCTCGAGCCGGTCGAGGGTGTGACTGTCACACTGCTCGACGGCGGGCAAGTCGCGTGGAGGACGGTGACGACCGGTGACACGACCGGCGCGCAACTGCCGTCGGCCGACAAGCTCCCAGCGGTTGCGTACCTCGCCACCTACATCGATGTGCCCCATTGGATGAAGATCGATCTGGCTGCCAGGGCGACGCACCCGTTCGAGGTGTTCATCGACGGCGAGTCGGTGATGAAACGCAAAAAAGACGGCAAGATGGACGCCGACTCCGAAAAGAAGGGCGACACCAAGCTCGAGATCGGTAAGCACCTCTTGGTGGTAAAAACCGTGTACGTGCCGAGCGACTCGCTGGTCGACTGGCACTTCGATCTCCAGGTGTCGGCGGGGAAGGACTTCGAGGCCGACCCGGAGGTCTCACTCGATCCGACGCGTTACATGACGATCGGCGATGTCATCGAGGGACCGACAGCCGGCGGTATTGCCGTGTCACCCGATGGCAGTCTGTTCAAGATTTCGATGTCGCTGCGAACACCGCCCAAAGGTGACCGGCAAAGCTGGATCGAGATCCGGCAGGTCGAAGACGGCAAACTGCTGAAGACGATCCGTGATCTCTCCGGCGTAGGTAGCTGGCAGTGGGCGCCGACGGGACATCGTCTCTCTTACGTAAAGACGACCAAGGGAAAGGGTACACTTCGTGTCATGGACGTCACCACCGGAGAGATCGAGACCATCGTCGAAGATGTGGAAGACTTTTCCGGATACGACTGGGGTCCGGACGGCACATTTATCGTGTACTCGATCAACAAAGAGCCCGAAGAGGACAAGAGCGGTGTAAAACGGATGCTGGGCCTGTACGACAAACGCCAACACGAGCGGAGCCAGTCTTTGCTATATATAACGTCCGTCCCGGCCGGTGTCACCCGCAAGCTCACCGCGGGAGAGCACGACACCTGGGTGTACGACATTCATCCCAACGGCAAGTCGGCGCTGATCGGCCGCTCCTACGAGGATTTGTCGGAGAGGCCGTACGGCATGACCGAAGTGTTTCTGCTCGACCTCGAAAGCCAAACGACCGAGATGCTGCACAAGGGGCACTGGCTGCGTGGCGCGCAGTGGTCGCCCGACGGTAAAAAGATCTTGTTCACCGGCGGGCCATCGGCGTTCGGCGAAGTGGGTAGGGACGTCGCCAAAGACGTCATCGCTAACGACTACGACGGACAGGCGTATATCTACGATCCGAAGACCAAAGAAGTAGACGCGATCACCAAAGAATTTGATCCTGCCGTGCAGTCGGTGTACTGGCCGAAGTCGAGCAAGGACATATACGTCGTGGCCGGAGAGGGCGAGTTTGGAACACTGTACCGCTATAACGTCGGCAAAAAACGCTTCAAGAAAATTGACTTGCCGTGCGAGGTCATTCACCGCAGCCGCGGTGTAGCCGGCGATAAGCCGGCGATGGTGTTCGTCGGTTCGGGATCGAATCAACCGTGGCGCGTTTACGGCGTCGATCTCAAGCGAGGCAAGGTTAGTACCGTCGTGGAACCTGTCGCCGAGCGGTTCGCGGACATAAAGATCGGCGAGGTCGAGGACTGGAACTTCACATCGAGCGACGGTACCGAGATCGTCGGTCGCATCCACTTCCCGCCCAACTTCGACCCGGGCAAAAAGTGGCCGTGCATCGTTTACTACTACGGCGGGACGTCGCCGGTGGTCCGCAGCTTCGGCGGCCGCTATCCGAAAAATCTGTGGGCGGCCAACGGCTATGTGGTCTACGTACTCCAGCCCAGCGGCGCGACCGGTTTCGGGCAGGAGTTCTCCACACGCCACGTCAACGACTGGGGTAAGACATCGGCACCGGAGATCATCGACGGGACAATGAAGTTTCTGGAAGCGCACCCGTACGTCGACCCCGCTCGGGTCGGATGCATCGGCGCTTCCTACGGCGGGTTCATGACTCAACTACTGATCACGCGGACGGACATCTTCTCCGCCGCGGTCTCGCACGCGGGCATCAGCTCGATTTCGAGTTATTGGGGCGAAGGGTATTGGGGATACGGGTACAGCGCCGTTGCCACCGCAGAGAGCTTCCCGTGGAACCGGCCCGACATCTATATCGATCAAAGCCCGCTGTTTGCGGCGGACAAAGTCAACACACCGCTGTTGTTATTACACGGAGCGGCGGATACCAATGTTCCGCGGGGCGAAAGCGACCAGATGTACGTCGCCCTGAAAATCCTCGGCAAAGAAGTGGAGTATATCCGTTACGCGGAACAGAACCACTTCATCGTCGATTACGAAAAGCGGATTGCCTGGTCGAACGCCATACTGGCCTGGTTCGACAAATGGCTCAAAGAGGAACCGGAGTGGTGGGACGACATGTACCCACCTGTCGACGAAGCCGAAGAACCCGAAGAGATCGGTTTGTACGAAGTAGAACTGGAGAGGTACGGGTTGGTGTTGCTCGGCGATATCACGCAAGAGGACATCCAACAGAAACTGGGCGATTGGGATACAGAGTATTTCGAGTACACGCCCGATTCAGACGTCGTGTTCGACATCGCCGGCTATGTAGAGGACGTCGACATCACACTCATTCTGGGCACGTGGTGTTCGGACTCGCGATACGAGGTCCCGAAGTTGTGGAAGATCCTCGAAGAGGCCGATTACCCGATATCCCAGATGAAGATGTACGCCGTCGGCAGCTCGCGTTTCAAACGCACCATGCCGATTCCACCGGAGGTATTCGATTGGTCGGTCAATGTCAAGAAGTGGTACGACGTCCAACTGATGTCTACCTTTATCTTCGAGCGCGACGGCGTGGAGCTAGGGCGCATCGTCGAAACCCCAAAAAAAACGCTCGAACAGGACATACTCGAGATCGTAAAGGAGTAAACCGGAGGGAGCGCCAGTGGTCATGAAGGGATTCGCGCAGTTTATCAAAACCACTATCGCCGGCGGATTTTTCGTTGTGCTACCGATGGTGTTGATACTGAACCGATAGTCGACGTGTCCTTCGGCTTTAGTGAAAGTCGCGGCTCTTGCGTCGGCCTGGCTTGCGGTCGAGGGCGGGATCCCACAGCGACTCGGCGACGAGGTGCACCACGCCTTCCTCGGATTGGAGCTTTCCTGTCACCCCCATGAACGAAGCGGTCTTTCCCAGTATCTCGAACTTCTTGAACACGTCTCGCCACACGATGACGT
>CBDVBX010000259.1:0-4723 GCA_965372335.1 uncultured bacterium | reverse complement strand
GGGCGATTATTTAGGGTTGACAATCTTTCAATCATGTGCTTAAATAAAGCGTATGATTGAAGCAGGTGATTCATGAAAGACCTTACTACCAAGGAAAAGATACTCGACGCTGCGGAGAAGTTATTTGTTGATAACGGGTTTGCCGCGACATCTCTACGCGCCATCATCAAGGAAGCCGCCGTCAACACGGCCGCCGTCCACTACCATTTCGGCTCCAAAGAGGGGCTGATCAAGGAAGTTTTCAACCGGCGGGTGGCCGAACTGAACCGCGAACGGCTGGAAAAACTCGACGCCCTCGAAGCCGAACGGGGCGACCGTCCGGTCCCGCTAAAAGAGGTGATTCGCGCGTTCCTTCTGCCCGTTATGCGCCGCAACCGCGCCGGCGGCAACCAGGAAATCATCCCGCGGCTGATGGCCCGCGCGATCACAGAACCCGAAGCGGTCTTCAACGACTCGATCCACCACGACGTGTTTAAAGAAGTTGCCATGAGGTTTGGCCGCGCCGTAAGCCGGGCACTGCCGGGACTCAGTCGTGAAGAAATCGAATGGCGAATGCACATGGTCGTAGGCGCGATGGTCTTTACCGTTTTCATTCCCAGAATTCATCCGGAAAAATCCAAGCGCTTCACGTGGTCGCGCGACCCTGACGAAGTGACCGAGCGGCTGGTCCGGTTTCTATCAGCAGGCATGCGTGCGCCGATGCCCGAGGCGGCAGGAAAGGACTCGAATTGAAGAACAGAAAGATCGCGTTGCCGGCGCTGGCGGCCGTGGTTGCGATCGCCGGTTGTGCGTCGGCACCGGAGTACAAACCGCCACCCGTCGAGATAGAGGCGCCGGGTATGTGGACGGCGGGTGAGCTGGACACGATGGCCGTGTCGATGGGCAATACGCGGTGGTGGAGCGACTTCGGTGTGAGTCGCCTCGACTCACTGGTAGAGGAAGCATTGACGAACAACTTCGACCTGGTGACGGCAGCGGCGAGGGTTGACCAGGCGGCTGCGATCGCACGGATCACCGGTGCGGACAAGTGGCCGCAGATCTCGGCCGGTTTCAGCGGGGGACGGCGTAAGAACATACTTTTGGGGATTCCAATTCCCGGCGTCAAAAGTGTATACAGCAATGCGTTCGGTGTGTCGTTGGACTCACAGTGGGAGATCGACCTGTGGGGCCGCATACGCAAGGCCGAGTCGGCTGCGTTGGCCGAGGTCGAAGCCAGCTGGGCCGACCTGGCGGGATTTCGCCTGTCACTAGCGGCGCAGACGGCCAAAGCGTGGTTTGCACTCACCGAAGTCAGGCAGCAGGCCGAATTGGCGGAGCAGACGGTTAAGAGCTTTCAGACTTCTGCCGACTATGTCCGCAAGCGGTACCAACAAGGCGTACGCACCTCGCTGGATTTGAGACTGGCGCTATCACAGCTGGCCGCCGCCGAAGCGCTGCTCGAGTTTCGCCAGCAGCAGCTCGACCGCACCAAACGGCAGCTGGAAATCTTACTCGGGCGATACCCCGCCGCCGCCATCGAGGCGCAAGCAGATCTGCCGCCAATGCCAAAGGCCGTACCGGCAGGTCTGCCCAGCGAGCTATTGATCAGACGCCCCGATCTGGTGGCAGCCGAGCGTCGATACGCGGGCACACAGGCGAAGATTTCGGAAGCCCGAAGGGCGTTCTTCCCGCGCATATCGCTTACAGCCAGTGGCGGAACGCTCAGCGAACAGGTCGGAGATCTGGTCAGCGGTGACTTCAGCGTATGGAGTGTCGCGGCCGGCTTAACACAGCCGATATTCCAAGGTGGACGGCTGCGCGCAAATCTCGCGCAATCACACGCGGTGGCCGACCAGGCGCTGGCGGGTTACGCGCAGTCCTTACTCAACGCGTTCGGCGATGTCGAGTTGGCGATTGTCGCCGAACAGCGGCTGGCAAAACGCGTTACCTACACACAGGAGGCAGCGGACCAGTCGGTCGCCGCGCAGACGTTGGCAGAGCGCCAGTACGCGGCCGGCCTGACCGACTACATCACCGTCTTGGAGACACAACGCCGCGCACTCAACTCGGTGAGCGAACTGATTACCGTCAAACGCGAACGCCTTGAAGCCAGAATCAATCTGCACGTCGCCTTGGGCGGCGGTTTCGACCTCGAAACCGAGTGGACGCAGTTCCTCGTTGCCAAATCGGAAGAGAACGCAGAACAATCGGAGGCCCCCGGTGAAGATCAGTGAGAACAAATTAAAGGTCATATTACCGTTCGCGATCCTCGCCGTCGGGGCGCTCATCGCCGTCGTCATGGTCAAATCACGGGCTCCCGTTCCGACGCGCCCGGTCATCGAATACGCGCCGTTGGTCCGCGTGGTCGAAGTTCAACCGGAGACTCTTCGGCTGACCGTACGCACACAGGGCACCGTCAAGGCGCGCACCGAAACCAACTTGGTAGCCGAAGTGGCCGGCACCATTGTACATGTGTCGCGAAGCTTTGAGTCCGGGGGATTTTTCGAAAAAGGTGACGTGCTTGTGGAGGTTGATCCGAGCGATTACCGCGTCGCAGTCGCCATAGCCGAGGGAACGGTGGCGCAGGTGAAGGTGAGGCTGGAAATCGAGGAGGCGCAGGCCAAAGTGGCGAGAGAAGAGTGGACGCAGCTGGGTACCGGGGAAGATTCGCCTCTTGCTACTCGGGAGTTGCAGCTGCAGGAAGCGCAGGCGGCGCTGGCCGCGGCGGAAGCCAGACTGGAAAAAGCCAAACGCGACCTGGCGCGGACCAAGATTCGCGCGCCGTTCGCCGGCCGGGTGAGGGCAAAGATCGCCGACCTGGGTGAATACGTGGCGCCTGGCGTACCGGTGGCAAGCGTGTACTCGGTGGACGTGGCGGAGGTCCGGCTGCCCGTGCCCGACGTAAATCTCGCATACCTCGACCTGCCGATCGACTACCGGGGGGCGGCGGCGCAGGAGCCCGGACCGAAAGTCATACTGTACACCGATTTTGCCGGCAAACGACATTCGTGGACGGGACGGATCGTGCGGGTCGAGGGAGAGATCGACCCAGTGAGCCGCATGGTGCACGTGGTCGCGCAGGTCAACGATCCGTACGGAAAGCAGGAAAGCGAGGATGGGCTGCCGTTGGCCGTGGGCATGTTCGTCGAAGCAGAGATCGCGGGGAGCGTGGTTGACGGCGCGATCACCGTGCCACGGACGGCGCTGCGCGGTGGGCAGGTGTTGATCGTCGACGACGAAGACCGGCTCAGGTTCCGAGACGTGGACGTTCTCCGCGTGGACCGCCAGTCTGCGATCATCGTCGGCGGCCTGGCACCCGGCGAGCGCGTGTGCGTATCGACTCTGGAGGCCGTTTCGGACGGCATGAAGGTCCGCTCCGTGGACGCGGTGGGTAACACAGACAATGGTGAGGAGAAGCCGGACGACGACAACACCCAGGCAACGGCGAATGCGGGGGGTACGAAATGAACAACGCGATTAGATGGTTCGCCGCTAACCACGTCGTCGCCAATCTGCTGATGGCGCTCATCGTCGCGGCAGGGATACTCACCATTCCTGCGATTACCAAAGAGGTTTTTCCTGAGTTTAACCTGGACATTATCACCGTGTCCGTCCGTTACCTCGGCGCGGCTCCGGAAGAAGTCGAAGAGGGTGTGTGCATCAAGGTCGAAGAGGCGATTCAAGACCTCGAGGGGATCAAACGGTTGGAGTCGACGGCATCCGAAGGTGTGGGCACTGTAATGGTCGAGCTCGAACCGGGGGCCGATTCGCGCGAACTCCTGAACGACCTCAAAGCCCGCGTCGACGCAATCGAGACATTTCCGGAAGAGACCGAGAAACCGGTGATCGCCGAACTCACCAATCGTCGGCAGGTGATCGATCTTGCCATCCACGGCCACGTCGACGAAGCCTCGCTCAAAGCGCTGGGCGACCGCGTACGGGACGAGCTGACCGCGATCAACGGCATTAGCCAGGTCGACCTGGTGTCGGCGAGACCGTACGAAATATCGATCGAGGTGTCGGAAAACACGCTTCGCCGTCACGGACTGACGTTTAGCTACGTAGCAAACGCCGTCAGGCGATCGTCGCTCGACCTACCCGGCGGTTCGCTTCGCACCGAAGGTGGCGAAATCTTACTACGCACCAAAGCTCAAGCGTATCGCGGGCACGAGTTCGAAGAAATTGTATTGCTCACGCGACCCGATGGCACGCGCTTGCTGCTCGGCGATGTGGCAAGAGTGGTCGACGGTTTCGCCGAAACTGACCAGTCGGCGCGGTTCTCGGGTGAGCCCGCCGTGGGAATCCGCGTTTTTCGCGTGGGGGATCAAAGCGCCCTGAAGATCGCCCAATTGGTCAAGGAGTACGTCGCCGAGGCCCAGCCGCGTATGCCGGCTGGCGTGACGTTGACGCCGTGGAACGACTACTCACGGATTCTTCAAGATCGCCTGGACCTGATGGTCAAGAGTGCGCGCAACGGATACATCCTCGTATTCATTATATTGGCGCTGTTTCTAAAGCTCCGTCTCGCCTGGTGGGTGAGTTTCGGCATCCCGATATCATTCCTCGGCGCGTTGTGGCTGATGCCGTCTCTCGGCGTTACCATCAACATGATCTCGTTATTTGCGTTTATCGTGGTGCTGGGTATCGTGGTGGACGACGCCATCATCGTGGGCGAAAACATTTACAGGCACCACGAGAGGGGCAACACCGGTGTGAAGGGGTCGGCGGAGGGCGCCATCGAGGT